>JBBQXV010000082.1:0-31203 GCA_038209335.1 Polyangiales bacterium | reverse complement strand
CGATCACGGCGCTCGCGCATCATCAGAGCCCGGGGAAGTTTCAGTTTCGGACGGAGACGTACGAGTACGTCGACGATGTGCCCGCGTTCGATTTGCTCACGGGGGACGGGGAGGCGCGCGAGATGATCGCGTCGGGCGAGTCGCCGCGCGATGTCGTCGATGCGATCGCGCCGGTCGGCGCGGAGGAGCGAGCGATTCACGCGACCGCGATCGAGGCGGCGAAGAAGCGCGCGATCTAGGCGATTCTCGCTTGGTTCACGGCTGATCCAGTTGCGGCCCACGCAACGAATGCCACTCTTGATTCGTGCGTAGCCTCGCCGCGCTCACGGTCGTCGTGCCAGTCGGGGCACTCGCGATCTTCGCGTTCGCGCACTGCGGAAGCAGTCCCGGCGGCGCCGTGTGCGTCGACTGCGGCGCGGACGGTGGTGCGGACGCGGGTCTCGATGCGATCGCCGACGGCGCAGCATCCGACGCGAGCGACGCGCCCACCGCCGCCGACGCGCACGTCGCCTCAGCGCGCATCGCCGTCATCTCGAAGACCCACCGCTTCATCGCCGGGAGCTCTGGCATGTTCGGCGGATGGGGGCCGCACCTCGGTCATCTCGTGCGCCGCGCCGACGGCGAGCTCTGGTTCGCGGACGACTCGTGCGACGACACCGGCGCCGCCGCGTGCGACGTCCTCGTCAATCGCCGCCTCGACTACTACCGCTTCGCGAACGGCACGTGGACGCGTGCGGCGTCGCAAGCGCTCCCCGCCGGCGTCCAACAGAACACCGGCACCATCCTCGACGGCGACTCGCTCGCGACATACGGCGTGAACACGTCGACGTCGCGCTTCGCCGAGTGCCGCTTCGCGCCTGCGACGCTCGCGTCGTCGTGCACCGACGTCGCGATCGCGTTGCCCGCAGCGACGAACTACGTCGGCGCCGCGGTGTCGCCCGCGGGCTTCAAGATCGTCTGGGCGACCACGGTGAAAGACGGCGGCGGCGGATCGTTCAGCTGGATCGCCGACTACGGCGGCGGATGGAACGGTCCGCGCTCCGGTGCGATCGGCGGATACAACGACGCTTCGTACATCCACGCCGCGTTCTTCGGCGGCGCGCGCGCATCCGAGATGACGATGCACGCGGAGCTCGTCAGCGGGCTCGCGCCCAACTGGACCTTCACCGGCGGCGTGGGCGACGTCGACACCGCGAGCGCGAACGCCGTCACGTTCGGCGTTCTCGGATCGCTCGCGAACGATCCCGTCATCTCGACGAACGACGTCGTCGTCGATCCCGCGACGAACGACGCGCACCTCGCCGCTCGCACGAAGTCCGGTGCGGTCGCGTATTACTTCCGCGCGGCAGGGCAAGCGTGGTCGGCGGCGACGCTCTTCCAAGCGAGCGTGTACCGCGCGCGCTTCGTCGCGCTCGCGGACGGCCGCATCGCGATCGTGTACGGACCGAACGGGAAGGGGCTCGCGTACCGCGTGTCGAAGACGCGGGCTGCGGGCGTCGCGATCGCTTGGGCGTCGCTCCCGGAGGTCGCGGTGACGGTGCCGGCGGGGTACGCGTCGATCTATGCGATCTACACGGAAGCGGCGATCACCCAGCGTGCGCTGCCGACGACGCTGAACGTCGCGATCGTGGGGAGCGTCGATCAGCGCGAGGTGTTGCACGTGGCGATCGATCCGTAGCCGAGTCTCAGGCTCGCCGCTTGCTCTGCAAGTCGCCCATGAGCACTCGCTTGATGTTTCCCGTCGTTGCGCTCGTCTCATCGCTCTTCTTCGCCCCGGAAGCGTTCGCGCAGGAGGCCAGCGCGCCCCGATCGTACGACGCCGCTGGCCGTGTTCGGGTCGGCGTCGCTGCGCTCGCCATTCAAGCTCCGGGCGCTGCGGGTTTGGATCCGATGCTCGGCGTCGCGGTCGATCTTCGCTACCAACGCTCACGCTTCGCGATCGGCGTCGAGGCGCGCGGCGGCGAGCGGGACAACGCCGCGTCGCTGCGCCAGTTCGCGGCGCTCGGTCTCGGCGCGAAATATTTCTTCACGGACGGCGGAGTCAGCCCGTTCCTCGGCGGCGGCGTCGCATACAGCTCGACCTGGATCTCTTCGCGCGCGCCGCCAGGTCTCCTCGTCTCGGCTGCCCAGGTGCCGTTCTCGGGGAGCGCGAGCGGTGCGGGCGCGTTCGCCGAGATCGGCGTGGAGATCTTCCGCACGAAGCGCATCCACCTCGCCCTCGCGCTCCGCATCGACGCGCCGTTCTACTCCGTCCCGCGGTTCCCCACGCCGTTCGGCGCCATCAACGACGAACGCGTCTACTCGGCGCCGCTCAGCGCTGCGCTCGGGTTCACGTTCTGAGTCAACGCGCGGTCTCTCCACGCGACGAGCCGCGGCAGCGGTGAGACGAACGCGCGATCGTTCGCCGTATCCGAACCCGAGCCAACGCGATCGCGCTTCGTACCGACCGTGCCTACTTCGCGTCGGCCGCAACCCCTTCGCATCCGAGTAGCCCCTTGTCGGTGCAATGGCTCTTCATGCACGACGACATCGCGGCGCGTCCGACGTCGTTCATCCCCGCGACGGTCTGCCTGCAATCGGTCATCGTCGGGCCGAGCGACGCGCCTCCGCAGCCGCGGATCATTTCTTGGCACGATGCGGTCACGCTCCCGGGCGGCGCGGCGACATCTGTGACGACGTCGTCGGGCGGAGCGCACGCGTTCACGAGCGCGAGGTGGCCACACAGATTGAGGCGCGTGACGTCGCAACGCTCGTTCGGCTTGAGCGCGTTCACGCACTCGACGGCGCGCTCGGCGACCTTCGGTTTGAACGCTTGCTTGAACTCGTTGCAGCGCTTCATCGTCAGGATGCCGCAGCCGCCCTCTTCGGCCGAGTAGCCGGGGCCGGGGCATGCGGCGGGGGTGCCGACGGTGTCGTCGCACGGAGGCGCGGCGGGGCGCGGCGCGACGCTCGCCGACGCAGCGGGCATCTGCACGACGATCGGCGCGCCTTCGTGAAGGATATCGACACGCGGCTCGAACACGTGGTTCTGCGAGACGAGGTACCCGCCGCCGGCACCGGCCGCGAGGGCCGCCGTGATCGCGAAGAACGTTGCGCTGCTGATCGCCATGGTCGTCGGCTCCCGAGCTCTTTCAGCTCCGCTTCCCGTGTGCAAGCGCGGGCCCAGCGCGTGAACCACGACGCGCGCGCGCAACGACGCGGGATTGCTCGGGCGTGACGCGACGGCGAGCGATCGCGACTCCTCCTTTGCGCCTCAGGTGGCGCGTTGTGGAGGTTCGTCACGACGGGGACTGCTATCGTCGTGAGGTGCGCGCGGGGGTCGTCGTGATCGTCGGGGCGGTGGCGGTCGCGACGTCGGCGGCGGCCGATCCACCGAAGCCGACGCGCACGTCGATGCCGCATCCGCGTCCTGCGCGCGCGCCGGGGTACGACGTCGCGGGCGTCAACGCGAGCTGCGAGCGGTGCCACGCGGACATCGCGAGCGAGTGGCGCGCGTCGCTTCATCGCGCGTCGGCGACGGACCCGGTGTACCAGCGCGCGCACGCGCGTGAGCCGCTCGCGTTCTGCGCGTCGTGCCATGCGCCGGAAGGTGACGCGCGCGCGGCGATCGGCGTGGCGTGCGTGACGTGCCACGTGCCCGACGCCGCGGTGCTCGCCGTGCCGACGGCGCCGTCGAACGGCACGCATGTCGCCGCTCCGCGCGCCGCTCCGCACGCGGTGATGCGTGACGCGCGCTTCGCGACGCCCGAGGCCTGCGCGGCGTGCCACGAGTTCCGTTTTCCGACGGCGCCGTCGGACTCGGCGTGGCCCAGCGACTTCATGCAATCGACCGTGCACGAGCACGCGCGCTCGCGTTCCGCGGCGACGAGCTGCGCGTCGTGCCACATGCCGCGCGTCGCCGATGCTCGCGGCGGCCACGCGTCGCACGCGTTCGCGGCGTCGCGCGACGAGACGTCCGTGCGCGCCGCCGTCACCGTTGCCGCGTCGCGTCCCTCGCGCGCGCGCGTGCGCATCGTCCTCACGCCGCGCGCGGTCGGTCACGCGTTCCCGACCGGCGATCTCTTTCGCCGCCTCGCGGTGAGCGCCGAGGCGCGCGACGCGCGCGGCCAGCTGCGCGTTCGCGACGAAGCGTTCCTCGCGCGGCACGCGCCGCAGCAGCCGCGCGCGCCGGGGTTGCCGAAGGACGATCGCGTCGCGATCGACGGCTCGTCGAGCACGGTTTGGCTCGACGTCGCAGGCGCGGCCGACGGCGATACGATCGCGTGGCGCGTCGTCTACCAGCGCGTTGAGCATCTCACTTCGACGAACGATCGCGATGCGGTCGTCGAAGGCGAAATCGTCGTCGCGAGCGGAACCTTGGAGCCACGATGAAGAAGCTGCTCTTGCCGGTGCTCCTCGTAATCGCCGCGTGCGGCGCGCCCGCAAACGTCCAAGCGCCGGTGGGCGGCGGAGGCGATCCGACGCGCGCCGGTGCGCCCGCGCCGACACCGATCGTGTTTCACGTCGTCGCGAAGAGTGCGCGCGGGATGCAGCTCATCGCGACCGAGGGAGCGCTCTTCGTCCACGCCGGCAAGCGCCTCACGCGCATCGGCGCGAACGATCTCGCCGAGTCGGCGCCACCGCCGCTCGGCAAGGACCAGTGGATCGTTCAGGCCATGTCGGGCCGATGGCCGAACGAGACGCGCATCGCCGGGTACGTGACGCAGGGGTGCCGCGCGAGCTCCATCCAATTCTTCAAGTGGGACGGCGCCGCGTGGGTGGCCGACGGCGGTGGCAGCGTCGGCTATGTGTCCGCGGCGCTCCCATGGCAGATGCGACGGCCGACGCCGAAGGTGCCCGGCTGCGCGTCGGCGTACAGCCCGCGAGCTGACGACGAGAGCGGGTTCATGCTCGCGAGCGCGGGATGCGGCGGGAAGAGCGCTTGGTACTTCTTCACGCCGGGGCAAGCGGAAGGGAGCCCCGTGGAGTGGCTCGCGGACTCGCGCAACACCGACGGAGTGCGCCTGGCCGGTGGATCGGCAACCGACGCCTACGCGATCGTCGACGGCAACGCGGATCGCAAGCCGATGCTGATGCACTTCGACGGGAGAGGGTGGAGCGAATCGTCGCTTCCGATTCGCGGCACCGACGTCCAAATCGGCGCGGCCGCCGCGACGCCCGGCGGAACGCTGTGGCTCATCGCGCACGACGAAGCGACGGATCCGTCGGGGTCGATGCTCTTTCGGCGCGAGCGTGGCGGCGAGTGGCGCTCGGTCGATGTCGGCGGCGGACTCGTCGCGGAGCGCGTCAACGCGCGCGACGAAAACGACGTCTGGGTGGTCGCGACGACGCCCGGAGGCGGAGCGACACCGCGTCCGACGACGCTGCTGCACACTGGCGCGGCTCCCGCGAAGGTCGTCGACCTCGACGACGTCACTCGCTGATCGGCGCGATCTCACGCACGGGCGATCCATCCGCGCCGCGCTCGACCAACGCAGCGTACGGATGGATCAGCGTCACGCTCTGCTCGCCGTCCCGTGTGGCGACCACCGCGCGGATCGCGAGCGAGCGCGCGTCGCTCGGGAGCGCGCGGAGGTTCGCGATCCAGCGCGGCCACGCGGCGTGCGGCAAGTCTTGCTCGACATTCGACATGTAGAAGACGCCGAGAAGCATCGCGTGCGCGCGCATCCACGCGGCGATCGCGGCGAGCGCGCGGTCGCCCGTGAAGTCGCCGACGATCGGGACGATGCGTCCGGCACGCTCGAGCGCTTGCACGGTTCTGTACGCGTCGTCGCTCGCGAGAAATCCCATTTGCACGCCGTGCGCGCGCGCGACGAGGAGCTCGCGGAGCGACGGCTGCGGCGGCTCGCCGGCGCGCGACGGCGGACGACCGTCGAGCTGCCGCTCGAAGAGCACGTCGAGCTGCGCGACCATGCGTCCGAGATCGACCCCGTCGAGCCCGAGATCGTACGTGCGAGCGCGCGCGACGATCGCGGCGCGCATCCGCTCCCGTTCGTCGGCGTTCGGCGGGCGCGCGGCGGCGGCGGCGAGCACCGCGTCGGCGTCGGCTTCGACCGCGGTGGACGCGTCGGCGCACGATCGCCCGAGGAGCCCGCAGACGAACGCGACTCGCGTCGGCGCGATCGCGAAGAGCGCGCGGTACGCGACGTGGAGGACGAAGTTGTCGCGACGGTAGTCGACGATGAACGCGACGCCCGGTCGCGCGCGCGCGATGTACGCGAAGTTCTGCTCCGGTCCGACGCCGATGTAGACGCGGCCCGGCGCCGCGTGGTGTGCGAGCGCCGCGGCGACGTCGAGGTACGTCCGCTCGTTCGAGATCGTGTTGTCGTACGCGACTTGCGCCTCCGGCTCGCGGGCGTCGCGTGCGAGCGCGGCGAGCGATCGTGAAAGCGCGTCGTCGGCGTGCTCGTCGCGCGCGGAGCCATCGCCGGTGCGCACGCGATCGTCCACGCGCCGACGAGCGCCCACGCGCAGACGAACCAGGAGCGCGCGTGTCGCACGGCACGATGGTCGGCACCGCGCATGGTCGCGTCAAGGACCGTCGGACCGTCGCCGCAACGTGCATCCCGATGCGCGTGTGTGCATTCGCTTGCACGCGCGAACGACGAGAGAGCCGAAATCGCCACGTTCGCAGCATCGCAAGGACGCGGCACGCCGCGTGCGATGCAGCGCGGAATGCACCCCACTCCGTTCGCCGCGTGCCTCGTTGTCCTCCTCGTAGCTGCGAGCACCGCGCGCGCCGACCCCGCTCCGCCGCTCGATGCGACCCGCGTCGACTCACCGCGCCCTTCGAAAGGCGATCTCTTCCCCGCGGCCGGTCACGCGAGCGCATCGGCCGCAACGGGTCTCCCGTTCCTCGCGATCGGCGAGGTCGGCATCGCGATCACTGACGGGATCGCCATCGGCGCCGTCGGAGGGATCACACCGAGCGTCCTCACCGCGGGCATCCGACCGCGCTTTCGCGTCGCGACGAGCCGCAACACGTCGCTCGTCTTCATCGTCCCGATGCTCTACTACCCACGCGCGAGCGCGCCGGGTCCGGGAAACATCGGAAGCACGACGTGGGTGCTCGCGCGCCCCGAGCTCTTCTTCGACGGCGCGCTCGGCGAACGCTGGCACGTCGGCGGCGGCATGGGCTTCATCGCAGCCGCATCGACGCTCGCGGTTGGTCAATTCCTAGAAGGGCGCGAGTTCGCCATGCCCGCGTACAACGGCTCGACCGAAACGAAGCGCGGGTTCGCCGGCGGCATCTGGAACACCATCGCGACGCGCGCGAGCTTCCGGACCGGAGAAGCGTCGCACCTCTTCTTCGAAGGCTCGCTGGTCATGAAAGGCGTCGTCCCCGCGGACGGTGTCGGAGGTCCGCCGATCGTCGTGACCTTGGGCATGCAACACACGTTCTGAGAACTTTCGAAAGGGGGCGCCCGTGAAACATCGTCTGCTTTTGCTCGTCGTACTTCTGTCGCTTGCCGTCGGATGCGTCTGGGAGACGGATCTCCCCGCCGACGCGAAAGCGATTCCGATCGCACGCGGTCGCGAGCTCGTCATCGTCGACGACGCCGTCGTCGCTGGACCGCTCGCGAAGAACGCGACCGGCGGCCCGCTCTCGTTTCGCCGCGCGATGGAGGGGCTCGGGCTCGCGGAGGGGGCGACGCGTCGGTGGCTCGACGAGTGGTCGCGTCGTTTGCGCGACGAAGCGGAGCCCGCCCGCGCGGCGATGTTCGACGATCGCGTCACGTGCCGTTGGCTGCGTCGCGTTCCGGAGAATCGATGCGACTCGGCATGCGCTTCGTGCGCGGCGACGACGCTCCGCCTCGAAGACGCGCCATTCCGGTTGATCGCGATCACCAACCGCACCGATCTCTCGGACATGCCCGACCGCGCAGCCGACGGCGGCGAGGGTCGCCTCGTCTTCGCGTTGACCGACGGTCCCGGTGACGACGCGACCTCGTCGCCGCTTCCGATGACCGTCATCTTCGAGTACGCGCAAGTGGGCTCGGCGCTCGACTGGGCGAAGCGTTGGCATGCGCTCGGCGCGATTTCCGACGCCGATTTCCCGGACGCGCTCGTCACGCTCACGCAGACGTTCGTCGCGGCCGGAGCGCTCGCGCAGCTTCGCACCGCCGACGCGTTCACCGGCTCGACGCTCGTCCTTCATCAGTTCCAGCTCGACGCGCGATCGCTCGTCGCGTCGAACGTTCGCAACACGCCCGATTGGAAGCACGTCTCGTCCGCGGCGGTAGGCGCGTGGGCGCAGGCGAACACCGACGCGATCAAGAACGGCACGCACGTCGTCCCGAAATCGTGGTGGGCGAGCGGCACCTCGCCGACCGACGTTCGGCCCGATTGGGTCACGGCGCTCCCGGAGCACGACGCGCTCGTCCTCGGAACTTGCGGCGGATGCCACGCGAAATCCGCAAACGGATTTCACATCGACCCACTCGCATCAGGAGACCTTAGACTCTCGCGATTCCTCCTCGACTCGACCAAAGACCAAGACGAGCTCGGCCGGCGCGCCGAGTGGATGCGGTTGACGCTCTGGTGTGGCGGCGGATGAGCCGCGCGCGTCTCTGCGCCGCCGTCGCGTTCGCACGGATGCTGTTCGCCGGGATCGCGTCCGCCGATCCGCGCTCGCTCACCGGCGGTTACTCGCCGTACGAAGAGCAGGCGATTCGCGACGCGGAGATCGAGCTCGGCGCGAGTGTCGAGCCGTCTCCCGAAGGGAAGACCGTCGAGCGAATCGATTTCGTGCGGCTCGATCCGATCGACAGCCGCGATCCGCTCCCGCGCGCGTTCGACGCCGTCCACACGACCTCGCGCGTCTCGGTGCTCCGCCACGAGATTTTCGTGAAGGAAGGCGACAGCTGGAAAAAGCACGACGTCGACGAGTCGGCGCGGAGTCTCCGCCTCGTTCCTCAACTGTCGCTCGTCCTCTGCGTGCCGATGCGCGGCTCGACGTCGAACCGCGTGCGCCTCGTCGTCATCACGAAGGACGTCTGGAGTCTCTACCCCGACTTCGACGTCGAGGCGACGTCCGGCGGGCTCGAGTCGCTGACCCTCGAACCGAAAGAGATGAACCTCGCGGGGCTCCACCACTCCGTCGTCGCGCGCTTCGTCCTTCGGCCGCTCTCGTATTCGCTCGGCGCGAGCTACGAGGTGCCACGCGTCGACGGTCGCTGGCTCGCGCTCGTAGTCGACGCAAACGCGATCGTGAACCGAGCGAGCGGCGCGGTCGAAGGGGGCTACGGGTCCGCGAGCATCACGCGACCGCTCTATTCGTCGCGCACGCGCTGGGCGTGGACGACCGGCGTCGACTGGAGCGACGAGATCGAGCGTCGCTACGTGAACGCCGCGCTCACCTCGTTCACGCCGTCGCAGCCCGGCGCCACGCGCGTGCCGTGGGCGTGGCGCGCGCGCACGATCACCGAGCAGGCGAAGCTCACGCGATCGTTCGGATGGGAGACGAAGAACGATTTCTCGATCGGCGGATCGATCGCGCGCGCCATCTACCGCGTTCCGGACGATCCGTCGCTCGATCGCGCAGCCGTGGCAGAGTTCGAGCGCACGGCGGTTCCGGTCGGCGAGAGCCGCATCGGACCGTTCGTCCAGTGGCACGGCTACACGAGCCATTTTCTCCGCGTGCTCGACGTCGACACGCTCGGTCTTCAAGAAGACAACCGCCTCGGTCACGATCTCTGGATTCGCCTCTACCCGGTCTTGCGCGGGCTCGGCTCGACCCGCGACTTCTTCGGCAGCTACGCGGCGGCGGCGTACACCGTGCCGCTCGGCGACGGGATGGCGACCGCCGCGGTCGAGTCGACGATCGAAATGGAGCCCGATCGCATCTCCGATGGATTCGTGAAGACCGGCGTCGCGATCGTCACGCCGCGCATCGGCATCGGTCGGATCTTCTTCGCCGCGACCGCGCTCAATCGCTGGCGCAATTACCTCAACCTGCAGTCGTTCCTCGGAGGCGAGTCGCTCCTGCGTGGGTATCCAAGCCGCTTCTTCGCCGGCAAAGACATGTTCGCGACGAACCTCGAGCTTCGATCACGCCCGATCGAGCTCGCGTCGATCCAGCTCGGGCTCGCCGCGTTTTACGACGTCGGGAACGCGTTCAATGGATTCGATCACATCGAGCCGAAGCACTCGGTCGGCGTCGGCGTGCGCGCCGTGTTCCCGCAGCTCGAACGATCGGTGATGCGGCTCGACGTGGGCTTTCCGATCACGGCCGGCGCGTTGCCACCGGGCGTGACGCCGGTCTCGTTCTTCCTCGCGTTCCGCCAAGCGTTCGGGCTCCCCACCGTCGGCGTGGGGCGCGCGCCGTGACCCGTCACGCGAGCCCGTACTCTTCGAGCTTGTAATAGAGCGAGCGGCGGCTGACGCCGAGGATGCGCGCGGCGACCGTGCGGTTGCCGTCGGCGCGTGCGAGCGCGTTGCGGATCGTCTCTTTCTCGGCGTCGCGACGCGCGCTGTCGAGGCTCGTCGCATCGGTGCGAGGTGCGGCGACGGACGACGTCGCGGGCGCGCTGACGCCGCGTCGCGGGGCGAGCTCGCGCTCGACGTCGCTCGCTTCGATGATCGGGCCGTCGGAAAGTACGACGAGGCGCTCGATGAAGTTCTGCAGCTGCCGCACGTTCCCCGGCCACGCTTCGCGTTCGAGCCGCGCGATCGCCGAGTCGCCGAGCGAGATCTGCTTCGCGTTGCTCTTCGCGTGGACGTTCGCGAAGCGGCGCGCGAGCGGCGCGATGTCCTCGGCGCGCGAACGGAGCGGCGGCAAATGAAGCGGCACGACGCTGAGGCGGTAATAAAGATCTTCGCGGAACTCGCCCTTCGCGACCATGTCGTCGAGATCGCGATGCGTCGCCGCGACGAAGCGCACGTCGACCGCGATCGGTCCCGTCCCGCCGAGCCGCTCGATCTCGCGCTCCTGCAGCACGCGCAAGAGCTTCACCTGCATGTGCGGCGTGATGTCGCCGATCTCGTCGAGGAACAGCGTGCCGCCGTCGGCGAGCTCGACGCGACCGGGCTTGCGCGTCACCGCTCCCGTGAACGCGCCCTTCTCGTATCCGAAGAGCTCGCTCTCGAGGAGCGTGTCGGGCAAAGCTCCGCAGTTGAGCTTCACCATCGGCTTCTCGCGGCGCGGGCTCTGATCGTGAATCGCGCGCGCGACGAGCTCCTTGCCGGTGCCGCTCTCGCCGAGCACGAGCACCGTCGCCGTCCCGGGCGCGGCGCGACGAATCACGCCATGCACCTCGCGCATCGCGGCCGAATCGCCGAGGAGCTCGGTCGTCGATCGCGGCGACTCCGGGAGCGCCTCGGCCGCGCGCGCGGCGCCGGCGATCGCTTTCTTGATCACGAAGAGGAGCTCCTCGCGATCGAACGGCTTCAGCACGAAGTCGACGGCGCCCGCGCGCATCGCGTCGACGGCGAGCGGGACGGTGCCGTGCGCGGTGAGCATGACCACCGGCACGTCCGGCGATCGCGACGCGATCTCCGCGAGGAGCGCCATGCCGTCCATCCCCGGCATTCGCAGATCGGTGACGACCAGATCGAACGGACGCGTCGCGAGCTCGCCGAGCGCTTCCGCGGCGGAGCGAACGTGACGCGGCTCGAACCCGGCTTGCGCGAGCAGCGCGCCGAGCACCTTTCCCATCGCGGCGTCGTCATCCACCGTCAGCACGGTCGGCTTTCGCGGCATCGCAGTCCCCCTCAGGTCGCCGACAGCTTCAAGCGCACGATGGTACCGGCGCCGACCTTGCTGCTCAATGACACGTCACCGCCGTGCGCTTGCGCGACGCGACGCACGAACGGGAGCCCGAGCCCGCTCCCTTGCGCTTTCGTCGTGTAGAAATCGTCGAACGCGCGCTCCGCTTGCCGCGCGTCCATGCCGTCGCCGCCGTCCTCGACGGAGATGACGACGCCGCCGTTCGCGAACGCGTCGGCGCGCTCGGTGCGGACGATCAGGGTTCCGCCGCGTGGCATCGCTTCGAGTGCGTTGCGGATCATGTTGTGGAGCGCGCCCGCGACGAGATCGCCGTCGAGCTCGCATCGCGGGAGATCCTCGGCGAGCTCCGCGCGAATCGAGACGCCTTCCGCGGCGTGCGGCTCGAGCGCGACGACGCCGCGCACGACGTCGTTGACGTCGACGGAGCGACGCACCGGCTCGACGCGTCCGATCCGTTGGTAGTCGTCGACGACGCGATGCAGGCGATTGACCTGCTCGAGCATCACGTCGACGAACTCGTGGTGTTCGTCGATCGATTTTCCCTGCGCGCGCTCTTCTTGGAGAAACTGGAGCGCGCCTTTGATCGTCGCGAGAGGGTTCTTCAGATCGTGCGCCATTTGGCTCGAAAATCTTCCGAGTACGGCCAAGCGCTCCACGCGCTCGCGCTGCGTAGCTAGGGAGGTCGCGACCTCGCGCACGGCGGCACCGAGGACGAGCGTCACCGCGATCAATCCGAACGCGAGCGCCGCGACGTTGCCTCCGAGGAGTCGGATGAGGCCGATGTACGCGACGACGCCGGCGATCGCGAGGGCGACGGCGTAGAGCGCGGTGGAGGACGACAGGTCGCGATCGAAGAGACGGAAGCGGAACGCCGCCGTCGCGACGAGCAAGGTAGCGATGAGCGTCCCGACCGACGCGACGCGCGGCAGCGGGAGCCCGACCGAGCCGAGCACGTCGCCGGTCGCGAACGCACCACCGATCGCGAGCGCGGCGAGGATCGTTCGCGTGCGCGCCTTCTCGTCCGGATCGCTCGCGTGGGTGAGATGCCGCAAAAGGAGCAGAAGGGTGAGCGCCATCGTCGGCGCCCACACGGCGAGGAAGGCCGTCGGCCACGCGCTCGACTCCACCCACTCGCGGGCCCACGAGGCGACGAATCCCAGGATGGACGAGATCGCCAGCGCACCGAACACCGCGTACGCCACGACCACGACGCGCGCGCGCGATCGCGCGGCGCCGACGAACGTGACGACGAGATGGAGCGCGAGCGCCGGCGTGAGCGCGGTGCACGCCGCGTCGAGTAAGCTCCACGCCTCTGCGCCGGTCAGATCCTTCGCGAGCGTGGCGAAGCACCAGCCGAACATGTCGACGCACAGGAGCGCGAGCGGTCGCGCGACGGGGCTGCTCCGGCCGCGCAAGACGCAGAGGACGGCGAGCGTCAGATGCCCGCTCGCTGCAAGGAGGTACATCCAATCGCGTGCGCTCATGAGGTGGATCGCGAGGACCTCGTACGAGCATAAGCCGCGCAGCCGTCGTAGGCGACGGCGGCCATCCATAGGAGCAGAAGGAGCAGCGCGATCCGCTCCGAGACCGCGCCCGCTACCGGCCCTGGACCCGGCGTGAAGAACTGGCGGACGTAGAGCGCGAACGCGGCGATCGCTGCGAGGAGCGTCGCGGTTCCGATCGTCGCCGAGAGGAGCGGCTTCTCCGTCTCACATGCGAGTGCGACGACGGCGAGGGAGGCCGCCGCGAGCCCCGCCAAACCGGCGACGACGATCGCCACGCCGTGCGCGTCGCCGAAGCGATCTGCCGGAAGCACCGCGACGACGAGCGCCCCCGCGACCGCGATGCAGCCAAGCGCGCGGACGCCGACGCCGACGATCGTCCGCGACGGAAAGAGACACGGCACGAGCCACCAAAGCGGCAACAGACCCAGCGCGAAGAGCATCATCGCGCTCTGCGCGAGCGCGGAGCCGACCGGGTTCGGCTCGCCGTTCAACGCGACGGTGCGCGCGAGATCGCAGAGGTAGTTCTGCCAGAAGTCGTTGCCGCGCGCGGTTCGATCCCATCCGGTACCGCCCGGATACGCGCCCATCGCCGGGACGATGAGCACGACGAAGCCGACGACCGACGCGACGATCGCGGACGACGCGGCGCGAACGCGCCACGGATCGATCTCGCTTCGCGACACGAGCATCGTCACGCGCTAGTACCGAAACCCGAACGCAGCCGACACGCCGTACATGCTCGCGGAGAAGTCGAGATCTCCGCGCACGCCGAGGTAGAGCGCGTGGTCGTCGAACCGAGCGATGTCGAAGCTCGTGGTCCCGAAGAGGCCGACGCCGACGCGCTCGATCGGCTCGCGGTGCGTGACGCGAAAGAAGCTGACCGACGACACGCTCAGCCCCGCGCCGATGCGGAAGCGATCGAAGATTCCTTCCGCGGAGCCGCCGACTCGGATGACGCGGATCTGCAGACCGTGATCGGTGCGACCGCCTTCGTACTCGCCGCGCGCGTAGAGCGCGAGGTGCCCCGAGTCGACGCCAAACCCGAGGCTCGCGACGCCCGTGTAGAGCGGCACACCGAAGAGTCGTCGGTAGCTCGCGCCGCCGGAAGCGAGACCGGCGTACGTCGGTTTGCTCGGCGTCGTCGACGTCGGCTTCTCTGCGTACGGCGGATAGATCTCTTCGTCGTCGGCGCGTGCCGCCCCGGACGCGCCGAGGACGCACGCGACGATGCCCGCTGCGATCGCGCGCTTCACGGGCACACCGCGGCGTGCGACGCGCTCGACGAGGTGCTGCGCTGGTAAGGGCTGGCGATCTGCGCGCGGTCGCAGACTCCGCTCGCGCGGATCGTGTTGCATGATCGCGAGAGGATGCAGCCGCTCTCTGCGACGCTCAGCGCGGGCGACACCGACTCTGTCGTCGCTCCGGAATTGCAGCTCCCCGGCGTGTAGTCGTAGCTGTAGTTGCACGCGAGCACGTGCGGATCGAACGACGGGCAACACGACGTCAAGTACGCGACGGCGTCTTCGCACATCACGACGTCCTCGCGGAAGTCGTCGTGGTCGTGAACGCTGCCGTCGCCGTCGCACGCGAAGAGTAAGATGACGCCGACGCCGACGGCGTACGACGAGTAACGCTGCGGGATGCGATGCGTGCCCATGCGAGCTCATTGAGCACGGTGCGTGCCGCACGCGCGATCCGGCCATTTTTCGAGCGCGTTCGCGCGAAGTCGAGCACCGCGTTGCGCAGGCGTGTGCAACGGGCTGCACGCGCGTCTCTCTCCGTCGCGGTCTGCGCCGGATCATGCGACAATGACGATCGAGATGGCGAGCAGCCGACCGCCACGACGCGCGCCACCGTCCAGCCAGGGCAAGCCGACGCTGCCGCCGCCGTTCGATCCTGCCGAGTTCGCGCGCGAGTCGGAGCGAAAGTTTCGCGTCGCGCCGACCCTGCGCGAGCCCGAGGTGGTCTCCGCCGTGATCGCGATGATGCCCGCGCCCGCGGAGATCGAGCCGCGCGATCCAGGCGTCGTCGAAGTCGACAGCGAAGAAGACACGATACCGATCGCCTTGAGCGCGGTGCCACTCGCCGTGCTCCCGCTCGACGACGACGCGTCCGTCGACGAGCGCGCCAAAGCCATCTTCGCCGCGATCGACGGCAGCTCGACGGTCGAAGAGATTCTGCGCGCCCGCTCCGCGTCGATCGGTCAGGGCTTCGCGCTCTTCCGTCGCTGGGGCGACGCGGGCCTCATCGTCTTCCGTCGACGCTGAGCTCTCGGCTCACCAATACCCGAGCGCGACCAAATCGAAGCCCGGCTTCAGCTCGTTCTTCGGGCCGAGCTTGGCGAGGATCGCGCCGAGGTCGCCCGCTTGGTACTTGCTCGCGTCGTAGCTCTTGATCTCCTTCGCCGGGAACATCAGAAATTTTGGCGCGCCGAACGGGCTGTTCGGATCGACCTCGAGCATCGTGACGGCGATCGAGAACGTGTCCTTTTGGAGCGCGTTCATCGTGCCGCGGAAGAGGATCCATTTGCCGGCCCCCTTCTTCGCGATCGCTTCGGCGAAGGCTTTGTTGAAGTCGGGCGCGCCGCCGACGTCGTGACCGATCTCTTTCGCGTCGACGAAGTCTTTTGCTTCGGGGATCGCCGCTTCGATCTTTGCGCGGCGCTCGGGCGTGAGCGCGTTGAGCGGCGCGGCGGGTGCTGCGCTCGCGCTGGCGGACGCGGAAGCGGACGCCGACGCGGACGCGCTGGCGCTCGGCGCGGCGCTCGCGGTCGAAGCCGCGCTCGACGTCGAGGTCGGGCCAGAGCCGGAAGAAGGTTTGTCGCAAGCGACGATCGCGAAGGCGAAGACGAGGAGGGACGCGCGCATGGGCGCCAGCTTAGCGCGGGCCGCGCGGTAGGCTAACCCATCCTCGAAGGTCGCGCGGCCACGCCGAGCGCGCTGCGAAGCCCGGCGTAGCGCTGCGAGATCGAGAACGGGATCAGATCCTTGATGCGATCGGCGGCGGACATCCCGCCGATGACACGCCCGTCGACCGCGAGGAGCCGCGCGGCGACGTTGAGGTCTCCGCACGCGAGCATCCCCGCGCGGCACGCGATGCGCTCGACGCTGCGCTGCCAATCGACGAGATCGATTTGCCCGCCGCGCTTGGTCAGCATGCGGACGGCGACGTCGAGCGCGCGCCGCTGCGCTTGGTCCAGGCGGCCCGCGAGATCGGTGCGGAGTGGCGCGATGTCGGCGCCGGGATCGCGTCCGGTGACGATCGAGATCGCGGCGGTGACGAGCGCGCGGAGATCCGGAAGCTCCGGATAGAACATGAGCACGCGATCCGCGAGGCGCATGTACGCGAGCTCGCGCGCGAAGAGGAACGTCATCTCGGAGAGCGGTCGGCCGGTGAGGATCGACGGACCGAGCGCGATCGTCGCCTCGGTCGTCGGCAAGAGCGTGAAGCCGCCGGGGACGTCGTGCGCGCGCACGTACACATCGGGAGGACGTACGCCGAAGAGGCGCGCGACGAAGCCGACGGCGCGCACCGCGCTGACGGTCGTGCGCTCCGGGTCTTGTTTCTCGGATGGGTCGAGGCGCGGCACGAGCTTCTTCGCGCGGAGCTTGTCGATGCGCGACGCGATCGCCGCGGGACCGATCGCGGTCGCGAGCGCGGACAGCGCGTCGTCGTGCTCGGGCGGGAAGAGCAGCTCCCACTCGGCCTCTTCGAGCGCGTTGGCCGGGCGGATCGCGACCTCCGGCGCGAACTGTTGGTAGACCATCTGCTCGTCGAGATCCGCCTCGCCGAGATGAACGAGCACGCTGCTCGCGGAGTACGCGCGATCGATGTCCTGCGTGCGCGTGAAGATGCGCGCGAGCGTGCGGAGCGTCTCGACGCGCGTCGGCGCGTGGCGGAGCGCGACCTCGAGGCACATGATGGCGAGCGCGTCCTCGCCGTTGGCTTCGAGCAGATCCGCGAGGCGCGTGCGCGCGGGGACGTCGTCGGGGCGCATCGTGACGAGGCGATCGAGCGCTTGGATCGCGCCGCGGCGATCGCCGAGCTTCTCGTCGCGGACGTGCGCGAGCTTGTCGAGCATGGCGACCTCGGCGGCGCCGCGCCCAGCGAGGCGATCGAGCTGACGCACGTACGCGCGCTCGGCGCCCGCGAAGTCGTTCGCTTCGAGGAGCGTCTGTTCGATCGCTTCGAACGCGCCGGGGACCTCGGGATCGTCGGCGATCGCGGCTTCGTACAGCGCGACCGCGCGCGGCACGTTCTCCGCGCGGCGCGCGCACATGTCGGCCGCCGCGACGAGCGCACGAGCGCGCGCGTGCGGCTCCGCGACGTCCTCCGCGAGCGTGACCGCGAAATCGACCGCGCGTCCCCACTCGCCCGACGCTTCGTTCACCGCGCGCAGTCGCTCGAGCAACGCGCGATCGCGCGGACGAACTTCGAGCGCTTCGAGCAGCGCGTCCTCGGCCGCGCGAAGACCGTCCTCCGCCACGGTCGCGAGCGTTCGCACCTTCTCGTCGTCGCTCTCCGCGAACATGAGGAGGCGCCGGCCGAACGCCGCCGCGGTCGCCGCGTCGGACGCGGCGTGCGCGAGCTCGATCCTCTTCGCGATCGCGCCGCGATGATGCGGGAAGAACGCGAGCGCTTGATCAAGGAGCGCCGATGCGTCCTCCGTGAAGCCCGACTGCTCGGCGATCCGCGCGAGGGAAACGAGGACCTCGGCGCGACGCGCCGTCGCTTCGTGCGCAAGGAGCCCCTCGCACCGCTGGTAGCCGTCGCGCGCTTCGTCGACGCGTCCGGCGTCGAGCGCGTGCGACGCGGCGGCGATGTGAACCTCGATGGTGTCGTCGTCGTCGTGCATCGCGAGGCGCGCGGCGACGGGGCCGCGTTGCCATGCGTCCCTCGGGATGAAGCCCATGCCGACGGGCGCGAGCACGATCAAGTCATCGCCACCCGCGGCCTCGGCGCCGAGGCACGTCGCAACGGCGTGCGCGAGGCGATCGGCGCGCGGGAGAATGACGACGCGCGAGCTGGGGTCGAGGCCGGCGATGCGGTCGTCGGGCGGAATGTCGGACGTCCGCGCCGTGGGATCCAACAAGAGAGCCAGCTGCATGCGAGCGATTGTGGCACGCCGGAGTTCCGTGCGGGGTGACCGTTCTACGCCGCGACGCGCGCGAATCCTCCCTCGTGAATGCGCGCTGCGACATGCGCACCCCGCGCGTTCGACGGCGCTCCCCAGCGCCGCGCCCTGGATCACGGTACACTCGGTTGCAATGAGGAGAAGTGACGCCGATCAGCTCATCGGGCGCGTCATCGCGAACAAGTTCGCGATCGAGAGCCTCCTCGGCCAAGGCGCGATGGGCGCCGTCTATCGCGCGCGACAGATCGCGCTCGAGAAGATGGTCGCGATCAAGGTGCTCCACGGCGAGCACGCCGACGACGCGACGTTCGCGGCGCGCTTTCATCGCGAGGCGAAGGCGGCGTCGCGACTCAACCATCCGAACTCGATGCAGGTACTCGACTTCGGACAAGAGCCCGACGGCCTCCTCTACATCGCGATGGAGTACCTCGACGGGCACAACCTTCATCGCATCCTGAAGGAAGAGTTCCCGCTCCCGCCGATACGCATCGCCGACATCTTGATGCAGACGCTCGCCGCGCTTGCCGTCGCCCACGACGTCGGCATCGTGCATCGCGATCTCAAGCCCGAGAACATCATGGTGCTGCGCAGCACCGACGACGACGGACAGTCGACCGACCTCGTCAAGGTCTGCGATTTCGGCATCGCGAAGATCACGGACAACCGCTCGTACAAGAAGGATGGCGATCGCGAATCGCAAGGGCCCGTCACCACCGCGGGCTTCCTCGTCGGCACGCCCGAGTACATGTCGCCCGAACAGGGACGCGGCGAGAAGCTCGACGCGCGGAGCGATCTCTATTCGGTCGGCGTCATCCTCTACCAAATGCTCACCGGCGTCTGTCCGTTCGAGGCCGAGAACGCGATCGGCGTCGTGCTCAAGCACATCACCGAAGACGCGGCGCTGCCGACGCTGATGAATCCGGGATGCGACAAGCGCCTCGAGAGCGTGTGCGTGCGTGCGATGCGTAAGGTGCGCGACCAGCGTTACCAATCGGCGCGCGAGATGCGCTCGGATTTGCGCGCGGCGATCGACGGCGGGCGAGCCACGCCGCGGCTCGGGTCGGTGCCGGAGAACCTGCCGCAGATCAAAGTGCACACGGCCGCGCCGGCGTCAGCGAACGCGGCGACGGTCGAGCTCGCGATGCAGAGCGTGCACCTCGCCGACGCGCAGTCCGCACCGGATCTCGCACCGGCGAAGATGACGCTCGCGGGGACATCGGCGGCGATCCCGGGCCTTCCGCGGCGTCGGCGGCTCCGGATGTTGGTCGGCGTGATCGTCGCGGCGCCCGCGATCGCGATCGTCGGCGCGTGGGTGACGCAACCGAAGACCGCGCCCGACGCGATGCAAGATCGCGGGGCGCCGTCGAGCACGCTCGCGAGCGCGCCGAGCGGTCTGCCGGATCCGAACGGGACCGGACAGCTCCCGGATCAGCTTCCGCCCCCGACGGGCACGACGTCCGCGACGGCGATTGGCTCGAAAGGCAAACCGCTCCCCGCCGCGTCGCTTTCCACGATCTCGTCGCGTCCGGGATCGTCCGCGCCGTCGGCGACTCCTTCGGCGATCGCGTCCGTCGATCCTCCCGCGACCACGACCGTCGCCGCGCCGCCGCCTCCTCCCGCGAGCACGACCGTCGCGCCGCCACCTCCGCCACCGGAGACGTTCGACGTCGAGCGCGCGTACGTCGTCGTCGGCCTCGTCACGTCGAGCGGCGCGAAGGAGTCCGGCGTGCGGGCGGCGCTCCGCGGCGTCGGCTTCTCCGCTTGTTACAAGGCTGCGCTCAAAGCGAGCGGCGTGCGCGCGGTCGGGCAGGGAGTGCTGTCGCTCTCGTTCGACGAGAACGGTCGCGTGCGCGGTGCGGTCTTCCGTCCGTCGTTCGCGCTCCCCTCCGGCGCCGTCCGCTGCATTCAAGGTTCTGCGATGGGACTGCAAATCGCGAAGGCACAGGTCGACGCGAGCGGCTCGGCCGAGGCGTACCTCGAATTCAAAGCTCCGTGACGAGCGGAACGCGACGACGACGGCGCGCATCGGATGGAATAACTCCCACGACGCAGCTGTCCTCTTCACGACGGCGATCCAAAAAACAAAGGAGCGAAACCGGCTTGCCGCAGCCGCGTATCATCACCAGATTCGAATGTACGGCTGATCGAGCAGCGCATCCTCCTAGCGCAGCCGGTTGGTCGCTTGAGGGTCCGTGCAGCCCCCTCCCCCAATGCACGGAGCCCACCGCGCCCGCGATGCGAAAGCATTTCGGGCGCGTTTTTTTTGTCTCGCGGTCGCGCTATTTCTTCGCGGGCGGTTCGAGATCGTCGGCGAGGTAGCTGAGGATGACCTCGTCGAGCGATTTGTCGCTGATGAGATCCTCGCCGAAGACGGTCTTGCCTTGCTGAGGTCGCGACTGGCCGAAGATCGAAGCGGGACGCGTCGGGGCGTAGCGCTTCGTTCCTGGGGCGGCACCCGGAGATGCGCCCGGTGAAGGAGCGCCGGGCGTGTTGGCCGACGCGTTCGGAGGCGGCTGCGTCGCGCCGCGCTTGTCGCTCGATCCGATCGCGGGACGCGGCGGTGCGCCGGGCGGGCTCGAGCCGCTAGCGGTCGGCGGGATCGTCCGGTACTTGCCGGTCGCGACTTTTTCGCGGAAGAGGTTCGTCGGCGGAGGCGGGAGATCGCTCGCCGGCTTGAACACCGGAGACGACGTCTCGGCGGCGGCGGCCGCGCGTTCGAGCGCGTCGATGTCGAGCGTGAGCTCGTGCGGATTGCGCTCGGTCATCGGCGGCGAAGAGGTCGGCGCGTCCTCGTGCGCCTGCATGTCCTGGAGCGTCGGCGGAGCTTGCGTCGGCGGCGGAACGCTCCGCATCACCGCGGGCACAGGGTTGACGCGCGTCGGCGTCATCGCGCGCGCCATCGCGCCGCCCGACGCGGGGCGCGGCGGAGCAATCGCCGGCAGCGGCGGAGGCGTCGGAATCATCGCCGGCATCGGCGCCATCTTTTGCGTCGCGTCCGCGCCGGGCAGCGTCGCGGGCGCGCCGAGCGGTACGGGCGGTGGCGGTGCGGCGACCAGCGGTGGCGGTGGCGGTGGCGGTGGCGGTGGCGGTGCAGCGACCGGCGGTGGCAGTGGCGGCGCGACGACCAGCGGTGGCGGTGCGGCAATCGCCGGCGGTGCAGCCGGGGGTGCGGGAGCCGCTGCGGGCGCGGCGCCTTCCGCGACGGTCGCCGCCGCAGCTGCGGACAACGCCTTCGTCTGCTGCGACACGTCGGCCGTGCCGTCCACCATGTGATCGTACTTGCCGTCGCGCAGCGCGATGAACATCGCCTTGTGCTGCTGCTTCATCATCTCCTTGACGATGTCGGCCATCTTCTCGTTGCCGAGATACTCCGTGTAGCCCGTCTTGACGGACTTCAGGATGCGCCCACCGTCCATGAACAGGTGGGTGATGATGTGCCCGTACTTCACGCCCGAGTCTTCCGTTTGAATGTGGAAGATCTTATTTTTGTGGCGGACGTTGTTGTTGTAGCCGAGGAGCGGCGACGGGGCTTTCGACATACGTAGGAGGCGCGCGCGGAAGGGGCCGCGACCGTCAAAGGAAGGTATCAGCTTTTTTCGAGGGGGTCACAGCCGGTCTTGCCGTGGTCGATCACGTCCCCACGATCGACTCGAGGCAGCTCTCGCGTGCGGCGCGAAGCTCCTTGACCGTGCAGCGAATCGACGCGTGCGGGGCGTGGGCGTCGCGCGGCTTTGCGGGCGCGTCGTGGCGAGCGACGAGCGCGATCGAGAGCGTCTCGCCGCCCGTGACGCCGAGCTCGTGCGTCGGGACGTTGGCCTTCTCGGCCGCGGCGATGACCTTGGCGAGCGACTCGCGCCGCACGCTGACGATCACGCGCGACGGCGCTTCGCCGAAGAGCGCGGCGGCGCCGTGCATCGCCGAAGACCCCGCGTCGACGTCGACGCGCGCGCCGATGTCGTGCCCATCGAGCGACGTCGTGCAGCACTCCGCGAGCGCGATCGCCAGCCCCCCCTCCGCGATGTCGTGTGCGCTCTCGAGAACGTGCGCGCGCGCGAGCCCGAGGACGAGCTTCTGCAGTGCCGCCTCGGCGACGAGATCGATCGCCGGCGGATTCCCCGCGACGCGCGCGAGCTTCGCGCACAAGTACTCGCTGCCTCCGAGGCCGCGCAGCTCGTCTTCCTCGGTGCCGCCGAGCAGCACGATGACGTCGCCCGCGCGCTTGAACCACTGCGTGACGATGTCGTCCGCCGACGCGATGAGCCCGACCGCTGCGACCGAAGGCGTCGGCAAAATCGCGCGCCCGTCCGTCTCGTTGTAGAGGCTGACGTTGCCGCTGACGATCGGCACGCCGAGCGCGTTGCATCCCGCCGCGAGCCCGTCGATCGCGCGCGCGAACTGCTCCATAACCTCGGGTCGCTCGGGGTTTCCGAAGTTGAGGCAATCGGTGATCGCGAGCGGCTCGGCGCCGCTGCACACCAAGTTGCGGCACACCTCGGCGATCGCCATCGACGCGCCGACGAACGGATCGAGCTCGACCATGCGCGCGTTGCAGTCGACGGCGAACGCGAGAAACTTGTCGATGGTCTTTCCGTCGCGCTCGCACGGCACGCGCACGACGCCCGCGTCGGATCCCGGACGCACGATCGTGCCTCCGCGCACGATGTGATCGTACTGACGCCAAACCCAACGCCGCGATCCGATGTTGGGCGACGCGCACAGCGCGAGGAGCTCGTCGCGCAAGTCTCCCGGATCCGGAATGCCTTGATCGTTGGCCGCGGTCTGCGCTTCGAACGGCTTTCGCGGTCGGTCGTACACCGGCGCGCCGTCGGTCAAGATCCCGATCGGAATGTCGCACGCGACGACCGGCGCGGCCTTCGACGGATCATCGCTCAGCGGATCGAAATTCGGCGTCGCCTTGATGACCCAGCGCTTCGTGTCGGTGACCTTCCCGATGACCGCCGCGTCGAGCTCCCACTTCTTGCAAATCTCGAGGACGCGCGCTTCTTTCCCCGGCTTCGCGACGAGCAGCATCCGCTCTTGCGATTCGCTCAAGAGGATCTCGTACGGCGTCATCTTCTTCGCGCGACGCGGGATCTTGTCGAGATCGAGCTCGATCCCGTTGTCCGCGCGCCCCGCCATCTCGACCGAAGACGAAGTGAGCCCCGCCGCGCCCATGTCTTGGATCCCTTCGAGCACGTCTTCTTGGAAGAGCTCGAGGCACGCTTCGAGGAGGATCTTCCCCATGAACGGATCGCCGACTTGCATCGTCGGTCGCTGCGACGGCCCACCTGCGGAGAACTCGTCGGACGCCATCGTCGCGCCGTGGATCCCGTCGCGCCCGGTCTTCGCGCCGATGTAGAGGATCGAGTACCCGATGCCGGTCGCGCGTCCGTAGAAGATGCGATCGGTGCGCGCGATGCCGCACGTGAACGCGTTGACGAGGACGTTGCCGTCGTAGCGCGCGTCGAACATGAGCTCGCCGCCGACGGTCGGGACGCCGATGCAGTTGCCGTAACCGCCGATCCCCGCGACGACGCCGCGAAGGAGCTCCGGCGTGCGCGGATGATCCGGTCGACCGAAGCGGAGCGAGTTGAGCGACGCGATCGGCCGCGCGCCCATCGTGAAGACGTCGCGCAAGATGCCGCCGACGCCGGTCGCCGCGCCTTGGTAGGGCTCGATGAAGCTCGGGTGGTTGTGCGACTCCATCTTGAAGACGACCGCGAAGCCGTCGCCGATGTCGACGACGCCGGCGTTCTCGCCCGGGCCGCAGATGACGCGCGGGCCTTTGGTCGGCAGCCGTCGCAAGTGAACGCGCGACGACTTGTACGAGCAGTGCTCGCTCCACATGACGCTGAAGACGCCGAGCTCGGTGTACGACGGCTCGCGACCGAGCGATTTCTCGACGACGGTGAACTCGTCGGGCGTGATTTTGTGCTGCTTGATGAGCGCGGGGGTGATGGGGAGATCGCCGGGAAACTGCGCGTGCGCCATGCGCCGGTGTCTATCACTCGCGTCGCCGGGGCGCGAGCGCCACGCCGGCTGCGGTCGAGTGAGCCGCGCATTGTCGTGGACGTTGGTGCGTCGGCCGCTAGGGTCCATCGAAATGGATCGTCACCCGCTCTACAGTTTGAGTTTGCCGCTCGTGATTTTTGGCCTCGTCGCGCAAGGGGCGGGCGCCCTTCTCCGCTGGAGCTTCCCGGCCATCGGCGGCGTCATCTCCTTCGTGGGAACGCTATTGCTCATGGTCGGCCTCGCCTACCGGGCGAAGGACAAAGGTCGTTCGCTCGGGTGGGGACTCGTTGGCCTCTTGTCCGTGCTCGGCGTGATCATCGTCTATGCACTCGCCAACCGCGCAAACCGGACGGCGCACAACTAGCCCACCTCGGCTCACGCGACTCGTCGCCGTCGGAGCTCGCAGCCGAGCTTCGCGACCGCGCGGGCGTGGATCCGGCTCGCCCATGAAACCGACACGCCGAGCTCCGCCGACACCCGCGGCATCGATTCGTCGTCGAAGTACATCCGCTCGACCATGCGCCGTTCGCGTGACGAGAGGCGCGCGACGGACGCGCGGACCGCTTGGTGGATCTCGGCGTTTGCGACGCGATCCTCGGGCGTCTCCGAAGGTGAAACGTCGGACGGATCGTGCGCGACGACGCGGGAATTCCCGCCCCTCGTGAGCACGCCGTGCGCGCGAAGTCCGTCGATGATCGCGCCGCGCACGCGCAGCGCCGCCCACGCTTGGAAAGAGACGCCGCGGCTCGTGTCGTACCTCCGCGCGGCGTCGAGCAGCCCTTCGCGTCCGAACGACACGATGTCGTCGTGCCGGATGTTCGCCGGCGCACGGGTTCGAACCGATCGCGCGACCGAGTCTACGAGCCGCATTCCGTCATGAACTCGTCGCAGGACCTCGGGACAGTCCGTTGCCTTCTCGCGCGCGTCGGAAATCAAGCGGAGCCTCCTCGGGAAAGTGTCGGAGGCCGCGCAATCGCGCCTCTGATCCCCCAGACACCGGCTCTGCGCGACCGTCCCGCGGATTTGCGCGCGCGCGATGTACTCTGCTCGCGGTGTTCCACCCGGACGGTCCGACCTTCTTCGAGCTGATCGCGCAAGCGCTCGCGTCGACCGAGCGCGGCTACGACATGCTCGCGCCCAAGTTCGACGCGACGCCGTTCCGCACGCCCGACGCGATCCTCGAAGCGATGACCGCGCGCATCGGCCCGGCGCGATCGATCGGCTCCGCGCTCGACGTCTGCTGCGGCACCGGCGCGGCGATGCGGTGGCTTCGTCCGCTGTGCCGCGATCGCGTCGTCGGAATCGACTTCAGCGAAGGCATGCTCGCCGAAGCGCGCCGACGTCTCGCCGACGCGCCCGGCGACGCCGCCATCGAGCTCGTTCGCGGCGACGCGCTCGCGATGCCGTTCGACTCCGAGCTCGACGTCGTCACGTGCGTCGGCGCGTTCGGTCACATCCTCCCGAAAGACGAGCCGCGCTTCATCGCCGGGATCGCGCGCGCGCTCCGTCCCGGCGGCCGCTTCGTCTTCGTCACCGCGGAGCTCTCCGCGATCCGCGCGCCCGAGCTCGTCGTCGCACGCGCGTTCAACGCCGCCATGCACGTACGTAACGCCCTCATCAAGCCCGAGTTCGTCATGTACTACCTGACGTTCTTGTGGCCCGACGTCGGCGCACTGCTCGTGCGCGCGGGGCTGCGCGTCGAGGTCGTGCGCGGCGCGCTTCCTGCGCCGTTCGAGAGGGCGCTCGTCGTCATCGCTTCGCGCGGGTAGCTTCTCTGCCGCGCGCGCGTATCACGTCGCACGCCCTCGGAGGATTCATGTCCCGTTCGTTCGCACTCGCCTCGCTGTTCGCCCTCGTCGCCAGCGTCGCCGCGTGCGGCAAAGGTTCATCGAAGACCGTCCCCTCCGCATCGGCGTCGGCGAGCGAATCGCCGGCGCCGGCCGCCGTCGCTCCCGCGAGCCCCGAGTCGGGCGGCCTTGCCGTCGTGCCGTCGGGCGGCGGCATCACCGTCAAGGTGAAGAGCGCTCAGATCTTCCATCCCTACGCGTCGGGGCGCGCGCTCCCCGGCGCGAAGGACGACGGCACGTTCGACGGCTCGGGCGGCGGCGGCTACGACACGAACGGTCGCTTCGGCGTCGGGCTCGTCGTCGAAGCGGAGAACGGCGGCGTCGAGACGCTCTCCGAGCCGAGCGTCGCGGGCGCATTCGTCTTCCGCGGACCGCACGGCGAGATCGCGTGCGAGCTCGAGACCGTGAAGACCGGCTACGACGGCCCGCGTTTTCTCACCTACGTCGCGTCGACCGACGGCACCGCAGGAAAGTGGAAGAGCGACGTCGACTCGGAGATCGAAGCGCCGTGGCGTCCGGGCGAGCGCATCCGGATGATCGCGCGCAACGACAAGTGCGAGTCGATCACGATGCTCGATCTCGCGCCGTCGGAGATCGCCGCGCAGGTCAAGGTCGTCGCGCATCGTCGCTTCTTGAAGTCGGCGATCCAGGAGCTCGATCATTCGAAGTACGAGCTGACGATCGAAGGCGCGACCTTGCGGATCGTCGATCGCGCGACCCACCGCGTCGCCGTCGTCGGAGTCGGCGCCATCATCGACTCGGAGTCGCTCGGCCACGAAGGGGCGCAGCTCTCGCGCGTGAAGCTCTATCGCGCCCTCCGCGCAGGCGATCCGGATCTCGTCACGAGCGCGCAGCTCGATCTCCCGATCGATCCGCACGCGATCGTGCTTCAGAAGCTGACGCTCGCCGACGGGAGCTTCGGGTACGGCGCGGGCAACCTGGTGTTTCACGCGAAGGACGGCGCGTCGGCGGTCGATGATCTCGCGAAGCTCGGGCTCAGCCTCGACACGGTCGCGCGCGCCGATCTTCCAAGCGCGCCGCCCGCCGTCGACGTGAGCGCAGAGGAGCTCACCGCGCACGTGACGACGATGAAGCTCGCGGTCCCGGCGGAGGACGCGACGATCGAGAAGGGGAAGCGGCGGCTCACCGTGACGTGGTCGTACGCGATCGCGGGCTCGAAGGTCGCCGAGCGCCTCGGCGAAAAAGCGGAGGGCGCGGGCGGAGAGCGCGCGCTCAAGGCCGAGCGCATTCGCGTCGCGAAGCTCCTCGGGTGCGACGCGATCCAGCTCGTGACGACGAAGACGACGCGCGGCGCGGCGAACAAAGGCGACGCTGCGAAGACGTGCAGCGCGCTCGACACCGTCGATTCGATCGAGGTCGTCCTCAAGTACGATCTCGAGCGCTACGAAATCCCTGTCGCGCTCGCGTACTCGGTCGGCAAGACGAAGACGTACACGCCGATCGCGAGCGCCGCGTTGGCGAAGCTCGATCCGCGCTGAGTAGGCGCCAAGTTGCCGCGCGCGTGGCACGTCGCCACGATCGCGCGACGCGAAACCGCGGGATCACGGGGCAGCCCGCGGCCGATCGATCGGCACGACGTGTGCTCGTTCACCCGCCATGCGACCTAACCAGACGAAGCCCCAAGCCCAACCGAAGACCGCGCCCCAGAAGAACGAAGGCGAGGGGAATCACACCGCCGCGCGTCGCTACGACGCGGCCGCGGAGAAGACCGCGAAGTCCGGGAACGTCGAGCAGCTCGCCGAGAAGGCGAAGCGCGCGCTCGACGGCAAGGAAGGCGACGCGCTGCGCGACGCGGAGATCGTCGCGAGCAAGGGTCCCGGAGCGATGCGCGCCGTAGCGCCGTCGCGCGATGCGCTGGATCGCGCCGAGGACGAAGGGATGACCGCGCCGGCACCCGTCAAGAAGAAGTAGCCCCACCGCCGCGCGCGTGGGGCGCATCTGGTGACGCCCGGTCCGCCGTGCTACTCCGCGTCGCATGCGCGCTTGTGTCGTCGTCTTCCCCGGCTCCAACGCCGACGCCGAGATGATCCGGACGCTGCGCGACGTCTGCGGCGCGGCGGCCGACAACGTTCGCGTCGCCTGGCACACCGACACGACGCTCCCGTCGGGTATGGACCTCGTCGCGATCCCCGGCGGATTCAGCTACGGCGACTACCTACGCTGCGGCGCGATCGCCAAGGTGAGCCCGATCGTCCCGGCGATTCGCGCGCACGCCGATCGCGGCGGCTACGTCCTCGGCGTCTGCAACGGATTCCAAATCCTCACCGAGGTCGGCCTCCTCCCCGGCGCGCTCACGCGCAACCTCCACATGCGCTTCGAGTGCGGCGATCTCCACGTCCGCGTCTCCGCGAAGGGACCGTTCACGAAGGAGCCGGGCAAAGTGTGGCGCCTTCCGATCGCGCACGCCGAGGGTCGCTACCAAGCGAGCGAGCGCGTGATGAAGGAGCTCGCCGACGGCGATCGCATCGCGCTCCGTTACTGCACGGCGAACGGCGAGGTCACCGACGCCGCGAACCCCAACGGATCGATCGACGGCATCGCCGGAATCTACGGCGGCGCGAAGAAGAACGTCTTCGGCCTCATGCCGCACCCCGAACGGATCAGCGAGGCTCTCCTCTCGCCGGACGGGCGCGCCGACGGACGTGAGCTCTTCGAGAGCGTTCTCGCGCAAGCGTAGAGCGACGAAGCGAGAGCGAGAGCGAGAGCGAGACGACCAGCCGTGGATCTCCTCTATTTCGTCATCCTCATCAGCGTCCTCATCTTCGTCCACGAGTCGGGGCACTTCGCGTTCGCGAAAATCTTCGGCGTGAAGGTCATCACGTTCTCGATCGGCTTCGGTCCGAAGATCGTGCGGATTCGCGGCAAAGAGACCGAGTACTGCATCGGCATCCTCCCGTTCGGCGGCTTCGTGAAGATGCTCGAAGAGTCGAAGCGCAGCGAGCCGCTCCTTCCGGAAGAGAAGCACCGCACGTTCGAGTCGAAGGCGCTGTGGAAGCGGATCGTCATCGTGCTCGCCGGGCCGGCGATGAACGTGCTCTTCCCGCTCGTCCTCTACACGTCGGTGTTCCTCGAGGACCGCGAGTTCTTGCCGCCGACGATCGGCGTCGTTCTTCCGTCGAAGCCGGCCGACGGCAAGCTCAAGGCGGGCGACAAAGTCCTCAGCGTCGACGGCGTCGGGATCACGACCTTTCCAGAGCTTCAACGGATCGCCGGACGCAGCGCGGGCAAGCCGCTCAAGCTCGTCGTCGATCGCGACGGCAAGACGCTCGACGTCACCGTCACGCCGGCCGACGAGCCGCAAGTGCGCGAGCTCGACATCGTGGAGCACGTCGGACAGATCGGCGTCGTCGCGAAATTCCCCGCGGCCGTCATCGGCGTGCAGCGGACCGACTCGCCGGCGTACCGCGCGGGGCTCCGCACGTTCGATCGGATCACGGCGGTCAACGGGCGCAAGATCGATCGCTTCGTCGATCTCACGTCGGCGCTCGCGGCCAATCGCGGCGAGCAGGTCGTGCTCACGTACCTGCGACCGGTGGAAGTGCAGCGCGCGTTGGGGGGCCTCTGCGACATCGCGGTCTTCGATCCCGGGCTCGCGACGCTCACGCCGCTGCCGCGCCCGCTCGAAGGGACGCCCCCACCCGATGACACCGATGGGCACGCCGCCGATGTGTTCGCGCGCGCCGGGCTCGAGAGCGCGGACATGTACGTCGCGTTCGTGCCGGAGGGATCGAGCGAGTGGAAGGCGGGCCTCCGCGCGGGCGATCGACTGACGACGCTCGATGGTCAGTCGCAGCGCATGTGGAAGGCGATGGAGGACGACATCGTCGCGGGCGCGAGCCGTACGCGCGAGCTTCGTTGGACGCGTCTCGGCGAGCCGATGGGCGGCCGCTTTCAGATTCGCAAAGAGCAGTGGGACGACGAAATCGGGCAGCGCTACGAGCGCTACGTTTTCCGTACCGACCATTGGATGCCGAACGCGCCCGACGCCTACGTGCCGAACCCGAACCTCATCACGTACGCGGTGCGACGCGGCTTCGAAGAGACCGGCAGCGTCGTGAAGTTCATCGGCGTCGGCTTCCTCCGCATCTTGCAAGGTCGCGTCAGCCTCTCGAGCGTCAGCGGTCCGATCACGATGTACGACATCGCTGGGCAAGCCGGCGCCAAAGGGACGACGTACTTCGTGTGGGCCATGGCGCTCATCTCGGTGAACCTCGGGCTCATCAACTTGCTGCCGATTCCGGTGCTCGACGGCGGGCACCTCTTCTTCTTCTTCGTCGAGGCGGTGCGGCGTCGCCCGCTCTCGCTTCGCGTGCGCGAGATCGCGAGCTTGATCGGGATGGGGTTTCTCGTTCTGCTGATGCTGGTCGCCTTCAAGAACGACGTCGAGCGGCGCTGGGACGTGATCGTGGCGCAGGTTCGCGAGATCTTCGCGTGAGCGGACCGACGGCGCGCGGCGTCGCGGCCGGCGTGCTCGTGCGCGTCGAGAAGGATCGCGCGTTCGCGTCGGCGGCGCTCGAAGCGGAGCTCGCGCGCGCGGTGCAGATGACGTCGCGCGATCGCGCGCTGGCGACGGAGCTCGTGTACGGCGCGTTGCGTGTGCGACCGTGGCTCGAAGCGGAGCTGGGGAAGCGCGCGACGAAAGGGATCACGAAGCTCGACGCGGTGACGCGCGCGCACTTGTGTGTCGCGGCGTATCAGCTGTGCTTCTTGTCGCGCGTGCCGGCGTTCGCGGCGGTGAGCGAGTGCGTCGAGGCGGTGCGTCGCATGAAGGGCGAGCGCGTGGCCGCGTTCGCGAACGCGGTGCTCCGAAAGACGTCGCGCGATCTCGAAGCCGACGCGCACGACGACGCCAAGCGCGTGACGATGCGACGCGAAGCGGTGACGGCGTCGACGGCGCCCTGGCTGAAGGATGCGCTCGTGCGCGCGCTCGGTGACGATGGCGCGACGGCGTTCCTC
>JBBQXV010000081.1:0-31304 GCA_038209335.1 Polyangiales bacterium | reverse complement strand
AGCACGTCTTCGAGCAGCCCCGGCTCCTTCGCGATCGCGGCGGTCACGTCGATCATCTCGTCCCAGAGGACGCTCTTCGGCGGGATCTTCGCCTCGGGGTGTTTGTCGGCGACCTGCGTCTTCAAGTAGAGGCCGTCGCCGATGAGGCGCGCCATGTCGCCCGTGTGGCTCGCGAAGAGATCCTTCGTCAGCGCGAGCGTGTCGTCGGCCGTCTTGTCGCCGAGCACTTGCCCGAACGCATAGATGAGATCGAGGAGCGCCGACGTCTCCGGATGGAACGCGTTGTACGAGATGGTCACCGGCGCCGTCGTCAGATCCGGCGGCGGCTTCTCGGTGTGCGTGAGCTTCCACTCGTCGACGAGGTTCGGGTTGGGCGAGTACGCGCGCGTCGTCTTGTTCGATCCGTCGCGGCTTCCGAAGAGCGCGTACGCGCCGGAGAGCGCGTACATGAGCGTCTCGTGGTTCGCGGCGGCGTCGGCGTTGACGAGCGGCTTCAAGTCCGAGAGGAGCGACGCGGTGAACGTGTGGCTCGTGTCGATGTACCCGTAGACGAGCTGCCCCGACGCGCCGAGCGCGCGCCCGGCCATGTCGCGCTTGCCGAGATCGGTGCCGACGGCGAAAAACGGCGAGAGCGGCGTCGAGTTGTCGGTCGTGATGAAGCGACCGAGCGCGTCGACGTCGGCGAGCTTGTCGTTGTCCTTGTCGACGAACGGCGCCGGGATGGCGCCCGCGACGAGCGGGACGAACGCATAGCCGCGCGGATCGCGCCGCACGATGTACCGCGACGTGCCGCCGCCGAACGCCGGATCTTGCGCGTAGAAGAGCGCCTGCATCACCTCGAGGTTCGTTCGCGGGCGCGCGAGCACCGCACGCCCGCTCGTGTCCGCCACCGGAATCGGCAGCGCCGCGAGCGCCGGATCCGCCTTCACGTCGCGGAGCTCTTCGTGCGTGACCTCGAGCAGCTTGGAGAACTGTGGATACGCCGCGCCCGGCACCGCGATGCGGTTGCCTTGGTCGTCGTACTTCGCGCTCGGATCGTACGGGTTCGAGTCGGCCGAGATGAGGCTGAGCGTCGCGTTCGCGAGATCGCGCAGGTTCGGGTACGCGATGATCGGCCGCGTCGCGCCGAGCGCGAGATCGATCGGTCGGTATCCCTGACGCGCGTCGAAGTGCGTGTACGAGGCCTGCGCCTCGGGCGACGCCTTGAACGCATCCATGATGTGCGCGAGCGACTCGGTCGACTGCGGGATCGTCCCGTCGTTGTAGAGCGCTTGGAAGCGCCCGAGCATGTCGGAGAGCTCGTCGTGGAAGCGCGCTTCGCCGCTGGCCTTCGGCGCGAGGCACGTCTTGAGCGGATCGCCGTTCTTGTTGTCCTTCACCGCGACCTTGATGTCCGGCATCGTGAAATCGAGCGCAGCGATGAGATCGCCGCGGCGCCGGGCCAAGGTCTCGATGCGCGCGATCGCGCGGGTGCGATCGTCTTGCTGCTGCTGCATCGTGATCGGCTTGCCGTCGGCGCCGATCGCGCCGTCGACGAGCGGAGGGAGGCGCGTGACGTCGACCTTGTCGACGTACTTCCCGGCCGACGATTTGTGGCACATCGCCAGGAACGAATCGCCGCTCAGGTCCTCGTGGAGCGCCTGCGCGCCGACGCGATCGCAGAGAATGCCGAACATCTCTTCGCCGAGCGTGCCTCGCGGCGGAGGCGTGCGCGTCGTGTCGAAGTCGTTCGAGCAAGCGGAAACGAGGACGACGCTGCCAAGGGCAGACAACCCCAAGAAGCGGCGCGTTCGTGCTGCGGGGCCTACACGAGACAGCACACGAATGACACGCATAGGAAGGCCCTCCAGAGCCGGTTCATTCTAGTGCGCTTGGCCCGATCGGCCACGATGAATCGCCATTCAGTGAGCGTCTCACCGTGCTTTTCCCTTCTTCGGCCTCGTTCTAGTATCCGCGCGATGAACGCCCTCGCGAAGACCACCGCCATCATCCTCGCCGCCGGACAGGGAACGCGCATGAAGAGCGCGCTCCCCAAGGTGCTTCACGCGATCGCGGGGCGCCCGATCGTGCACTACACGGTGCGCGCCGCGCTCGACGCCGGATGTGGGGAAGTGGTCGTCGTCGTCGGTCACGGGCGCGGCGACGTCGAGGCGTACTTGAAGAAGGCGTTCGGGGATCGCGTGAAGACGGCGCTTCAAGAGCAGCAGCGTGGGACGGGCGACGCGGCGCGCGCGGCGATGGGGGCGATCGGGGCTTCGGCGGAGCGGATCCTCCTCTACTACGGCGACGTGCCGCTCCTCGCGGCGGACGACGTCGCGGCGGTCGCGAAGAAGCTCGACGAGGACGGCAGCGCGGCGCTCGCGCTCGCGACGTGCGAGGTCCCCGATCCGTTCGGATACGGGCGCGTCTTGCGCGACGCGCGCGGCGACGTGGCCGAGATCCGCGAGCAGAAGGACCTGAAGACCGACGCCGAGCGCGCGTGCCGCGAGATCAACCCGGGGATCTACGCATCGAGCGTCTCGTTCTTGCGCGACGCGCTCGCGTCGCTCCAGCCGAACAACGCGCAGGGCGAGTACTACCTCACCGACATCGTCGCGTTCGCGGTGAAGGGGGGCACGCGCGTCGCGGCGGTTCCTTCGCGCGCCGAGGTGCTCGTCGGCGTGAACGATCGACGGCAGCTCATCGAGGCCGAGGACGTGATGCTCCGTCGCATCGCCGAGAAGTGGCGCGTCGCGGGGGCGACCGTGCGCACCGGAGCGCGGATCGAAGACGGCGTCGAGCTCGGGCCGGACGTGATCGTCGAGATGGGCGCGGTGCTGCGCGGCGAGACCAAGGTCGGACGCGGCGCGCACGTCGACGTCGGGTGCGTGCTGACGAACGTCACGATCGGCGAAGGGGCGATGCTCAAGCCGTACTCGGTGATGAGCGACTCGGTCGTCGGCGCGCGCGCGCAGATCGGGCCGTTCTCGCATCTGCGTCCCGACAGCGACATCGGCGAGGACGCGCACATCGGCAATTTCGTCGAGACGAAGAAGACCAAGATGGGGCGCGGCGCGAAGGCGAACCACCTCGCGTACCTCGGCGACGGCGTCGTCGGCGAAGCGGCGAACATCGGCGCGGGGACGATCTTCTGCAACTACGACGGCGTGCAAAAGCACACGACGACGATCGGCAAGGGCGCGTTCATCGGGAGCGACTCGCAGATCATCGCGCCGGTGACGATCGGCGAAGGCGCGTACGTCGGAACCGGGACGACCGTCACCGAGGACGTCCCGCCGAACGCGCTCGCGATCGCGCGCGTGAAGCAGGTGAACAAAGCCGACTACGCGACGAAGCTCCGCGCGCGGTTCAAGGCGGAGAAAGAAGCGGCGACGAAGGCGAAGGAGGCGAAGAAATGAGCGCGCCCGTCATCGGCAAGGTCTCGCTCGAGCGACGCGGGCACGTGCTCGTCATCGGGCTCGATCGCGCGGCGAAGCGAAACGCGTTCGATTTGCCGCTCTATCATTCGCTCGCGAGGGCGTATGCGGAGCTCGATCGCGACGACGATCTGCGATGCGGCGTCCTCTTCGCGCACGGCGAGCACTTCACCGCGGGGCTCGATCTCCAGCAGTTCGCGCCGGTGTTCGCGTCGGGCAAATGGGACATCCCCGCCGACGGGCTCGATCCGATCGGGCTCGCGGGACCGCGGCTTCGGAAACCGATCGTCGCGGCGGTGCAGGGAATCTGTTTGACGATCGGGATCGAGCTTCTCCTCGCGACCGACATTCGGATCGCCGCGAAGACGGCGCGCTTCGGGCAGATCGAAATCAAGCGCGGGATCTATCCGGTCGGCGGCGCAACGATTCGTTTTCCGCGTGAGGTCGGCTGGGGCAACGCGATGCGATGGCTTCTGACGGGCGACGAGTTTGGCGCGGACGAAGCGCTGCGCATCGGCTTCGTGCAAGAGGTCGTCGAGACGGGGAAAGAGCTGGAGCGCGCGATCGCGCTCGCCGAGGTCATCGCGCAGCAAGCGCCGCTCGGCGTGTACGCCACGCTCGCGTCGTCGCGTCTCGAAGCGAGCGCGGGCGAAGAGATCGCCGCGGCGCGCCTCCTGCCCGATTTGCAGCCGATCATGAAGAGCGACGACGTCAAGGAGGGGATCCAGTCGTTCGTCGAGCGGCGCGCGGCGCGCTTCACGGGACGATGAGCCGCGTCGCTCGGATGGCGTCGTTCGCGTTTGCTGTCGCGATCGTCGTCGCGTCATCGGCGTGTGCAGGCTCGTCGCGCACGCCGCCGCGCGAGGCGCAGCTCGCGATCGCGCACTCCGATCCGCGCGTCGGCACGTACACGTCGTCGGTCCGCGGCTTCATGACGTCGTCGTATTGGATCGAAGGGCCCGACGGGCTCGTCCTGATCGACACGCAATTTCTGACGTCGGCTGCCGACGAGCTCGTCGACTGGGCCGAGCGATCGACCGGCAAGAACGTCGTCCTTGCCGTCGTCCTTCATCCGAACCCCGACAAGTTCAACGGCACCGGCGCGCTTCGTCGGCGCGGGATTCGCGTCGTCACGTCGGAGCAAGTGCGCCGCGCGATCCCGGCCGTCCACGAGAAGCGACTCCGCGCGTTCTACGATCGTTACAAGCCCGACTACCCGAAAGAGATCGTCCTGCCCGAGAGCTTCGGCGATCGCACGATGGACATTCCTGCCGCCGGGATCACGTTTCGCGCGCACGTCCTTGGCGCTGGGTGCAGCGAGACGCACGTCGTCGTCGAGTTCGACGGGCACGTCTTCCCGGGCGATCTCGTCGCGAACGACAACCACAGCTGGCTCGAAATCGGCGAGATCGACGAGTGGCTGAAGCGCGTCGACGAGCTCCGCGCGATGAAGCCGCGCTTCGTTCATCCGGGACGCGGACCGTCGGGCGAAGCGAGCTTGCTCGACGCGGAAACCGCGTACCTGAGGTTCGTCGCGGCGGCGGTCGCCGAAGAGAAGCCGACGCTTCCGGTGCGCGCGGACGCGGTCGATCGGATCAAGCGGCGCGTCGTCGATCGCTATCCGTACGAGTACGATGTGTTCCTGGATTTCGGCATCCCGGCTGTGTGGGAGAAGCAGGCCGCGGCCGCGACCGTGCCGCAGAAGTAGCGCGACGAAGCAAGCCCGAGAGACTCGGGCAAGCCCAGCTGAACCGGCGACGCTGCTCTTTCTTGGCTTTCGCTCCGCGATAGGGCACATCCGAGACCATGGACGCGATTCGCATCCGCGGCGGCGCCACCCTCAAGGGGTCCGTACGCATCAGCGGCGCAAAAAACGCCGCGCTCCCCATCTTGTGCGCGACGCTCCTGTCGGACGGCGAGAGCAAGCTTCGCAACGTTCCGGCGCTCCGCGACATCGAGACGACCGCGGCGCTCCTGCGATTTCTCGGACGCGGCGTCTCCGTCGCGGCGCCCGAGGTCGTCGTCGCCGCCGGGAGCGACATCCGCCCCGAGGCGCCGTACGAGCTCGTGAAGCAGATGCGCGCGAGCGTCATGGTGCTCGGTCCGCTCGTCGCGCGGTTCGGTCGCGCGAAGGTGTCGCTCCCCGGAGGCTGCGCGATCGGCGCGCGCCCGATCGATCAGCACTTGAAGGGGCTCGAGGCGATGGGCTGCACGATCAGCCTCGAGCGCGGGTACGTGATCGCCGAAGGGCCGGGCGGCGGCGGACGCCTCCGCGGCGCCGAGGTCCACTTCGACATGCCGACGGTGACCGGCACCGAGAACATCATGATGGCGGCGGCGCTCGCGAAGGGGCGCTCGACGCTCCTCAATTGCGCGCGCGAGCCGGAGGTCGAGGAGCTGGGGCGCGTCCTCAACAAGATGGGTGCGGAGGTCGACGGCGCCGGCACCGACGTGATCCACATCACCGGCTCGGAGCGCGGCGAGCTCGCGCCGTTCGATCACGCGATCATCCCCGACCGAATCGAAGCCGGGACGTACATGGTCGCCGCCGCGGCGACCGACGGCAGCGACGTGACGATCGAGGGCGCCGTCCTCGACGATCTCGAAGCGCTCGTCGTCAAGCTGCGCCTCGCCGGGGTCGACGTCGCCAGCGAAGGACAAAACGTGCGCATCCGTCGCAAGGGTCCGCTCCGTCCCGTCAACATCACGACCGGACCGCACCCCGGATTCCCCACCGACATGCAGGCGCAGTTCATGGTCCTCATGTGCATGGCCAAGGGCGAGAGCGTCATCAGCGAGACGATCTTCGAGAATCGATTCATGCACGTGCCCGAGCTTCAGCGCATGGGCGCGAGCATCGCGCTTCGCGGGAACACCGCGGTCGTCCAAGGCGTCGATCGTTTGTACGGCGCGAGCGTGATGGCGACGGATCTCCGCGCCAGCGCGTCGCTCGTCATCGCCGGCCTCGTCGCCGAGGACGAGACCGAGCTTCGCCGCGTCTACCACATCGATCGTGGGTACGAGCGGATCGAGCAGAAGCTCCGCGGCATGGGCGCGCAGGTCGATCGCGTGAAGGGGGCGGACGCCTAGTGACGACGCCGCTGACCATCGCGCTCCCGAAGGGCCGCATCTTGAAGACGCTCGCGCCGTTGCTGGCGCGCGCGGGGATCGATCCGGCGCCGCTGCTCGCCGACGATCGCACGCTGATCCGCGACGGGGCAGGCGGGACGATTCGCTTCTTGCTGCTGAAGCCGGACGACGTGCCGACGTACGTCGAGTACGGCGCGGCGGATCTCGGCGTTTGCGGGCGCGACGTGCTCCTCGAGCGCGCGTGCGATTTGTATCAGCCGCTCGACCTGGGGATCGGGCGCTGTCGGATGGTCGTGGCGGGCGTGACGGGGCGCGAGCCGCCGCGCGACGTGCCGCGGGTCGCGACGAAGTTCGCGCGGATCGCCGCCGCGCATTTCGCGCGACGTGGCGTGCAGGCCGAGATCGTCTACGTGCAAGGCTCCGTCGAGCTGGCGCCGCTGACGGGGCTAGCGGATCTGATCGTCGATCTCGTCGAGACCGGCGAGACGTTGGCGCAGAACGGCCTGGAGGTTCGCGAGGAGGTCACGAAGATCTCGAGCCTCCTCATCGCGAACCGTGCGTCGTACAAGCTTCGCCAGGACGAGGTGCGGCCGCTCGTCGATCGGTTGCGAGCGACCGCACTTCATCCGTGAGCTGATTTACCCTGTGCTCGCGTCGGGTGGCGCGGGCGGATCGAGCTTCACCAGCGGGCGCAGGCGCTTCATCGTCGCGCGGCCGATCCCGCGCACCTTCATCAGGTCTTCGACCTGCTTGAAGCGCCCCATCTTCGTGCGAAGCGCGAGGATGGACACCGCGCGCTTCGCACCGATGCCCGGCAGTCGTTGGAGATCGTCTTGCGTCGCCTGGTTGAGGAACACCGGATCGTCCGGCGTCGGTGGACCGCGATGCGGCTCGGCGCTGGGCGTCGGCGCGGGGGCGTCGGCGCGAGGCGCGGGCTGCATCGTGGTGTCGACGAGCATCGCGGTCGGAGCCGTCGCCGTCGGTGAAACCGCGACCGCCGGCGGATCGCGCCCGGCGCCCGCGTCGTCGACCTGCAGCGATTGACCCGCGGCGCCCGCGAGCGTCGACCGCCCGATTGCCGCGAGGACGACGAGCGCCCCCGCGACGAGGAGCGCGCGACCGAGCGGCCGACCCCACCGCCATGCCCAGAGTGCAGCAAAGACGCGCGCGATCGATCGACGTTGGCGCGGAACACCGCCACCGTTTTCGTCGATCGTCGCTCGCGTCTTCGTCGCCTCGCCTGTTCGCAGCGAGAGCTTCATCGCTTAGAGCAGCGAGTCCGCACTGAGCTGCGGCGCGAGCTTCACGTCGGCCTCGTTGCGTCGCGGTTCGGTTTCGCGCGGCTCGTAGTCGCGGATCTGCAGCGTGCCGTTGGTCGGCAGCGCGTCGAGGCGCAGGTTGATCGAGCCGTCGTGGTTGACGGAGCCGATGCCGACCTTGGTCCAAAACGACTTGTTCGGGCCGCGCTCGACGACCGTGTACACCGTCTTCAGTTGCTTCGATTGCGCGTTCATTGGTTCTCGCTTTCTCTTTCTCGTGTGCCGCGCACGCCGTCGTGCACTGCACCTGACCATTGCGATCGGCGTGCCGCGAATGGGATCGCGAGTTTCCCGAGGTTTCGCGAAGGTCGCCCCTGTCCCGGACAGATCGCGGGCTGTCCCCGGACAGATCCGGGCGTCGCATCGACTGAAAGACCCGCCCGATGGGTGACGGTCACGGCGATGTGACGCGACGCGCGCGGGTTGCATCGCTCACGCAATGGTGAGACGAAGGCGTCATGCGATTTCGTTCGGAGATTGCTGTCGTCGTCGTGGGCGTGCTCGGGGTGCTGGCCAGCTGCGGGACTTCAGGAAGTCACGGAGCCGCGACCGACGCGGGCACGGGCGACGACGGATCGTTCTCGCTCGATGGATCGACGAACGACGGCGGCGATCATCCGACGCCGACGACGCCGATCGCGATCGACGAATGCCCCGGTCCGCTCCCCGCGGCGACGGCGACCGCGCTCCAAGCGGGCGGGCCGCTCGATCCGGCGATGAAGTGGCTCTACCCGTACGACAACACGATCTTCCCCGGTGGCCTCGCCGCGCCGATCCTTCAGTGGGCGCCGCAGTCGGGCGGAGCCGACGGCGTGTACGTGCACATGCACTCGCAGCTCTTCGATTACAAAGGATGCTTCGGCCCGACGAACCCGGCGCGGATTCCGATCCCCGCGAACATCTGGACGACGGCGTGGCGCCAGAGCAACGGCGCGACGGATCCGCTGCGCGTCGAGCTCACGACGATCGTCGGCGGCAAAGCGAGCGGACCGATCGGCGAGACGTGGGTCTTCGCGCTCGGCAGCTTGAAGGGGGCGATTTATTACAACACCTATACGTCGCCGCAGGTGATGAACAACGGCGCGGTCATGCGCATCAAGCCGGGCGCGACGTCGCCGACGGCGCTCTTGTCGATCGCGGGCATGTCGCCACAAGGGCCGTGCATCTCGTGCCATTCGTTGTCGGCCGACGGATCGATGTTGGTCGCGCAGCGGCATCAGTATCCGCCGGGGCTTCAGCAGAGCGAGTCGTACGATCTCAAGATGACGCCGACGCCGAACCCGAGCGCGCCGCTCGGTCGCGTGACGAACGACGACTGGGGCTTCAGCGCGATCTACCCAGACGGATCGCGCTTGCTGACCGACGGCGCGCCGGGAACGTCGGGGCCGATCTTTCCGGCGGCGCCCGGGAGCAATCCTGGAATGGAGGGGCCGCTCGCGAGCGAGATGTACGATCCGCGCACCGGCGCGAAGATCCCGTTCACGGGCCTTCTCGGAAAATACGCGAAGATGCCGATGTTCTCGCCCGACGGCAGGAAGATCGTCTTCAACAATCACGACGCCGGCGCCGGGCACTCGCTCGCGGTTCAGGATTTCGATCGGGCGACGAACACGTTCTCGAACGCGAAGGTCATCTATACGAGCGCGACGCTGTATCCGGGGTGGCCGTTCTTCACGCCCGATTCCAAGTCGGTCGTTTTCGTCCTAGGTGACGCGGACAATTTCGCGAGCACGCACAATCCGCCGGGGCAGATGGTGGCGAAGGGCGACCTCTACGTCATCGACGTCGCGACGAATACCGTTCGCGCGCTCGACGCGGCGAATGGCCTCTTGCCCGGCGGGGCGCTCTATTTGCCCTACGCGGGTCGCGACGCGCATGTCGATTTCTATCCGACGGTGAGCCCGGTCGGCGCGGGCGGATACTTCTGGGTGTTCTTCACGAGCCGGCGCAACTACGGCAACTTGCTCGTCACGACCGCCGACGACACCAAGTCGAAGAAGATCTGGGTGAGCGCGATTTCGATCGGCGCGGCGCCCGGCGACGATCCGAGTCATCCCGCGTTCTATTTGCCCGGCCAAGAAGACGGCAGCGGCAACATCCGCGCGTTCGCGACGCTCGAGCCGTGCAAAGCCGCGGGCGAGTCGTGCCAGAGCGGCGTCGACTGCTGCGGCGGCGCGTGCACGAACGGGCAATGCGGCACGCCGCAAGGCTGCGCGAAGACCGACGAGAAATGCACGACGACCGCGGACTGCTGCACGAGTCCGCCGGGTCGTGAGTGCATCAACGGGTTTTGCGCGCTCGTGATTCGATGACGTAGCTTCGGCACGACGCGCGCCGTCTCCATGACGCTCGCGCTCGTGGTACTCAGGTCGCGGTGTGCCCCGACACGTCGGATCGAGATCACGCCGCGACGAGCGCCGCGTGCGCGTTCTGCGCGATCGCGCGTGGCGACGCGGCGGCGCACGTCGTCCTCGACGAGCCGTCGTGCGTCGCGTTCCTCGACGTGCGTCCGCTCTTCGCCGGTCACACGCTCCTCGTTCCGCGTTCGCACGTCGAGACGCTCGTCGATCTCCCCGACGCGGACGTCGCCCCGCTCTTCGCGTGCGCGAAGCGCCTCGCGCGCGCCGTCGGGGCTGCGATGGGCGCGAGCGGCACGTTCATCGGCATCAACAACAAGGTGAGCCAGAGCGTCCCGCACCTCCACGTGCACGTCGTGCCGCGTCGCCCGAAGGACGGGTTGCGCGGCGTCTTCTGGCCACGCACGAAGTACGCGAGCGACGACGAGATGCGCGCGGCCGCGGAAGCGATACGGCGGGCGCTGATCGCGCCGCGGTGAAAACGGAACGAGTCTCGGCGTATCGGAACGTAGCTGCGGTACTCTCCGACTGACCCATGGATTTCGATCTCCTCTCGCGTCGTAGCTTCGCGCCGGGCGCCACGATGGACGACAAGAACGCGCTCTGGGGGGGCGTCTTCGCGCTCACGGAGTGGCTCTTCATCGCTCGCGGATCGCTGCCCGACGTGCGCCCCTACATCGCGTCGAACCCGACGGTCGCCGGCGGAGCGCCGATGCTGAAGGCGTTCACCGACAGCGCGCGTCTTCAACGCTTCGCCGTCGCGAATGGGCTCGCGGGTCCGAACGGCGCGGTGGAGATCCTGTCGATCCCGGTGCGCGGAGCTGTGGCTTACGTCGAGCAATTCATCGGCGCCGGCGTGCACGGGATTCATTTCAACGCCGACGTCGAGAGCGACGGGTTCTTTGCGCCGCTCGCGCAGCTCCCGACGATGAAGCGGTATCTCGACGAGAACTATCATCCGAAGATCGCCGCGACGCGAGAGAGCGCCCCGCAGCCGGAGCGGCCCCCGCCGTTCGAGCGACTCGATCTCGGCCCCGTCGTCGCGATGCGTGCGCAGCAGCTCCCGTACGTGCGCATCGACGCGAGCGGCTTCGTCACGCCACAGCAACTCGCGCAGCTGATCGTCGATCCGCGACTCGGACAGTTCCTCGCGTCGAGCGGAAAGCGTGCCGTGCTGCTCAACGCCGCCGGAATGCATCGCTTCGGTACCGAGGACATGGAGCTGATCGCCGAGCGATGGGCGCCGCTGCTCGCGGGGATCGAGATACGTCGGATCTCGCTGGTCGTCGCACAGCAGGTGTTCGACCTGTTCGGGCTCGTCTTCGCGCATGCGGCGACGCGCGCGGCGATCTCCGGCGTCGAGCTGCGTTGGTTTCCGAGCGCGCAGTTCACCGAGAGCTTCGAGTCGGTGACCTGGTTCGACGCGCCTCTCGGTGTGCCGGTCACGCCCGTGCGTTCTGACGGACTGATCGAGATGCCGAGGCTCCTGAACCCACAAGCATGGGAGCGCGCGAACGTGCTCGGCATCGCATTTCTCACGCCGCAAGGATCGCCGCCCGGCCTCGGTTTCATTTTCCAGGACGCCGCCGCCGCATCGAGCATCTTCGATGGGTGGCGTCGCGACCTCGGGCCGCGCGACGAGAACGAGCTCTTGCGCGTGTCGATCATCGAAGGCCAGCGTCCGGGCAAGCCGCCCGGGTATGTCGTGACGATGATGCCGAACGTCGAAGCGCTCGCAGCGCAAGCCGCGCGTGCCGGCGGCCTCAGCCTCGACATGCGCGCGTTCGGTGTGTGGGCCAAGAGCATGAACACGCCGCCCGAGGGATCGCCGCATCTCGCGGCGTGGAAGCAGCTCTACGCGCAGCGCGGCGAGTACGCGATCGTGCCGGTGCTCATGACCGGCGGCGGTCCGGATCCAAGGTACGAGCAGCAGCTCGTGAAGCGGCAGATTCATCTGCGAAACGTCCGCGATCTCGTCGGCCCGAACGATCCCGACGCGTTCGTCATGCGCTGATCGCGGAGAAGCCGCGGAGCAAGGTGCCGCAAAATAGGTGAGCCGGTCTCGGCACGTCGTGGCCTCTCCCGTGAAGGAGGCCGCATGCGCATCGCCCGATGGGTCACGGCAGGATCGATTTGTCTCGTCGCGGCGTGCAGCGCCGATCCCGACACCGGAGGATCGCGGCTCGTTCCGCCGCCCGGCAGCGAGACCTCCGACAGCGGAATCATGGGGAGCTCCGACGGAGGCGGACCGCTCGGAACGGACGGCGGGACGCTCGCGGACAGCGGCGCCGCCTCCGACAGCGGCTCGGCCTCCGACGGCAGCCGCACACCCGACACCGGAACGCCTCCGAGCCAAGCCGGAAATCCGAACGGCTCGTGCGCCGCGGGCGTTCCCGTCGGAGGCAAAGCCGTCGACACCTCGACCCCGACCACCGTCGTCGGAACGGGAACCGCGGCGAGCTGCACCTTCGCGTCGCTCAACGCAGCCGTCACGAACGGCGGAGTCATCACGTTCAACTGCGGAGGGGGCGCGACGATTGCCGTCACGGCGACGCTCGCCGTTCCCACAGCGAAGGACACCGTCATCGACGGCGGCGGAAAGATCACCCTCGACGGCGGACACGCCGTTCGCATCCTGAGCTTCGACAGCGCGAACTTCCGCAACAACGAGCATCGCCTCACGCTCCAGCACATCACGCTCGTCAACGGGAAGGCCACGCCGACGCAAGCGATCCCGCAAGCGCCCGCGCCGTGCTCGCAAGGATTCAACGACGGACAAGGCGGCGCGCTCTACATGCGCGACGGCAACCTCACCGTCATCGACTCGATCTTCATGGGCAACCAAGGCGCGCAGCTCGGACCCGACACCGGCGGCGGCGCGATCTACGTCCTCGGCAGCAAGCACGGCGCGATCATCGTGAAGAGCACGTTCACCGGGAACAGCGCGGCGAACGCGGGCGCGGTCGGCGGCCTCTTCTGCGAGCTCGACATTTACGACAGCCTCTTCACCGACAACACCGCGACGGGCCACGACGCGAACAACGACGACGCCAACCGATGCAGCGTCATCAACAACGGCCAACACGAGACCGGCTCGGGTGGAAACGGCGGCGCGATCTACAACGACGGCGCGTCGGTGAACGTCACGCTCTGCGGCAACGCCGTGTTGAACAACCACGCCGGCACGAACGCGTTCGGCGGCGGGCTCTTCTTCACGAGCAACGACTTTGGCGGGACGCTGTCGATCACCGACACGACGATGACCGGCAACACCGGAGGACATTGGACGCAGGTGTCGATGGGAGGCGTGACGAACGCCGGGACTGCGGTCGGCGTGAACGCGAAGAGCATCACCCTCGCGAATTCGACGCTGCAGGGCGTGCCGTAGCGCGCGCTCAGCGACCCGTCGGAGCGAGCGACGTGGCCCTCGCGTTGCCGATCGTCGCCGCGAAGTCCGCGACGACGGCTTGCCACGGGTTCGTCGCGCCGACGTACTTCACGACTTGCCCCGAGATGCTGGCCGCCGTGAGGCTGCCGCCGAGGTCGTCGAGCAAGACGCCGCCGGGGAGGTACGGGAGGCCGCGCTGCGGGACGCTTCCGCCCGGCGCGTAGATGATCCAGAGCGTCGTCGACGTCGCACCGGCGACGTTGCTGACGTAGAGCACCGTGCTGTCGTAGCCGACGGAATCGATTGCGAACCTTGCGGTGTCGAGGTTCGTTCCGGCGAAGGTTATCCCGTTGACCTGACCGACGTTGACGACGGTGCCGTCGACGAGCGTGTGCGGGTAGACGAGGCCTACGTAGTCCGCCGCGGTTGGTTGTGCGTTCGCGGCGACGGTCGAGACCGCGGCGCCGGCAAAGTCCGGCGCCATCGCGCCGCCGAACGTCTGGACGTGGAAGAGCGAGGCCCCGCTCATCGGGCTGTCGATGTTCGCGACGCCGACGAACATCAACGCGCTCGCCTCGGCCGTCGTCTGCTGCATGACGGTGCCGGTGCCGGCGTGAACGTCGGTGACCGGGTTGCCAACGCCCTTGATCGTCGCCGCGGTGAACACGCCGGCCGTCGGCCACGTGAGGTGGATCGCGGCCTGGGTCGCGGGAACGGGCGTGGACGGCATCGTGACGGGGATGCTCATTGCCGCCGACTGGCGCGCGATCGGGGCGCTGATCGCGCCGTTGACCGCGATGCCGTACGGAGTCGAGTTGTCGACCTCGACCGCCGCGAGCGGGATCGGAACGGTGAGGCCGGCGGCGACCTCGAAGATCGAGCTGTACGTGGTGGCGCCCACCGCCGTGACGAGCGTCCGAAAATCGAAGGAGTCGATCTGAACTCGGTTCTGTGCGTTCGCGCCGGCGATGCTCCCGGTGATCGCGTACGGCCTGAAGGTCGGCTGCGCGCCGATCTCGTTGATGACGAGGGTCCCCGGGATCGAGTCGGTCACGCCGAGGACCGAGACGGCCGTGTGGCCGGCGACCGCGACGGTGACGTCGAACGGTCCCATCGCGGGATTGACGAGCAAGTGGGCGACGCCCAGCGCGTCGGTGCGGACGTCCAAGAACTGCGTTGCGGAAATGGACGCCCGGACATAAGCGTTCGCGACCGGCGTGTTCGTCGGCGTCGCGGACTTCACGACCGTTACGGAGATGTCCTTCGAGCCGCCGATGCTCGTACCGCCGTCGCCGCCGGTGCTCGCGTCGGTGACGCCGCTGTCCAGCGTGCCGCTGTCGATGACGCCGGTGTCGCTCACGCCGGTGTCGACGACGCCGGTGTCGATCACGCCGGTGTCGCTGGTCCCGGTGTCGCTCGTGCTGGTGTCGCTCGTGCTGGTGTCGCTCATGCCGGTGTCGAGCAGACCCGCGTCGATCACGCTGCTGTCGCGAGCACCGTCCGCCGCGGTGCTGCCGTCACCCGTGGCGCCGGCGTCTCCGTCCGACGGCGTGTCCGATGAGCCGCCGCAACCGCCCGCGACCACCGAGCCCACCAAAAGCAAAGCACCGAGACGCAATCTATCCGTGACCATTGCAAGCTCCCGCGCCCGCCCGATGAGCCGCTCGATGCGGGGCCGGGTGAGGCGTCGCCGGGAACCTAGCGCACGGCGCCCGAAGAGGTGTCACCCGGATGGGCGACACGCGACTCCGGATTCTTCCGCTTTCCAGGAAGTGGGGACGACGCGCGAGATCGCATACGCTCGTGAGCGATGAGGGCGATCGGCTTTTTCGTCGCGGCGATGCTCTTCGCGGCTCCGGCCGACGCGGACGATCCGCCCGTGCCGCCGAACGTCGTGACGCGAGTCGCGGTGCTGGGGAGCGGCGACGTGTTCGTGGTCGAACCGAAGGCGGCAGGCGTGCAGCCGATCGTGCTGATCCTCCACGCTAGGAACGGCGATCCCGAAGACGATTGCAGGAAGTGGTCGGAGGTCGCGTCGCCGTTCGGATGGGTCGTGTGCCCGTCGGGCCCGATCGCGACCGAACGCGGGCGGTCGTGGGGAAAGTTCGACGACGCGAAGAAGACGATCGACGCAAGCCTCGACGCCGTTCGCGCGCAGCACGGCGCGCGAATGAAGAGCGTGGGCAACGCGATCATCGGCTTCAGCGAAGGGGCGCTCGTCGCGCAGATCCTCGGCATCCGCGAGCCGGAGCGCTGGAGCCGGTGGCTCGTCCTCGCCGGGAGCGACAAGTACTGGGGCGATCGCGGTCCCGAGTTTCTGCAAGTGCAACGCCGGAAGATCGCGCGCGTCGTCATGCTGACCGGCGAGCACGATCCGATCGTCGAGAACACGCTCCGCGCCGGCGCGATGGTCCGCGCGGCGGGGATCCCCGTGCGCGTGATCGTGCGACGCGGCCTCGGCCATGATGTCCCGGGCGATCGGATGATCGCGAACTATCGCCGATCGCTCGAGTGGCTCTTCGAGGCGAAGCCGTGAGGTCCGCGCGGCAAATCGAGAAACCCGAGCCGGGCGCGCTCTCCTCAGGCTACTGACGCGTCGAGAAAATCTCCGAGCGCACGCGAGAATCGTATCGGCGCTTCGATCGGCACCGCGTGCCCCGCCCGCGCGAACGAGATCACCTTCGCGTGCGGCACGTGCTCGCGCATCGCGATTTGTCCGGCCGGCGGGTACATGCGCGACTCGGTGCCGACGAAGATCTGCATCGGAATCGCGATGCGTCCGAGCGACGGACGAAAGTCGTAGTCCTCGGTGCGGTACGCGCGCATCGCGTCGAGGTAGAGCGGCCAGTTGTCAGGCTCGACGAACCCGCGCGCGAACCGCTCGTAGCGCACGGCGCCGCTGAACGCGCGCGCGAGGCGGCGATGAAACGCGTACGAAAAAAATCGCGCGAGCACGCCGGTGAACGCGCGCCGCAGGTCGGGCGGCAAGCGGCGAAAGGGGGTCTCGCGCCCGCACGCTTCGAGTCGATCGCCGATGCCCGACCAGCTCGCGAGGATGTCGCTCTGATCGTCGCCGAAGAGCCCGTCCTTGTACGAGTGATCGTTGAGCACGCGCGGCGCCTGATCGATGTGCAGGTACGCGCGGAAGCGATCGAAGCCGTGGAGCCGCAGGTACGCGAGCGACGTCGCCGCGCCCATCGATATCCCGCCGAGCGCTGGACGATCGAGCTTCAGTTGATCCAGCGCCTCGTGAAGATCGAGCGCGTGCGAACGGAGCAAGTCCGGTGAACGAAGTCGGAGTCGTCGCGATCCGCCGAACCCGCGCATGTCCAGCATCACGAATCGGTGGCGTCGCAGCTGCGGGAGCAGGAACGGCACGAAGTGCGCGGCCTGCATTCCGAATCCGTGAAGCAATACGCACGGCGGTCCGCGCCCCACGTCGAGGTAGTGGAGGCGCGCGCCGTCGCTGAGTCGAAGGTGGGGCATCGGCTCAGCGCATGATCTGCGAATTGATGATCTGCGCGGGCCCTTTTGCGATCACGTAAAACCCCGGGAGCCCCGCCGTCTCGAACGTTCCGCGCGGGTTGTTCCGCGTGATCGAATCCTTCACGGTGATCGATCCCGTCTTGTTGTTGCTGACGAAGAAGACCGCGCTCCCGCCTTCGTTGGCCTTGTTGTTCTCGAGCAGGCTGCTCGTGATGTTCAGCACGATCTCGTTGCCGTCGTTGTAGATCGCGCCGCCGTTGCCCCCCATGCCGCTGTTCGCGCCGTGGCCGACGGCGGTGTTCTCGGAGAGCAGCGTGTTGAGGATGTTCCACGACACGCCGATGCTGCTGAGCGCGCCGCCGTTCGCGCACGAGTTGCCGAGCCCGGCCTTGCCGCCGAACGTGCTGTTGACGATCCACACAGGACGCGCCGGCCCCGCGCCCGCCGCGACGAGGTAGTCGAGCTTGCGGATGGCGCCGCCGCCGAGGTCCGATCCGAGATCGTCGCAGACGTTGTTGAAGAAGCGCGCGTTGACGACCTTGAGGCTGCCGCCTTGCGCGTGGATCGCGCCGCCGCCCGCACCGTTGGTCATCCCCTCCGGGATCCCCTTCGCGTTTCCGTCGACGAACGTGATGTTCTGCACGACGAGCTGCACGCCGGGGTTCGTGTTGCAGTCGCCCGGACCCGGCGGATAGACCTGCGCCTTGTCGCACGTCGACATGTAGAGGATGCGGATCTTCCCGCCGCCGCTCAGGGTGACTTTGTTGCCGCCGTCGATGACGAGCTTCGTCCCTTTGTCGTTGAACACCTTCGCGGTCGCGGTGAGGACGATCGTCACCGGATCGGATCCGCAGTTGAAGGTGATGACGCCCCCCTTCGCGACGGCCGCGACGAACGCGTCGCCGGTGCAGCTCGCCGCCGTTCCCGTGCCGATCACGGCGGTCGGCGACGACACGTCCTCGGCTTGGCCCGCGGCCGGGACCGTCGCGTGGCCGTCGGGCCAGCCCGCGGGAGGACCGTCTTGCGGATTCGTCGGCGTCGCGTCGGGCGACGACGCTCCGCCGTCGCCGTTGTTCGAGCCGCCGTCGCTGGAGCCGGTGCCGCCGTCGGTCGATCCATCGCCGCACGCGCCGAGCGCAGCGATCGTGACGAACGCCCCTGCGAGAAATACGGAAGAAACCGCGCGCATCCATTCATGATACGGCGGTGCGCGATCGCGCGCTCGTCACTTCCGAGGTGGCGGCGGCGGCGGCGGCACAGGGCCGGGCTCGGCACCGCCCATCGCGCCGGCGAACGCCTTCAGCAGCGTCTTCATGCTCGCCATGAACGTGCTCTTCATCTTGTCGACGGCCGCCTTGACGCGCGGGTTCTTCTCGCACGTCTTGATCGGATCGCCGAGCGCGTCGAATTTCTTTTCGTTGCCGTCGAACGCGGCCTTCGCGGCGTCGCGTTGCTCGGGCTTGAGCTTCACGGCCTCGTCGACATAACCCTTGAACGCCTTGCCGAACGCGGGATCGTTCGCGATCTTTTCGAGCGCCGCACCGAGCTTCGCGCAGTCTCCGGCGCTCGTCGTGACAGCGTCGCTGAGGCGATCGGCTTGCACGAAGAAAGCATTTTGCGCCGTGACGAAGCTCGGCGGGAGCTGCACCGGCGGGGTGGCCGGAGGCGCGGTCGTCGCCGCGCCCGTGGGCGCGGGGGTCGCGGTTCCCGTGGCCCCATCCGTCGGAGTCGGCGCGGGCGCGTCGGACGACGGGGGGCTCGTCGTCGGCGCGGTCGCGGACGTCGTGGTCGCCGTCGGGGACGCCGGCTGCGGCGTCGCGTCGTTGCCACACGCGATGAGCGCGGCGCTGCACGCGATACACGTCGCGAAAAGACCGGAGGTGATGCTCCAGCGCGCTCTGCCCAGCTTCGAAGCCTGATCGATCATGAGTCGCTCCTTGTCGGCCGCGGATTCTATGGTCAACGCGGGCCCGCGACAACGATCGGCCGATCGCAGAAGTCGTCGCGACTCCAAACGCGAGTGCGCGCGTCGCCGAGCTAACGCCGCGCGAGCGAAATCACCCCTTCGTGCTCGAGCTCGTCGAGCGCATCGAAGATGTTCTCGACGCCCGTCGTCGCCTCGGCGAGCTCGTGGACGGTCTTCGCTCCGTCGATGAGTGCGATGACGCTGCGCGCGCCGTCCGACAGATCGAGCGCGTCGATCTCGGGCTTGGGCATGACGACGCGCGGGCGTGCCCCGAGCGACGGCAAGAGGCGCTCGCTGGTCGCGCGGAGATGCGCCTCTTCGGCGGAGGTAGGACGCCGCGGCGGTCCTTTGTTCGCGTGAGACATCGCGGAGAGTCTACCACTCCGCGTTCGATCGACGCCTTCGCCGCTCGCGCGCGAAGGACCTCGCCGGAGGACTCCGCTTCTAGCGAGCGCATCAATTATCACGCTCTTGCGAAAAATTGGGGAGGTTCCAACGCGGCCGCGCTTCGTGTGATCTCCGTTCATGACGACGCTCGAACCTCGACCTCGTGCATCGCGGCGTCGCCGTGAGACGACCGAGCTCGATCTCGACGAAGCACAGCGCGCGGCGGTCCTCGGGCCCTCGGGTGGCGCGTTGCTCGTCCTCGGCGAGGCGGGACACGGCAAGACGACGGTCGCCGTGCATCGGCTCGCGCACCTCTTCCGCTCGATGCGCGACGCGCGCAGTGAGGGTCGCGCGGCGTTCATCGTTCCGACGGAGGGGCTCGCGCGTCTCGTGCAGTCGCAGCTCCGAAGGCTTGGCGCGGACGTCGAGGCGATCACGTACGACGCTTGGGCCGGGGCCGAGGCGCGCCGCGCGTTTCGGGACATCCCGAAGCGCGAGAGCGAGCTGACGCCCGCGCGGATCGCCGCGTTCAAGCGGCATCCGGCGCTCGACGCGGCGATACGAACGATTGCGTCGCGCGCGCCCGCGATCCTCGACGACGACGTTGACGCTCCGCGTGTTCGCTCGCGCGCGCATGCGCGTCGGGCGGATTTGCAGCAGCTGTTCGGCGACCGCGCGCTCTTGGAGCAGGTCGCGCCTGGAGCCCGCGTCATCGACGACGTCCTCGATCGGACGCGCGTGCAATTCTCGCTGACGGGCGAGCAGGAATTTTCGCACGTGACCGACGCCGCGCGGCTGATCGCGATCGATCGCCGTACGCTCGACGACGGGACGGCGCACGCGAACGCCGGCACCGTCGACGTCGAGGACTACGCGATCCTCTTCGCGATCGATCGACTGCGCGCGCAGCGTGCTCGCGCGGAGCCGAAGAAGCCGCGGCCGTTCGACGTCATCGCGATCGACGAAGCGCAGGAGCTCGCGCCGCTGGAGCTCGCGCTCATCGGACGGAGCCTCGCGCCGGGCGGGACGCTGATCGTCGCGGGCGACGCGGATCAACAAGTCGATCCGACGACGAGCTTCCTCGGGTGGGACAAGGTGATGCGCGCGCTCGGGTGCGACGCGCACGCGGAGCTTCGGCTCGAGGTCGGATACCGCTGCGCGCCCTCGGTCGTCGATCTCGCGCGCGCGGTCCTCGGAGGATCCGCCGGTATCGAGGGCCTCGCGTTCGACGACGAAGGCGCGCTCGCGACGTGGCTCGGCGGCGAGGCGCGAACGCTCGCGCGTCGCGACCCGCGCGCGTCGCTCGTCGCGATCTGTCGTTCGCCGATCTTCGCGCGACGCTTCGCCGATCGCCTTCGTCGCGAGACGCCGACGCGCCTCGTCTTCGATGGGCGGTTCTTGTCGCGCGGTCCGTTGCAAGTCACGACCGTCGACGAGACGAAGGGGCTCGAGTTCGATTTCGTCATCGTCCCAGACGCGACCGCCGACGCGTACCCCGACAATGCCGCGTCGCGCCGCGCGCTCTATGTCGCCGTCACGCGCGCACGGCATCGAGCGGTCCTCGCGCACGCCGCGCCACCAAGCCCGATCGTCCGCGGCGCATAGGCGTTCGAGATCGTGCGTAAGGTTCGCGGCCGTCGCTGCGAATACCCATCCATGGAATGGACCCGACCGCAGCTCGCAGAGATCAAGATGGACGCAGAGATCGGCTCGTATCAGCTCGATGACGAGCGCGACGAGTCGCCGTTTGCGCGTGACGCGAACGCCGGCGACGACCTGGTGGTCGCGCGGGCGGCCTAGTCCTGCGCAGCTCCCCGTCGGGCTCGCGAATGTCCCGATCACGGACGCTCGTTGTGCGGGCGCGCGCGCGTGTGCAGACTGGAGGCGATGCAGCCCACGCTCGCGGAGCTCCGTCGTCTCGCGACGAGCGAAAGCGTTGGTGATCGCGCGTTCGCGAGCGGGGCCCTCGCGCTTCACGCGCGGACGGACGAGGCGCGCGAGCTCTACGAAGCCGCCCGCGCGTGCTCACTCCGCGTCCACGCCGAGACGCGCGCGCAAATTCGATCCGGCCGTCTTCGAGGGGCGTCGCTGCGCGCGCGGATCGACGCCGAGCCCGACGAGGTCCGCGAGCATTGGATCGAGGAGGTCCTCGACGTCGCGTATCCGCCGCTCGACGAACCGCCGCTCACGCGCGATCTCGTTCCGTATGTCCCGAGCGGCCTCACCGAGATCTTCCACGCCGTCGACGTCACACAGCTCGGACCGGAGCGAACGTTCGTCGACGTTGGCGCGGGCCTTGGCAAGGTCGCGATCCTCGCGGCGCTTCTGTGCGGCGCGCGCGCGCGCGGTGTCGAGCGCGACGCCGAGCTCGTTCGTCGCGCCGAGCACGCCGCGGCGTCGTTGAGCCTCGACATCCCGTTCACGCTCGCCGATGCGCGCGAAGCGGATCTCGCCGCCGACGTCGTCTATCTCTACACGCCGTTCACAGGCGCGGTGCTCGCGACGGTGATGATTCGCGTCGCGCGACTTCCGCGCCCGTTCACGCTCTGCGCGCAGACGCTCGATCTCGGAAAGTATGCGTGGCTCACCGATCTCGGGCGAGCCTCATCGTGGATGAACGTGTACACGGCTCGATGAGCGACGAGCTTGCGCGTCGAGCTGCGAACCGGACTGCGCTCAACGCCATCCCGGCATCTGCGCTTCCGTGATTACGTTCGGCGCCGCGTACAACGCCGGCAACATTGCCGCGTTCTCGTCGAGGAAGTCCGGCCACAGCATGAAGAACGCCCACTTCGGTTGCTGCGCGAGGAGCGCGCTCGTCGGCGGATGCTGGCACTCGCCGATCGCGATCGGCTTCGCGCCGGCGACGCCGAGCATCACGTCGTACTTCGCGCGGTCGTAGCCGCCGCCATACACGTCGAGCGCGGCGATGTCGTAATACGCCGCGCCGGGATCGTAGTCGTGCGCGTCCGTCGCGAGCGTGTCGAAGTCCTGGATGTCCCAGACCCAAATGATGTGGTCGAAGCCCTTCGTGCCGACGAGGTAGTCGTGCGTGATTTGAAAGAGGCGACGCGTTCCCATGGCGCCCTTGCGACCGCCCCACCAGAAGACGCCTTGGTTCATCTCGTGAAGCGGGCGAAAGAGCGGCGCGATGCCCGCGGCCTTCAGGTCGGCGAAGAAGACGGAGAGCGCGTCGAGGCGCTTCTTCCACGCGAGATTCAGCGCGGTGCCGTCCGTGACGAGCTCGGTCCATTGCGCGTCGGAGAGGTGCTGCGGATTCGCGCCGCCGATGTCGTCCCATCCGCAGAGCTCGTCTCGGGTCGGAATGCAGTTGTGGTACATGAGCTGAACGATCGCGCCCTTGTGCCACTCGGCTTTGGCTTCTGCGATCATCCGCCCGCGGTTGGCGAGCGCGTCGGTGCCAAAGCCGAAGTCGGCGCTCCACAGTGCCGGCGTTTTTCCGGTGTGGCTCGTGATCCAATCGGTCGCGTCGGACGGCGTCGCGTTGTACTTGTCGTGCTGGCCGGCGATCGTCTTCGAGCCTGAGATGCCTGCGATGAAGGCGAGGACTTGCGCGCGTGCGTCGGGCGGCGCGGCGGCCTCGCTCTTCACGGCGCCGTCGGGTGCGGTCGCGTCGCTCGTCGAGGTGCTCGCGTCGTTCGCGGACATGGCGCCGCCGTCTGCGGTCGTTGCGCCAGCGTCGGGGGTCGCGTTGGACGTCGCCGCCTCGCCACCGCCGTCGACAGAGCACGCCGCGAGTGCACCAACGATCGCGAGCAGCGGCCATGCGAATCGAGTCGGGATATGGGCGGATCGTGGCATACGTGTGTAGTCGCGCCGCGGCGTCCAAACGGCTCACGAATCGTCGAGCCCGTCGCTCAGCTCCGTCGAAACATGGTTAGCGATAGGGCCCGATCGCTTCCGCCTCGCGGAAGAGCGACTCGGTCGCCAGCTTTCCGACCTGCGCGAGCGAGAAGAGCTGCGCCGCCGACGTCACCGCTCCTTCGACGCGGAACGAGAGCTGCGCGTGGTTCATCCGAACCGTCTTGCACTTGTCCCCGAGCTCGCGCAAAAGTAGGACGATCGCGGGGCGCGCGAGAAGCTCGTTCACGATGGCCTCGGGCCGGCCGCTGACGAGGAAGCGCGCGTCGCCGATGCGAATGTCCCTGTCGAAGCGGCCGGGGAGAAACTCCGAAGCATTCGCGCGCGCGAGCGAGAACGCGACGCCGACGTTTCGTGGAAAATGAAAGGAGACGGAGGTGCGGAGGAGCCGGCCGTCGGTCTCGAGCCCGACCTCCATCATCGATCCGGCGGCGCTGCCTCGGATCTTCATTCGCGCGGCGTCGAACGAGAAGCGCTCGCCGTCCGCGAAACGCGTCCACTCATTTTGTATCGCGACCTCGACAGGCGTCGCCGGGAGCGCCAGACGGCGCGCTGCGAACGCGCTCGCGAGCGTGGCCGCTGCCGTCGCGATCGGACCGATCGTCGACGGGTTCGCGATGAGCCCCTCGCGCGAAAACAGGACGACCGAGTCCGTGACGCGAACGCCGAGGCCCGACGTCACGGCCGCCGTCGTTCGAGCGAGCAGATCGCGTCCGTCGGGATCTTGCGGCGACAGCAGGGTAGCGACCCGCCCGTCGAAGCCCTCGACGTGCAGCGCGTTGTCCGCGGCGCGATCGCCGACGACGATGCCCGGGGAACCGAAGAGCGATCCCTGCGGCCGGATTCCGAGTCCGAGGAAGAGCGGAGGATCGATCCGCGCCGCGACGTACGTCCACACGCCTTCGTCGACTTGGTGCGTGAAGACGATGATCTCGCCGGAGCCGCGCGTGCCGTGGAGCCAATGCTCGTAGTGGGCAGGCGGATGCGCCGGCGCACCGAGCGCGCGCTTCATCTCGCGAAAGCTCGCGCCGAATTCGTACTGCGCGATTGGCACGTACGGCACCAACGCGAGCGCGCGTGCGAGAGCGGCCCAGGGCTCGGCGCTCATCGTGACGATGCTACCGCCCCGACGGCTCGCACTGCGAGGAGGAGTTGCATTGGTAGTGCGCGGCGCACTCACCCTGGTGTCTGCAAGCGCGAAGCGGCTCGCCTGTATTCTCGTCGCAGGCATACGGAGTGCTGAACGACGACGTGCCGTCGAGTGTCGCAACGTAGACGCCTGCGCAATACGATCTTTGATTCGGAACGCATTGCGCGTTCAAGCAGCGGCCGAGCGTGCCGCAGTCGCTGTTTTTCGCGCAGCTCGTGCGGCAGGCCTTGGTAGCGGTGTCGCACGAGTACGGCCAGCACGGAACGTTCTGCGTCATGCACTTGCCCGCAGCGACGCAGATCGTCGAAGTGGCGATGGGCGGATGCGGCCACCCGTCGTAACCGACGATCCGCGGTCCGGGAACGCCGGCGCCGGCGCACGCTTGATGAAGCGTCGGATACTGGATCTCGAGCCCTTGCGGCGTCGGCCCCCCGCCGGGGTGAGGCGGTCCGCTCGATGCGGTGCGCACGAGCGCGATGCAGGCGATGACGGCGGCGCACGAGAAAACGAGCTTCTTCATGCACGCACCGTGGCATCACGCTCCGGGGCGCGCAAGACGCGGGGCTCGTCGCGCGGGTGGCGATCGACAGCGACTGCGGCGTAGGATGCGCGCGTGCTAGGCCGCGATGCTCGCCGGCGCTTCGTTCTCGTCGCGGTACTCGCGCTCGCCGCGTGCGCCGCTCCACCGCGCTCGAGTCGGACGGGACCGCTCGCGTCGGCGTCGCGCGTCGCGCCACCGCGACCCACCGACGAGCGCACGCGGTGGAAAGAGACCGCGTCGCGCGTTCGCATCACGCGCGACGATTGGGGGATCGCGCACGTCGTCGGCCCGACCGACGCGGACGCGGTCTTCGGAATGATCTACGCACAAGCCGAAGACGACTTCCCGAGGATCGAGACCAACTACTTGAACGCGCTCGGGAGGCTCGCGGAGGCGGAGGGCGAGAAGGCGATCATCCAGGACCTTCGGATGAAGCTCTTCATCGATCCCGACGATCTGAAGCGCCGCTACGACACGAGCCCCGCGTGGCTGAAGAGCCTGATGAATGCGTGGGCCGACGGGCTCGACTTCTTCCTCGCGACGCACGACGCGAAACCGCGCGTGCTGACGCGGTTCGAGCCGTGGATGGCGCTCGCCTTCACCGAGGGGAGCATCGGCGGCGACATCGAGCGCATCGCGCTGCGCGATCTCGAAGCCTTCTACGATGCGAAGTCCGACGCGCCGCGCACGTCCAACGCGCCGCGCTTCGAGGAGCCGAGCGGCTCGAACGGGATCGCGATCGCTCCCGCGAAGACGGCGAACGGTCACGCGCTCCTCCTCATCAACCCGCACACGTCGTTCTTTTTTCGGTCGGAGTTGCACGTGACGAGCGGCGAGGGGCTCGACGCGTACGGCGCGGCGACGTGGGGACAATTCTTCATCTACCAGGGCTTCAACGCGCACGCGGGTTGGATGCACACGTCGACCGGCGTCGATGTCGTCGACGAGTACGCCGAGACGGTGACGTGGAAGGACGGTCGCCCCTTCTACAAGTCCGGCAGCGAAGAGCGCAGCGTGATCGTGTCGACGATCACGGTCCCGTTCAAGCGGGAGAGCGGCGAGCTCGGGCAGAAGAGCTTCACGGTCTATCGGACACACCACGGGCCGATCGTCCGCGCGCCGAAGGGGCGCGACGGAGCGTGGATCAGCGTCGCTCTGATGCACAAGCCCGTCGAGGCGCTGACCCAGTCGTTCTTGCGGACGAAGGTGCGCGATCTCGATGCGTTCATGGCGGTGGGCGAGCTCGGCGCGAACTCGTCGAACAATACGATTTTCGCCGATGACAAAGGCGGGATAGCCCACCTCCTTCCGCAGTTCGTTCCGAAGCGCGACGATCAGTTCGATTTCACGCGCCCCGTCGACGGCGCGGATCCGCGAACCGATTGGCAAGGACTCCACCGCGCGAGCGAGCTGCCCGGCGTCGTTCGCCCCGCGAGCGGGTGGGTCATGAACACGAACAATTGGCCGTATTCGGCCGCGGGCTCATCGAGCCCGAAGCGCGAGCCGTTTCCGCGTTATGTGGATACGGCGGGCGAGAACGCGCGCGGTGTTCACGCGACGTCGCTCTTGGCGAACGCCAATGGCATGACCCTGGAGTCGCTCGTGAAGGCGGCCTACGATCCGTACCTTCCGGCATTCGCGCGGCTCGTTCCGTTGCTCGTCGATGCTTACGATCGCGCACGCGATCGCGACGTGCGCGCGAAGCTCGCGGAGCCGATGGCCGTCTTGCGTTCGTGGGACTTCGCCTGGTCGACCGAATCGATCGCCACGTCGCTCGCGGTGTTCTGGGGCGAGGCGCTCGTCAAGGAAGCGGCGCGCGATCTCGACGCTGAGCGCGCGAAGATCGCGGACGGCTACGAGCACCTCGCGACGCGCACGACGCCCGCGCAAAAGCTCCAGGCCCTCGTCCGCGCGTGCGCTCGGCTGCACGACGATTTTGGAACGTGGCGCACGCCTTGGGGCGAGATCAATCGCTACCAACGAATCAACGGTGACCTCGTGCAACCGTTCTCGGACGCGCGGCCGAGCACGCCGATTCCGTTCACGTCCGGACAGTGGGGATCGCTCGCGTCGTTCGGCGCGCGCGCGTACGAGGGGACTCGTCGCTACTACGGCACGAGCGGGAACAGCTTCGTCGCGGCCGTGGAATTCGGCGACAGGGTTCGCGCGGTCGCGGTGAGCGTCGGCGGCGCGAGCGGTCACGCTGCGTCGCGCCACTTCGACGATCAAGTCGCGAGGTACGCGCGCGGCGAGCTCCGCGCCGTCTACTTCCATCCGGATGAGCGCAAGGGTCACATCGAGCGCGAGTACCACCCCGGAGAATGAGCGGCGCGGCGACGGCCGGAACGAATCAGCTGCCGCCCGTGCCCGTGGGCTTGCACGACGGACATTGCCCCGCGCCCGGGTCGGTCTGCCAATCGCTCTTCACGTCCATCACGGGCGAGATCGCAGAGAAGGGGACGTGGAGCTCGTTCGACGCGGCCAGCATGTAGTTCTCGAACGTTGCCCCCGGCACTCCCGTGTAGATGCAGTACGGCGCGGCAGGTGCGTCGGACGCTACGGCGATGGTCGATGCGCGCGCCCCAAACGTGGCGTCGACGACCGCGCGCCACGACGGATCGCACGAGAAGCTCTGCGTGCTCATGATGCGGACATATTTCCAGGCGCTCATGCCGAACACCTTCGTTCCGTTCACCATCAGCGCCGGGCACGCGCACGGGCGGAGTCCGTGGACGGCGACGCCTGCGAACCCGGTGACGACCGGATCGTGATTGGGGCAAGCGAGCGGCGTGTGGACTCCCAGATTGAGCGGATCGGCCGAGCCGGCCGTTCCCTCGCCGACCTCCTGCGAGCATCCGAACATCGCCACGAGCCCAGCTACGATGACCGCCGTCCCAGCTGCACGAAGAATTCCCAAAGCGACCTCCAAGGTCTGCGACTGGGCGTGAGCGTACGTCGCGGTCCGGCGCGCGCATGTCGCTCATACGGGCGACACGGCGGAGCTGCGGCACGTCGCCTGCGGCGTCACTGCCAGGTGATCGGAAACACCATGCTCTGCCCCGTCCACGTCACGCCAGCGTCGACGCGCGCGGCGTTCTCGATTCCCCAGAAGTAGCGCTCGCCCGCCTTCACCCCCGGATCCATCGCTTGCTTCGTATTGAAGCCGCCGTCGAAGTCCACCGCGCCGGTCGTCGTCAGCGGAGACGAGAACCACGGATCGCCGATGCTCGTGCCCGCGCCGTTGTTCCCGGTGCCGTACACGGTGACGCGCGTCGGCGTTCCTCCGTCGCCGCCGAACACGAAGTGCGTCGGCAGCGTTCCCGCATCGCGCGGCGCGAACGCTGCGTAGTCGTGGTAGCCGACGTCGGGGCCGGCGACGGTGACATCGGCAGAGAGCGGGAAGTTGCTCGAGATCGCGCGACGCAGCGCCTTCAGCACGATCGGATCGCGCGTGGCGTCGCTCGCGTTCAGATACGTCGGGTGGAGAACCTGAAGTCGGTATTGTCCGGGTGCCGCCGCGAGATCGAAGTTGCCATTCGCATCGGTCGTGACGCGATCGACGAAGAAGTGGTGCGCCATGTTCTCGTTGCGCTCGATCTCCACGAGATACCCACTCACCGGTTGCCCATCGACCTTCACGGTGCCTCGGACGTGGAACCTGGTCGCGGGGTTCGCGAGCGGAATCGTCAGCTTCGAGCACGGGTTCGGCGCGTTCTTGTCGAACGTCGGAGACTCCATCGGGCACGCCGCGACCGCCGACGTCGAGGGATCGATCGCGTAGCGCATGAACGTGTCGGGGGTCGCGGCCGCCGCGTCGCCGACGACGTGGAAGACATAGAGGTAGTCGCCGGCGGGGAGATCGGCGCTCCCCGTGAAGCCGCCGCTTCCGTCGGACGCGAGCGTCACGAACGGCTGCATCGCGTTCCAGTCGGTCGCTTGTCCGAAGCCGCCGACGACCGTCACCGATTTTACGCCCGACCAGCTCGGCGTGTAACGAAACGTCACGTGCTGCGGCGCGATCGGGACGTCCGCCGCGGCGTCGGGCGACGCGTCGGAACCCGTCGCGGCGTCGTCGCCCGTCGATGCGTCGTCGCCGGTTGCAGGGGTGCTCGTGCCGGAGCAGCCGTCGAGGAGCGCTCCGCCGGCGAGGAAGGAAGCGCACGCGAACGCGATCGGAAGATGTTGTTTCATTGGCGAGCACGCAGAGCAAGCGCCGGTCCACGCGCGGCGCGGCTGAAATCAAGCTCCGCGCTCGCGCATGCGGTGGACGGCGCGAAGGCCGGTGCTGAACGCGGCGCGGTTCACGCTGTCGGCGCGTGACGAGGGCAAATGCGCGGGCGATTTCGACCTGCGCGCGAAGGCACGTCGAATGCACCGCGGGCCCGCCATGAATGCGCGCATGAAGCTCGTCGCGGCGAGCGGGACGTTCCTCCTCTCGACGATCGCGGCCGGCGCCTACGTCGGCTGCGGCGGCGGGAGCAGCGACAACAACGGCGGCGCAGGCGACGCGTCCGCCGACGGCACGAACGGCGACGCAGGCGGTGACGCCGCGCCGGACGCGGGGGCGCCGCATACGAACAAGTTTCCGATCAAACACGTCGTCTTCCTCGTCAAAGAGAACCGCACGTTCGACAACTACTTCGGCAAATTCCCCGGAGCCAACGGCGCGACGACGGGCAAGACGAGCGACGGCGGCACCGTGCCGCTCGGGCCGATGCCGGACAAAATCAGCCCGGACATCTCGCACGCATGGGCGGCGGCGATCACCGCGTACAACGACGGCGGGATGGATCGCTTCGACCTCATCGCGGGCGCGCTGGGCGGAAGGAACAACTACGTCCAGGCTTCGCGCGCCGACATCCCGAACTATTGGGCGCTCGCGGAAGCGTTCGTGCTCGGCGACAACTTCTACTCGAGCCTCCACGGTCCGAGCTTTCCGAATCACCTCTATACGATCGCGGCGCAGAGCGGGGGCGTACAAGACAATCCCGGCGTCGCGCGCGCCGACGCGGGTCCGGCGCCGAAGGTCGGGCCGTGCGGGCACTCGTCGATGTCGTGCCCGCTTGCGGGCGAAGCGGGGCTGGAGCCCGACGACATTCCGCCTCTTCCGCAAAAGAAGGGCGTATGGGGATGCGATGCCGATCCGCAAGCGCGCGTGCCGGTGCTCGACCAAGAAGGCGACGTCATCGAGATCTATCCGTGCCTCGACTTTCCGACGCTCGGCGACGAGCTGACGGCGGCGGGCGTGAGCTGGAAGATGTACGCGCCGGCGCTCGGCACGTACGACGGTGGCTTCCAGGGATCGGGCGGATACATTTGGACGGTGTACGACGCGATCCGGCACATGCGCGACAGCGACGAATGGAAGACGCACATCGTTCCGACCGAGCAGTTCGCGATCGACGCGAAGGCGGGCAATCTCCCGTCGGTCGTCTGGATCTCGACGCCCTCGCCGGTGAGCGAGCATCCGCCCGCGAGCACGTGCGAAGGGGAGAACTGGACGGTGAGCCTGCTCCAAGCGATCGCGGCGGGCCCGAGCTGGAACGACACGGCGATGTTCCTCACGTGGGACGACTTCGGCGGCTTCTACGATCACGTCGCGCCGACGCAGATCGACAAGTTCGGCCTCGGGTTCCGCGTGCCGCTGCTCGTGGTGTCGCCGTACGCGAAGACGGGCTTCATCGATCACACGCGCGCCGAGTTCTCGAGCGTCCTCAAGTTCATCGAGACCAACTGGGATGTCCCCTCGCTGACGGAGCGCGATCGCAACTCGCCGGACATGACGCAAGTCTTCGACTTCAACCAGGCGCCGCGCCCGCTCCCTGCGCTTCAGCAGCGGGCCGGTTGCCCGCAGTTCTGATGGCCGCTCCGATGAAAGTGAGCTCGTCGGCGATCGCCGTCGCGCTCTTCTTAACGGCCGCCGTCGCGCGCGCCGACACGCCGCCCGACGAGCTCGTCGCGCCCGCGTCGAGCGCGCCCGCGATCGCGCCGCGCGCGTGGGTCTACATGGATGATCCGACGACGCCCGTGCCGTGGCACGTCACGACGTTCACGCGCATGACCGCGACCGGCTACGGCGCGACGCCGACGCGCCCGTTCGGTGCGGACATCGCGCATCCCGGGAGCGTCGTCGAGCTCGGCGGCGAGCTCGGAGTCACGCCGTGGCTCTCGTTCGCGGCGAGCGGGTTCACGTCGACGCTCGCGCCGAGCGGCGCACCGGACTCGGGCGCGTTCGGCACGATCGTCGGCCTTCGCGCGGCGCCGTTCGCCGGGAGCGCGTGGAAGTCGACGCACCTCGTTCTCAGCGGCGGATTCCTCCGCG
>JBBQXV010000080.1:0-31357 GCA_038209335.1 Polyangiales bacterium | reverse complement strand
CGAAACGACGTCGACTTCCACCGCGGCACGTTCCGCGTGCGCGGCGACGTGGTCGAGGTCTTCCCGACGTACGAGCACGACCGCGCCGTACGCATCGAGTTCTTCGGCGACAACATCGAAGCAATCAAAGAGGTCGACCCGCTGCGCGGCCGCGTCCTCGGTCCGCTCGAGCGCTACGCGATCTACCCGGGCTCGCACTACGTCACGCCGCAAGCGCAGATGCGAAAGGCGATCGAGTCGATTCGCGTCGAGCTTCGCGAGCGCCTCGAGTTCTTCGACAAGGAAGGGCGCTTCCTCGAGAAGCAGCGCCTCGAGCAGCGCACGCAATACGATCTCGAGATGATGGAGCAGATGGGCTTCTGCCAGGGGATCGAGAACTACTCGCGCCACCTGTCGAACCGCGTCGCCGGCGAGCCTCCGCCCACGCTCATCGATTACTTCCCCAAAGACTTCTTGATGATTCTCGACGAGTCGCACCAGACCGTGCCGCAAGTCGGCGCGATGTACCGCGGCGATCGCGCGCGAAAAGAGACGCTGGTCGAATACGGGTTTCGTCTGCCGAGCGCGCTCGACAATCGTCCGCTCAAGTTCGACGAGTTTGAAGATCACGTAAAGAACGCGATCTACGTCTCGGCGACGCCGGGCGAGTACGAGATTCAGAAGACGCAGGGCGTGGTGGTCGAGCAGGTCATTCGTCCGACGGGGCTGACGGATCCGCAGACCGAAGTGCGTCCCGTCTCGGGGCAGGTCGACGATCTTCTCACCGAGATTCACAAGCGCGTGAAGGCGGGCGAGCGCGTCCTGTGCACGACGCTGACGAAGCGGATGGCGGAGGATCTCACCGACTACTACCGCGAGCTCGGCGTTCGCATTCGGTATCTGCATTCCGACATCGAGACGCTCGAGCGGATCGACATCCTGCGCGATCTGCGGCTCGGCGAGTTCGACGTGCTCGTCGGGATCAACTTGCTCCGAGAGGGGCTCGATCTCCCCGAGGTGTCGCTCGTCGCGATCTTCGACGCGGACAAAGAAGGATTCCTCCGCAGCCCGCGCTCGCTCATTCAAACAATGGGACGCGCGGCGCGAAACATCAACGGGCGCGTCATCATGTACGCCGACCACATCACGCCCGCGATGAAGGGGGCGATCGAAGAGACGAACCGCCGCCGCACGCTGCAAGAGAAGTACAACATCGACCACAACATCACGCCGCAGACGATCGTGCGCGCGGTCATGAACATCAACCCGGCGTCGGGGACGATCGACTACTTCGACGTGCCGAAGACGCGCAAAGCGGGCGACACGAACGGCGCCGCCGAGGTCGACATCGGCGAGCGGATCGCGGCGATGCGCTTCGAGATGTTCGCGGCGGCGGAGAACTTGGATTTCGAGAAGGCGGCGCGGCTCCGCGACGAGCTGAAGCGCGTCGAGTCGCTCGCGGGTGTCGAGTCGGGCGGCACGCCTCACTCGACTGGCGGCGCGTACGAGCCGTACGGCGCGTCGAGCAAGCGACGAAACGGAAAGGCGAAGGCCGCGTCGCCCAAGCCGCGCGGCGGGCCCGCGAAGGCAACGGCAAAGCCTGCGCGCAACAAATGGAAGGCGCGCTGACCGAGGGGCTGTGTGCCGTCGTTGCCACATGGGCAACGCCACACGGGGTGAGCGATCGACGTGTTTTCGCGGGGTTTCATCGCGGCACGTCGATTGCTGTAGGGTGCACATACCCTGGAGGTCACCATGCGTTCCTTTCTTCTTTTTCCGATTGTCTCGGTCGCCTGCGCGCTTGCGGGCTGCACGGTCCACGCGAGCGACACGCCCAAGCCGTCGCCGTCGTCGTCCACGCTCGCGACGAGCGAGATGTGGCCTTCGATGAGCGCGCAGACCGACGGGCAGACCGTCAAGGTGTATGCGGCGCTGCTGAAGGGGAGTGACTTCGTTCTCCTCGCGGACGGCGAGTACTTCACGGCGACGTTCGCTGGGCAGTCGATCGTCTTGCAGCGCGAGCCGTACGTCGACGGCGGGAAGATTCACTACTTCGCGACGTTCGCTGCGCCCGCCGCGGCGAACGACGTCGTCATCGCGTTTCATCGCCTCTCCGGAAAGATCGAAGCGGCGCAGTCGGTGACGACGATCCCCGCCGCGTTCTCGATCACGTCGCCGGCGCCGCCCAGCTTCAAGATCGGGACGACGCTGAACATCGCGATCTCTCCCGTGCCCGTCACGAAGATGGACGGAAGCGACTACATGACCGTCGCGTTCAACGGCGACTGCCTGGCCGACTCGAACCCGGCGATGATCACGTTCGACGTCGAAGGGACGGCGAAGGTCGACACCAGCAAGATCGTCTTGAAGAAGGGGATGACGGGCTGTGACGTCGGCGTGCAGATTCGTCACGAGACGCGCGGCAAGTCGGACGTCGCGTTCTCCGAGGCGGTGAATCATCCGGTCGAGGGGCTGCAAGCGCGCTCGTTCAACACGTCGCTCGTGCCGTGAGCGACGTCCGTCGCCGTGCGGTGGCGCGGTGACATTCGGCGGGAGTCGCGGATATCCGCTAGGGCAGGGCGATCCAGTAGTATCGCTTCCGAGGCCGCTTCGCGTCGAGGAGCCTCGTCTCCCGCAACGCGCCACCGTTGCGCTCGATGACGCGGATGGACGCCGCGTTCGTGTCGTCGCACGTGACGAGCACTTCCGTCAGTCCGAGCGCGCGCGCCACGGGCAACGCCTGACGCAGCATCTCCGTCGCGACGCCGCGGCCACGGAAGGACGGCACGGTGTCGTAGCCGATGTGCCCGCCTTCGTTGCGAAGCGCTTCGTTCAGCTCGTGCCGAATGGAGATGCGCCCGACGAACTCTTCGTCCGCGATCGCCCATAGCTGCGTCGCGGGAACGAACGTCTCGGTCCTCCGATGTGCGTCGGCGAGCTTCTTCGCCACGAACGCGGCGAAGTCCTGCTCGATGCCGTCGAGGTCTCCTCCGATCCACCAGGGGAGGCCTTCGTGTCGGAGCTCTTGAAGCGCACGCAGGAAGCTCTCGCGATAGCGCTCCGCGGGTGGAACCAGCTCAATCTTCATTCGAGGATTCACGCGCGTCCCCTTCGTCGTCGTCGATAGCGCACGAGCCGAACGATTCCAACACGAGTTCGTCAGAGGCGCTCGCGACGGAGTCGCCCGCGAGACGACGGCGGCCCTCGGGTTCAACGTGTCGCTCATTCGCGCGCGATTTTTCAGAGCAGGTGCTTGTCGCCGCGCGCTTTGAGCGCATCGACGATCGCGCGGACGTCTTGCGCACGATCGCGCGGGATGACGAGGAGCGCATCGTCGGTCTCCACGACGACGAGATCGCTGACGCCGACGAGCGCGTAGAGCTTCTTTTTTGCGCCTGTCGTGAGATCGCGGACCAAGTTGCCGCGCGCGTCGACGGCGACGCTGGCGACGGGGAGCGCGTTGCCGGCGGCGTCTTTCTGCGCGAGCTCCCACGCGCTCTGCCAGCTGCCGACGTCGTTCCATCCGAAGTCGCCCGGCACGACCGCGAGCCGCGACGCCTTCTCCATCACGCCGTGATCGATCGAAATCGACGGGAGCTCCGGGAACGTCGCCGCGAGCACGCGCGCTTCGTCGCCCGCCTTCGCCGCTTCGTCGAGCTGCGCAAGGCCCGTCGCGAGCGCCGGAAGGTGCGTAGAGATCGCATCCTTCATCGCGGACGCGCGGAAGAAGAACATCCCCGCGTTCCACAGGTGCTTCTTTCCCGCGACGTACTCTTCTGCGCGCGCGCGGTCCGGCTTCTCGACGAAGCGCGCGACCTCGCGCACGCCCGGCGCGATCTCTTCGCCGAGCTCGATGTACCCGTAGCCCGTCTCGGGTCGGGTCGGCACGACGCCGATCGTCGCCATCCGATCCGATCGCGCCGCGTCGATCGCGCGCGTGAGCACGGCGCGGAACTCCGCTTCGTCGGAGATGAAGTGATCGCTCGGGAGCACCATGACGACGGCGTCCGGATCGCGTCGCGCGATCGTCGCGCTCGCCCATCCGATGCACGGTGCGGTGTTGCGCGGGACCGGCTCGGCGAGAACTTGCGCGCGCGGCACGCCGGGGAGCGCGTCGGCCGTCGCCTGCGCGAGGCGCTCGCCGGTCGCGATGTACACGCGATCGGCGGGGACGAGCGGCGCGATCCGTCGCACCGTCGCGGCGAGGAGCGACTCGTGCGGATCGCCGGCGAGCGGCAAAAGCTGCTTCGGCGTCTTCTCGCGCGACGCCGGCCAGAACCGCGTGCCCGCGCCGCCCGCCATGATCACCGCGTAGACCTTCGACATGGCTCTCGTGCTCCTTCGCGTAGGTCACGTACCACAAAATCTGCTGCAATTTCGCCTTCGCACCGCACCTCGTTCTACAACTCGATTCGAGTCTCATGCTCCTTTCGTGGCGGCAAAAGGGCCTCTTCGGCCTCGTTGTTCTCATCGCGTTCCTCCTTGTCGCGTGCATTCGCGAGGGATCGCCGCAGCTCATCCAAGTGCTCGAGGTCGCGCCGCGCGAAGCCGAGGTCGGCGATCGGCTCGTGATCCTCGGCTCGGGATTTCCGCAGGGGAAGCCGGCGCACCTCGCGTTTCGCGGGACGCTCTTCCGTCCGGGCGAGCGGCCGATCGAGGACGCGGAGATCAACGCGGAAGGGACGGTCCGCAACGCGCAGCAAATCGAGCTCGCGTTCACCGACGCGCTCGAGGCGCTCTTCTGCGGCGCGGCTGCGCGCATGACGCACACGACGTTCGATGGCGAGCTCGAGGTCGCGTTCACTGCGGCGTCGCCGGGCGCGCCGCCGATCGCAGCGACGCTCTACAAGGTGTCGCTCGACGTTCGTCCGCCGCCGCCGCGCGCCGCGGTCGCACTCGCGCAGGACGCCGAAGGGGATCGCGCGCTGAAGTTCTTCGGGATCACCGTCTCGCCGGAGCTGCCGGCGACGGGAGGGCTCGCGATCGAAAACGTCGTTCCGGGATCGCGCGCGGATCAGGCGGGCGTCGTGGTCGGCGATGTCCTCGTGAAGGTCGACGGCGTGCGCATCTCGAGCAAGTCGGACGCGATTCCGACGCCGGGTGCGCACACGGTCGTCCTCGCTGTTCGTCGCGGGGGCGATCCGCGCGAGCAGTTCAAGCAAGTCGCCGCCGACGGCTTCAAGTCGACCGCACCCGCGGAGCTCCTCGGCGCGGCGATTGTCATCGCGCTAGCGGCGGCGTTCATTCTTCTATTTCTCGCGCCGAGCGCCGGTTCGTCGTCGTGGATCGAGCGCCGCTTCGCGGCTCGTCTGCGCGCAGAAGCCACTGCGCGTGCGCTCCCGCACGACGCGGCGTTCTGGATCGTCGGAGCCCTCGTCTCCGCGGTCCTCGTCGCGGTGCCGTTCGGGCAGTACCGCGTCGCGGCGAGCCTCGACGTCGGCATCGTCTTCGTGGTCTTGGTGACCGCGCTCCTGACCGCGACGCTCGTCACGGGTGGTGGCACGTCGCGCTGGTCGATCGTCGGCACCGCGCGCGCGGTGTGGCACGTCTTCAGTCGTCACGTCGCGGCGGCGTTGGCGGTCGTCGGCGTGGTCGTCGTCGCGGGATCGCTCCGCGTGCACGACATCGTTCGCGCGCAAGGCGGCGCGCCGTGGGATTGGAACGCGCTGCGGAGCCCGATCACGTTCGCGCTCTTCGTCGTGTTCGTCGCGGGCGTCTTCGCCGAAGGGGACGACACGCCGAGCACGCTCGTCGAAGCGTCGACGCCGACCGCACCGAGCGTCGCCTCCGGCACACCGCGCGCGCGTCTCTTCACGATTGCACGCCACGCTGCGCTCTTTGTTTCGAGCGGCGTCGCGGTCGCGCTCTTCCTCGGCGGATGGCAGCTCCCCGGGCTCGACGCGGCGCAAGCGGGCGGACCGAGCGGCGCTTCGCTCGTCGGCGCCGCGGCGTTCGTCGCGAAGACGTGGGGCCTCGTCGCGCTGGTCACGATCGTCCGACGCACTGTCCCGCTCCGAGGCAACGAAGCGGCGGCGATCGCGTGGAAGTACCTCGTGCCGATCGCGCTGGTCGCGCTCGCGCTGGCGTTCGGTTGGCGTCTGTGGAGCCCGCCGCGCGCGCTCGACCGCATGGCGAGCGGCGTGCTCTTCGTCGCGCTCCTTCTCTTGGCCGCGCAGCTCGTTCAGCGGGTCCGCTATGGGCTCAAGTCGCCGCACGCGCACGCACATGTGAATCCATTTCTTTGAGCGTTGGCCTCGCCGGCCGTGACCTGGTCGTCGTCGTCGTGTCACAGTCACGTTGCAGATGCGTTGCTTTGCGCTCGCGGCTCTTGGCCTGCTCTTCGTGGTCGGATGTGGCGGCGGCGCAGGGAGCGCGGCGTCGACGGACGGCGGCGCGCCGCAAGACGGCGGAATCGAAACCGACGGCGCGTCGGTCGACGGCGCGTCCTTTGATGCGGGTGCGGACGCCTCGGCGAACGATGGCGCGACGAACGACGGCGGCGTCGCGAAGTCGAAGATCAAGCACGTCGTCGTCGTCGTCCAAGAGAACCACACCTTCGACAACTACTTCGGCCGCTACTGCACCGCGGCCGTCGGATCGAATCCGTCGTGCACGACCGGCCCCGCGTGTTGCGAGCGCGCGCCGACGACCGAGCCGTCCGGCGCGTCGCCCGTCGTGCTCGATGACGCGGACAACGCGGGATACGATCCGAGCCACACGCAGGCGTGCGAGCTCTCCGAGATGAACGCGGGCGCGATGGATCGCTTTGTCACCGGTGCGTCGTGCTCCAACGCGAAGAACTTCGCGATCGCGACCGACCAAGTGGTGAAGCCGTACCACGACTGGGCCGCGCGCTACGCGATCGCGGACCGGTATTTCCAGCCGCTCGTGGGGCAGTCGTCGGCGAACGACATGTACTTCGCCGTCGCGAAGTACGTCTTCACCGACAACGCGTACCAGCCGAACACGAACGGCAAAGGGTGCGATCTGCCGCCGACGCCGACGATCGAGTACGCGAACCAGACGACGATCGCGGATCTACTCGTCGCGGGCGGCCACACGTTCGCGTTTTATGCCGAGGGGTACCAGCGGATGATCAGCTCGGTGTTCTGTCCGGCCGCGCCGGCGGATTGCCCCGCGCACATCCCGTCGATCCCGTGCGACTACACGCCGTCCGACAATCCGTTTCAGTACTACACGCAGTTCGCGGACAACCGGACGTACATGAAGGACTACGACGAGCTCGCGACGGACATCGCGGCGTCGAAGCTGCCGAGCGTCGTGTTCATCAAGCCGGTGCAGTACCACAACGAGCATCCGGGATACGGCACGACGATCACCGCGGGGGTGACGTTCGTGCAAGGGATCGTCGCGCAGATCCAAGGGTCGGCGTACGCGAACGACACGCTCGTCCTCGTGGTGTGGGACGAAGGTGGCGGCTTCTTCGATCACGTCAAGCCGCCGGCCGACAGCGCGATCGATCACAAGCCGTACGGGACGCGCGTGCCGCTGCTCGCGATCGGGCCATTCGCGAAACCGAACACGGTGTCGCACGTGACGATGGAGCACTCGTCGATCGTGCGCTTCCTCGAGTACAACTTTCTCGGCGCGACGGGGCAGCTCGGCGCGCGCGACGGCGACGTGAACGGGATCGGGAGCTTGCTCGATCCGGCGACGACGGGGATCGTGATTCCCTAAGCGGCGGCGCCAGAAGTAATTGTTCACGCGCGCGGCATGCGGCTACCGTCGCGTGGTCGAGCATGTCCGAGTACGTCGGCCCCCTGCAACGGATCGCGGTGAGCCGCACGCTTTGGCTCGTCCTGGTTTTTCCGCTGCTCGCGGCGATGGCCGAGGTTCTCTTCGCGCGGCGCGCGGCGCGTTCGCGATCGTTCGCGCGCGCGGAGATCGCGGCGATGGCGGCGGCGCTCGTCGCGGTCGTCGTGCACGCCGTCGAGATCGCGCGACTGCCGGCGGACGATCGGTTTCTCATCGAGCATCTGTGGCGCCTCGTGCGCGTCGGGCAGCTCGACGTGAGCCTCGACCTCGCGTTCGATCCGCTGAGCGCGCTCGCGTGCGCCCTCGTGGCGGCGGCCGGGCTGACGGCGGCGATCGTCGCGCCGGAGTCGTCGAGCGTTCGGCGCGCGTGCCGTTGCGTTCTCGTCGCGGCGATCCTGTTGGTCGTCTTGGCCGACGGCTTCGTGGTCGCGATCGCGGCGGCACAAGTCGCCACGGTGGCAGGTTGGGCGATCGCCCGCGACGAAGCGCGGTCGCGCGTGCTCGTGGTCGCGATCGCGGCCGACGCCCCGTTCGTCGTCGGCGCCGTGCTCCTCTTCTGGGGGCTCGGTGGCGGGTGGGGGAGCGGTGGCTACACGCCGGATCTCAGCCCGCGCTTTGTCGCGGTTCGCGACGCGGATCCCGCTGCGGGTGCCGAGCGCAACGCGCGACCCCCACGCGCGATCGCGCCGCGCGACGATGACGACGACGACGAGCCGATTCGGATCGCGCCCGGCGACGGCTTCCTCACGTTGACGAGCTCTCCCGGTGCGATCGTCTTCGTCGACGACGCGCGCACGCCCATCGCCCTCGGCGATCGCCCGTTGAGGTCGCCGTTCGTGCGGCATCCGATCCGCGGAGGGCTGCACTCGTTTCGCGTCCATGCCGGCGGGAGCACGGACGATTACGTCGTACCGCGCGTCGTCGTCGATGGCGGCCGCGAGATCGCGCTCACGGTCCTCGGGCCGAGCGTTACGTTCCGGCACATCCAGGACGAGCTCGTGGTGCGCGGTGAACGCGGCGGCGCCACGACGCGCGAGGACTTCGCGCGACGAACGCTCGGCGGGGTGCGCGTCGCGACGCTCGCGTGCCTTCTCCTCTTCGCGGGGATCGCGGCGCGCGTCGCGACGGCGTCGTCGGTCGCCGGTGGAGCAGCCGCGGTGTGTCTCTTCGCGCGCGTCGCGTTCCTCCTTCCGCTGTCGCACGCCGCGTGCGCCGCGTCGGCGTGTGCCGCGCTGGTCATCGCGGTCGGCGCCGCCGTGTCGGCGTGCCGCGCATCGAACGCGCGCGGCGTGCTTGTTCGTGTGGGCGTCGCGCAGGGATCGATCGCCCTGGCGGGGATCGCGCTCGGCGCGAGCACGTCGGCGCTGCTCATGCTCGTCGTCGGTGCGCTCGCGCTCGGCGCGCTCGCCGTCTCGTCGCGTGACGAACGTGCGAGCTCTCTCGCTTGCGTCGCGATCGCGCTCGCTCCGCTTCCGCTCGTTGGATCCTTTTGGTCCGCGAGCGATCTCGTCGTGTCGGCCTTCACGTCGCGCGCGATAGCTACGCTGCCGACGGTCCTGCCCGCGGCCGGCCTCGTCGTTTCGATCGCGCTGGGCTCCTTCGCGCTCTGGCGGCGCCACTTCGCGCTGTTCTCCGCCCGCCGCTCACCGAGCCACGTCGGGCGCGTCGGCCTCGCCGCGTTCGCCCTCGCGGTGGGGCCGATCCTCGGCGCATCGCGCCGCGTGTTCGGCGATCGCACCGCGACGACGATCCTCGAGACATGGCTCGACCCGGTGTTCGCCCGATCGCACGCGCGCTTCGCCGACGCTGGCAACGCGACCGGTCTCGCGCTCGTGATCGCTCTCTATGGCGCGTCGATGGCGGCCTGGGCGATCGCGCGCCGCCGAACGCGCGGCGTGGCGATGAGTGACGACGAGACGACCGGATCCGCCGACCGCACGATCTCCGGGACCCTCGTCGCGCGCCCCGTGCTCGGGCTCGCGTCGCTCGTCGTGCGCCTCGATCGCTGGGTCATCGACGGCATCCTGAACGCGGTCGCGGTGACCGTCCGCGCGTTCGCATGGGTCGGAGCGCGCGTGGACGAGCACCTCGTCGATGCGCCCGCGAACCGCGCCGCGTCGCTCGCCCTCCGCGGCATCGCACCGCTCCGACGTTTCGCAGAGCTCCAGATGTGGATCTACGCGCTCCTCGTCGCCGCGTTCGGCGCCGCCGTGCTCTACTCGCTCGCCGCCTGAATCATGCGACGACGCGCGCTCCCCTTCGTCCTGCTCGCGCTCGTGCTGCTGTCGCTCGTGGCGCCGACCGTCGCGTTCGCTGCGCCGCGTGTCGTGGTCAGCGGCCCGCCGCGCCTGCCGCTCGTCCTCACGCCGCGCGAAGGGGGATACGCCGCCGACTTCGTCGTCACCAACGCGGGCGACGCCCCGCTCGTCGTCTCGCGACTGGCGATTCGCGGTGACGACGACGATCCACGCTCGCCCGTGCGCGTCACGGTCCGCTTCGCCGACGGGGCCGGGACTTCCGCGGTGATCGCACCGGGCGCTTCGAAGACGGCGACCGTCCGCTGGATGCCCGAACGCGATCCACGCACGAAGCAGGCGCTCGGCCACGTCATCGTGACGTCCACCGACGAAGCCTCGGGCGAGATCGCGATCGGCTTCCGCGCGCGCGTCCCCACGCCGCTCGCGTTCGTCGCCGACCACCTGCTGTCGTGGCTCGTCTTCTTGCCGATCGTCGGCGCGCTCGTCGCGTTCGTGCTCCGTCTCGCCGGCCGCTCGAGCGATCGCGCGATGCGCGGCGTCGCGATCGGGATCGGCGCCGCGGAGATCGCGCTGGCCGTCGCGGCGACCACGCGCTTCGCGCCGAGCCTCGGACGCGCCGACGGAAACGACGGACTGCAGCTCGTCGATCGCGCCGTCTGGGTGCGCCCGCTCGGCGTCGAGTACTACGTCGGCGTCGACGGCACGAACATCGCGCTCGTCCTTCTCGTCGCGCTCCTCGCATTCGTCGGCGTGCTCGCCAGCTTCGGCGTCGAGCGTCGCGCCGCCGGCTACTACGCGGTGTTCCTACTGCTCGTCGCCGGCATCATGGGCGTCCTCGTCTCGCTCGATCTCGTGCTTCTGTTCGCGTCGTGGGAGCTCGTCCTCGTGTCGTCGTGCGTTCTCGTCGGCTCTTGGGGCGAGTCGTCGCGACGCGGGATCGCCGCGGCGAAGCTCGGCCTCTTCGGCGTCGTAGCGAGCGCGGTCATGGCCGCCGCATTCATTGCACTCTACACGCACAGCGATCGCACTTTCCTCGTCGACGGCGCGAGCGTCGCTCACACATCGGCGATCCCCGAGCTCGCGCGCGTCGCGTTCGCAGCGAAGCACCTGACGCTCTTTGGCATGCCGTTCGATCACGTCGTGTGGGTCGCGCTCGTCGTCGCGCTCGGCGTCGGTCTCCCGATGTTCCCGCTGCACACGTGGCTTCCGGACGCGCTCGCCGAAGCGCCTGCGCCGGTCGCGGCGATGCTCGGCGGCGCGGTGTTGCCGCTCGCGCCGTACGTGCTCCTGCGCACGGGGCTCGTCGTGCTGCCCGAAGCGTCGCGATGGGGCGCGGCCGCCCTCGTGTCGTTCGGCGTGGTGACGATCGTCTACGGCGCGCTGTGCGCGCTCGCCCAACGCGATCTGCGGCGCATCCTCGCGTACGGCTCGATGAGCCACATGGGTCTCTGCTTCGTCGGGCTCGGCGCGCTCACACCGCAAGGGATCGCGGGTGCGCTCGTCCAGATGACGACGCACGGCGCGGCGACGGCGCTCCTCTTTCTCTTGGTCGGCGCGCTCGAGGATCGCACCGGCGTGCGCGACGTCACCCGCTTCGGCGGTCTCACGCGCGATATGCCGCGCTGGTCGATGCTCCTCGGCGTCGCCCTCTTCGCGTGGATCGGCGTGCCCGGACTCGCGTGCTTCTGGGGCACGCTCCTCGCGATCGCCGGCGCGTTCCCGACCTGGCCCGCGCACGCGATCGTCGCGATGCTCGGCGGCGTCCTCGGCGCGGCGTGCGCTGCGTGGGCCCTCCAGCGTCTCTGCTTCGGCGCGCCGAACGAAGCGTGGCGCGCGAGCCCACGACTCGAGCCGTTCGGAGGCAAGATCCCCGATCTCGACGCGCGCGAGCTGGCGTGCGCGGCCCCGCTCGTCGCCTTGGTGATCGTGCTCGGCGTGTGGCCGGTGCCGCTCCTCGCGACGATGGCCACGGGCGTGCGCGACGTGCTCGTGCGGTTGAACCCTGCGGGGCCCGATCCGCTCGCGCTTATTCCTTGAGCGCCTCGGCGCCGCCGATGATCTCCATCAGCTCCTTGGTGATCGCCGCTTGTCGCACGCGGTTGTAGACGAGCGTCAGCCGCCCGATCATGTCCTTCGCGTTGCGCGTCGCCGCGTCCATGGCCGTCATGCGCGCGCCGAACTCGCTCGCCTGACTCTCGAGGAGCGCGCGGAGAATGCTGATCTCGATGTACATCGGCACGAGACGCTCGAGGAGCGCGCGCTTGTCCGGCTCGAAGAGGAACTCGGTCGGCGCGACGCCTTTGTCGGCGCCCGCGTCTTTCTCTGCGACAGCCTCGTCGAGCGGCAAGAGCTTGTCGATCGTGAGCTGTTGCGTGATCGCGCTCTTGAACTGCGTGTAGATGATGTAAATCGCATCGACCTCGCCGCGCTCGAAGCGCTGCACGGCCCACGCGCCGATCTCGCGCGCCTTCTCGAGATCGAGCTTCTCGTACACACCGACGAAGTCCTGCGCGACGTCCGCCTTGCGACGCTGGAGGTACTCGCGCCCCTTGCGACCCACGGTGGCGAACCGCACGCCGACGTCTGCCGCGATCTTCTCTTTCCAAGCGCGCTCGGTCGCCTTGGTGATGTTCGTGTTGTAGCCGCCGCAAAGTCCGCGATCGCTCGACAGCACCAGGAAGAGCACGTTCTTCTCGGCGCGACGCGCGAGCAGCGGATGCGTGTCCTCGGTCGAGCCGCTTCCGTCTGCGCCGTCGCCGCTCATCGACGCGGCCACGCTGCGAAACACCTCGGCCGTCTTCACCGCGTACGGACGCATCTGCACGATGCGCTGCTGCGCACGCGTCAGACGCGCACCCGCGACCATCTTCATGGCCTTGGTGATCTTCTGCGTCGCCTTGGTGCTCGTGATCCGCTTGCGGATCGATTTCAGCGAGGCCACGGAATCAGCTCTCCTTCTTCTTCTTTTCGGTCTTCTTCTCGCTCTTCTTTTCGGTCTTCTTCTCGTCGGCCTTTTCGTCCTTACCGCCGAACGCCGTGCCGAACTCCGCGAGCGCCTTCTTCAGGACCGGCTCGAGCTCTTTGTCGATTTCCTTCTTCGTGCGGATCGTCTCGAAGATCTGCGGAAACTTCGAGTCGATGAAGGCGTTGAGCCCCTTCTCGTACGCCGCGAGCTGCGACACTTCGAGCTTGTCGGTGTACCCCTGCGTCGCCGCGTAGATGATGATGACCTGCTTCTCGACGGGGATCGGCACGTACTGACCCTGCTTCAGGATCTCGACGAGGCGAACGCCGCGGTCGAGCATGTCGCGCGTGACCTTGTCGAGGTCCGACGCGAACTGCGAGAACGCCGCCTTCTCTCGGTACTGCGCGAGGTCGAGCTTCAACGTGCCGGCGATCTTCTTCATCGCCTTGATCTGCGCGTTGCCGCCGACGCGGCTGACCGAGACGCCGACGTTGATCGCCGGACGAACGCCGGAGAAGAACAAGTCGGTCTCGAGGAAGATCTGCCCGTCGGTGATCGAGATGACGTTGGTCGGGATGTATGCGGAGACGTCGCCGGCCTGCGTCTCGATGATCGGCAATGCCGTCAGCGATCCGCCGGAGAGCGGGTTCTTCAGGATGTGGAAGCCTTCGCCCTTCTCCTTGAGCTCGTGCTTCGCGGGCTCTTCGCCCTGCTGTCCCTTGTAGACCTTCGCTTCGCCGATCTTGTCCCAGCTCGTGATGTCCTTCTTCACGACCGCGACCTCGTCGGCCATCTTCGCCGCGCGCTCGAGGAGGCGCGAGTGGATGTAGAAGACGTCGCCCGGATACGCCTCGCGTCCCGGCGGACGGCGAAGGAGGAGCGAGAGCTGGCGGTACGCGACGGCCTGCTTCGACAAGTCGTCGTAGATGCAGAGCGCGTGACGCCCGCTGTCGCGGAAGTACTCGGCCATCGTGACGCCGGTGTACGGCGCGATGAACTGGAGCGGCGCCATTTCGCTCGCGCCCGACGTGACGATGGTCGTGTATTCCATCGCGCCGGCCGCTTCGAGCTTCGCGACGACGCTCGCGACCGTCGACTGCTTCTGACCGATCGCGATGTAGAAGCAGTAAACGCCCTGCCCCTTCTGGTTGATGATCGTGTCGATCGCGACGGCGGTCTTGCCCGTCTGGCGATCGCCGATGATGAGCTCGCGCTGACCGCGTCCGATCGGAACCATCGCGTCGATCGCCTTGAGGCCCGTCTGCAGCGGCTCTTTGACCGGCTGGCGATCGAGGATGCCCGGCGCCTTGATCTCGACGCGACGACGATGCGGCGTCTCGACCGGACCCTTGCCGTCGACCGGCTGACCGAGCGCGTTGACGACGCGACCGATCATCGCCTCGCCGACGGGGACGTCGAGGATGCGTCCGGTGCGCTTGACGATCGCGCCTTCTTTGATCCCGGTGACGTCGCCGAAGAGCGCCGCGCCGACGTTGTCGGCCTCGAGGTTGAGCACGAGACCCATGAGGTTGCCCGGGAACTCGAGCAGCTCACCGGCCATCGCCCCTTCGAGCCCGTAGACGCGCGCAATGCCGTCGCCGACGGCGAGCACGGTGCCCGTCTCCATCGTGAGAGCGGCTTTGTCGTAGCTCTGGATCTGCTTCTTGATGATCTGGGAGATCTCTTCGGCCCGAAGCTGCATCGCGAATTCCTCTGAGGTTCTTTAGTGGCGGCGAAACGGAAAGCTGACTGACTAGTTCTGCGGGAGAAGTGCGTCCTTCATCGACTGAAGACGCGAACGGACGGAGCCGTCGAAGACGCGGTCGCCGATGCGCGTGACCACGCCGGCAATGATGCTTGGATCGACCTTGCGATCGATCGCGATGCGCTTGCCCGTCATCTTCTCGAGCTGCGCTTGGAGGCGGCCGTAGTACGCGTCGTTGAGCGGCGTCGCCGTCGTGACCTCGGCGCGGAGGAGCCCCTTCTTCGCGTCGGTCATCTCGCGCAGGTAGCGCGCGATGTACGGGAGCGTCTTGATGCGGCGGCGATCGACGAGGAGCGCGAGCGTGTTCTTCGCGATCTGTCCGAGGCCGAGCGCGTCCGCGATTTCGGCGACCACGGCGCGCTTTTGCGGGTGCGGGACGAGCGGGTTCTCGACCGCGTTGCGGAGCTCGGCGCTCGCTTCGTAGGTCTCGGCGGCGTTCGCGATCTCGGTGACGAGCGCGTCGCCTTGACCGCTCTCGTGCCCGAGCTCGAGGAGCGCGCGGGCGTAACGGCGTGCGACGAGAGAGACGCTCACGACGCGCCCCCTTTCGCCGTCATTGCCGTGCCCGACGGCCGCTTCGCCAGCTCGGACAAATACTCCTCGGCGAGCCGCTCTTGGTCGGCGTCGGTCACGCGCTTGCGCAGTAGATCCTCCGCCGTCGCGGTCGCGCGCTCGACCTGCTCGCGCCACAAGTCCTGCTGCATCTGACGCATCTCTTGCTCGACGAGGAACTCGGCGTCCTTCTGCATGCGCGCCGCTTTCTCTTCCGCGTCGCGCACGATGCGCTCTTTCTCGCCTTTGCCGGCCTCGACCAGCGCGGCCCTCGCCGTAACGAGCTCTTCTTCGAGGCGACCGAGCTTGTCTTGGTACTGCTCGGCGCGCTTCTCGGCTTCGCGCTTCATGCGCTGCGCTTCTTCGATCTCTTTGGCGACGGCCGTGCGACGCGCCACGAGCGCCTCGGCGATCGGCTTCTTGCCGAGCGTGTAATAGAGGCCGGCGAGCAGCACGAAGTTGACCAGCATCGCCGCGAACGGCGGGCGATCCTTGTCGCCGAAGTCCGTCCAGTTGATCCCGGGCGGCGGCCAATGCGCGTGCTCGCCACCCGCCGCATGATCGTCGCCATGCGGCGCGGCCCCCGGAGCGGCGTGCGGATCGGCGGCGGGACCGTGTGCCGGAGCGGCCGGACCGTGCGCGGGAGCGCCGTGCGCGGGCGCATGAGGATCGGGCTTCATCGCCCAAGCGATCATCGGCCAAGCGCCCGCGAGAGCGAACAAGACGAGGAGGAGAACCGCGCGGGGACGCGAGAAGGGCCTCATCCCTGCACCTCGCGACCGAGCACGCGGCTCGCGAGATCCTTCGCCAACGCGCCCGATTCGCCCTGAAGCGTCGCGCGAACGGCGGCCGCCTCGGCGTGCGCCTTCTTCTTTCCCTCTTCGAGCGATTGCGCGGTTGCGATGCGCACCTTCGCGAGGATTTCGTTTTCCATCTTCACGCCCTCGGCGCGGAGCTTGTCGCGCTCGGCGTTGGCCGACGCGCGCGCCTTCGCCATCTCGGTCTCGTACTTCGTGAGCGCGGTCGCGGACTTCTCGTCGATCTTGCGGGCCGCAGCCTTCGCGCCGTCGATCCGTTTTTCGCGCTCCTCGAAGAGCTTGAGCATCGGGTCGAAGAGGACCGGCTTCAAGACGAGCATCAAGAGGACGAAAAGACCGATCTGAAACGCGAGGAGATACGGGTGAAAGTCGACCGTGACGGCCTCTTCCCTAGCGCCCGTGAGGGCGAGGGCGGCGGCGGTCATGTTGGCGAGCACCATGGTTCCTCAAGTAGGGGCAAATCGCTGGATTTCCAGCGTCCGGCGGGCGAAAAATACGGCGCGCAGCCGGCTGAACGTGCCCGCAACTAGCACTGCGCGAGGCGCGTGTCTACCGCGTGGCCGACGGCCCGTCCGACGCCGCAGACGCCGTCCGCCCGAGGGGTTACCGTCGCGGTCGTCGTGCAACCGCTCGATCGAGTCTCCACCACCGACGCGGCGCTCCTCGCGACGCTCGAGCGGGCGTTCGCGCATCACGCGGGCGGCGACGCGCGCATCGACATCGACGAGCTGAAGCGCGCGCTCGGGCTTCGAAGCACGCACCTCACGCGCCGCGTGATGTCGTGCTTCGACGAGAACGGCGACGGCGTCATCTCGAAGCAGGAGTTCCTCGACGGCGTGCGCGCGCTCTTGCTCGGGACCGATCAAGAGAAGCTCCGCTTCGCGTTCCGACTCCACGACGACGACGGCGACGGCTTCATCGACAAAGAAGAGCTCTTCCGGATGATCGCCGTGAGCCTCGCGGAGAGTGACGTCGCCGAGCGCGTCAGCCAACCGCCCGCGCAGCTCGTCGCCGCGCTGCTCAACGCCGCCGACAAGAACCGCGACGGCCGTCTCTCGTTCGAAGAGCTCGAAGCCGTCGTGCGCGGTCGCCCCGAGCTCCTCGCGCGGATGACGCGCAGCGAAGCGATCTGGATCGCGCCGAACGAAGAGCTGATGGTCCTCTTCGACGAGCACACCAAGAAGCGCTCCGGTCGCGTCGCGCGCTTCTTCGAGAACCGCGGGCTCGAGGTCGCGTTCGTCGCGCTGTGGATCGCCGCGAACGCCGCCGTCTTCGCGTATTCGATGCTCCTCGGTCGCGCGAGCCACACGTCCGATCCCGCGATGCAGTACGGACGCGCGCTCGGCGCGTGCATCGACTTGAACGGCGCGCTCGTCTTCATTCCGATGATGCGGCGCCTGCTCTCGCGCGTCCGCTCGACGTGGCTCGGGCGCATCGTGCCCGTCGACGAATCGATCACCTTCCACAAGATGGTCGGGCACGCGCTCTTCGCGCTCGCCGTCACGCACTCCGCGGCGTTCGTCGTCGCGTATGCGGGTGGTCACGCCGCGGGCGGCTCGCCGTGGCGCGTGCTCTCGACCGAGCGCGGTCTCACCGGCGGCATTCTCCTCGGCGTCTTCGCCGTCATGTGGATCTTCTCGCTCGGCTTCATTCGGCGATCGAACCGCTTCGAGCTCTTCTACTTCACGCACCTCCTCTACTTGGCGTGGCTCGGCCTCGCGATCGCGCACGCGCCGCGACTCCTTCTCTTCGCGGGTGTCCCGATCGTCGGCTTCGTCATCGAGCAGATCCTTCGCCTGCGTCGACGCGCGCGATCGAGCGCGATCGTGTCGACGTGGCCCCTAAGGTCCGGCGTCACGCGCGTCGAGATCGCGAAGCCGCCCGGGTTCACGTTCGATCCAGGCGACTACGTCTTCCTGCGGATCCCGGGGATCGCGCGGCACGAGTGGCACCCGTTCACGATCAGCAGCGCGCCGGAGCAGAAGTCGCTGACGTTTCACGTTCGCTCGCTCGGCAACTGGACCGCCGCGCTCCGCCGTCGTTCCGAAGAGACGCGCGACACCGCCGGCCTGCCGACGTACATCGACGGTCCGTACGGATCGCCGAGCGCGCACATCTTCGCGTCGCGCGTCGCCGTGCTCATCGGCGCAGGCATCGGCGTCACGCCGTTCGCGAGCGTCCTCGAGAGCATCGTCTTGCGAAGCAACGCGCCGACCGCCGAGCGCACGTCGAAGCTCGAGTGGGTGCATTTCTTCTGGTTGAACCGCGATCAATATTCGTTCGAGTGGTTTCGCGCGCTGTTGTCAAAGCTCGAGGAGCTCGACAAGCGCAACGTCCTCAACATCCATCTCTGCATGACCGGCGCGCGAACAGGCGTCACCGCGTTCGGGCTCGAGCTCGCGCGCGAGATCATGCACGCGTCGGGGCGGAGCGACATCGTCACCGGGTTGCGAACGAAGACGCACATGGGGCATCCGGATTGGGAGACGATGCTCGGCGAGATCAAACGCATTCACGAAGGCGAAAAGGTCGACGTGTTCTTCTGCGGGCCTCGCGGGCTCGCGAAGAAGCTGCGACCGATGTGCGAACGATTGGGGATGAGCTTCCGTGAAGAACGCTTCTGACATCGTCGCGCACGCGGTCGTCGTCGCCGTCGTCGTCGCGGCGGGCGCGTTCGGGTTTTCGTGCAAGAAGGCGGCGCCGTCCGCGCACGCCGAGCGCGACGACGATCCGATGCGCTGCGCGAGCTGCCACACGACCGAGTTCAACGCGACGACGAAGCCGCCGCACGTCGGCGCGCGCCCGAGCTCGTGCGGCGCGTGCCACTCGCAGACGTCGTGGGGTGGGTCGCGCGTGAGCCATCCGTGGTGGGAGCTCACGGGCGCGCACGCGAAGGCGGCGGGCGACGGCGAGCTCGTCGGAAAAGAGAAGCAGGTGAAGTGCTTCTGGTGCCATCGCGGCGAGGCGTCGACGTGGAAGGGGACGAAGAAGGAGTGCGTCTCGTGCCACGCCGAGGATCGCGGCATGTCGACATTTCCGGGGCACGACACGTTTCCGGATACGTGCGAGTCGTGTCACTCGACGACGGCGTGGAAGCCGTCGACGCAGGCGATCGAGCCGCCGCCGCCCGAGCCGGAGGTCGTGGCGATCGTCGACGCGGGGATCGTGGACGCGGCGCCCGACGTCGCGCGTCCGAAGCCGGTGTACATCCCGCGGCCGATCGCGACGGGGACGGCGACTGCGACCGCGACTGCGACCGCGACCGCGACTGCGACCGCGACCGCAACCGCGACGGCAACCGCGACCGCGACCGCGACCGTGAAGCCGCCGCCGACCGTCACGACGGCGAAGCCGCCGCCGACGACGCCCGACATCGTCACGCGGCCGAGTCGCCGTCACTGATCGCGTCTGCTCGTCAGAGGCGCGAGACGTCGGCGAAGAAGAAGCGCGGGATGCTCGTGCCGTGATCGAACACGACGAAGAAATTCGCCGCGCGAAACCCGAGATACGAGTGACCCGCGCCATCGTCGGCAATCACGAGGCAGTTCGCGGGCGCGCCCGTGAAGCAGCCGTTGTCGGCGGACGCTTGCGGGGCGAACGTCGCGCGCGCGGCGTCGTCGAGCTCCGTCGCCGCGGGGAGCGCCATCATCGTGCTCGTCCAGTCGATCGCGAACGGCGCGCCGTCCTTGGTGACCGCGCTCCCGAGCTTCAGCACGTACGTGTGCGCGCCGTCGCGGCTGAGGAGCTTCACCGGTGTCGCGTATCCGTTTTGAAGGAGCAGCTGCAACGCGACGTGCGAATGCTCGTCGTAGAACATGCGCACCTCGTTCGCGTTTCCCCACACGACGCTTGGCCCGCCGGTCGCGTCGCTCGGAAGGAGAGTCCCGGCGCAGTTGATGGCCTGCGCCTCGGCCAGCGTGATGCCCGTGCCGCTCGCGCCAAGGAGATTGAGGTTCGCGAAGTGACTCGGCGGCAGGATCGCGGCCTGGTCCATCGACGACCATCGCGCCGCGAGATCGGCGGCCGTGCACGCGCCTTGCTGCGGAGCGGCGCCGGGATCGCTGTTCGTCGAGACGCGCCCTGAGCACGACGCGACGCTGAGCGCGCCGAGCGAGGTGAGGATCGCGATGACGTACCTGCGAGTTTCGTTCATGCGCGTCGCGAACTATGCTCGCGCGACATGACCGATGTCGAGATCCACGGCGAATGCGATCCGCGCTTTTTGCGCGTCAAGGAAGCGTTCGCCGAGAACTTCGCGTCGCGCGGTGAGCTCGGCGCGTGCGTAGCCGTCACGATCGACGGAAAATCCGTCGTCGATCTCTGGTCCGGATGGGCCGACAAAGCGCACACGCGCCCGTGGACACGCGACACGATCGCGAACGTATTTTCCACGACGAAGGGGCTCACGGCGCTCTGTGCGCTTCGTCTCGTCGATCGCGGCGCGCTCGATCTCGACGCGCCGGTGTCGCGCTACTGGCCCGAATTCGCGCGGGCAGGGAAGGAGAGCGTCCTCGTGCGTTGGCTCCTCTCGCATCGCGCGGGGCTCCCGGCGATCCGCGCGCCGCTGCCGCCTGAAGCGATGTTCGATTGGACGCGAATGACCGAAGCGCTCGCCGCGGAAGAGCCGTGGTGGACGCCGGGGACGCGGCACGCGTACCACGCGATCACGTTCGGTTGGCTCGTCGGCGAAACGATCCGTCGCGCTTCGGGCATGACGATGGGCGCGATCCTTCGCGAGGAGATCGCCGGTCCGCTCGGCGCCGATGCGCACGTCGGGCTCGACGAACGCGAGGACGTGCGCGTCGCCGAGATGCGAAACGCACCGCCGGCGAAGCCCGGAGAAGTGACGCTCGTGTCGCGCATCATGGCGGACCCGACGTCGATGGCGGGGCGCGCGTTCGCGAACCCGCCGACGTTGTCGATGCCGGGCACGGTGAACACGCGCGCCTTCCGCGCGGCGGAGCTCCCGGCCGTCAACGGTCACACGAACGCGCGCGCGCTCGCGAAGATCTACGGCGCGGTCGGTTCGCTCTTGTCGCCCGAGTCGCTCGCGCGCGCTTCGCACGAGGAGTCGAACGGCGACGACGAAGTGCTCGGCGTGCCGACGCGCTACAGCCACGGCTTCATGCTCGCGAACGACGGCATGCGTATCGGCCCGCGCGCGTTCGGTCACGTCGGCGCGGGCGGCTCGGCGGCGTTCGCGGATCCCGATCGTCGCATCGGGTTCGGCTACGTGATGAACAAGATGGCCGCGCACCTCACGATGGATCCGCGCGCGCAGACGCTCGCCGATGCCGTGTACGCGTCGCTCGGTTGAATCGCGGTTCAGCCGCGTCCCCGACCGGCGCGCAGCGGAAGCATCCCGCGTCCGCGCGGCGTGACCGGCGACGGATCGCGATCGGTGTTCGGCGCGGCTTCGATCTCGCGCTGGCTCGACGCCGGCGCAGCGGGGACGATCGACACGCGCTCGATCCGCGTCGACGGCATCCAGCTCGGACGCTCGGGGATCGGCGTGTTGCCTGTCGGCGTGCGGATCGTGCTCGGCGGCGGTCGGCTCGCGCGGAAAAGCTGCGTGCGCGCGGCGCTCGTCTCGTCGACGTCGCTGCCGTCGTCGTCGGAGAGCTGCGCGAGCTGCGGGATCGCGACGGGCGCCATGATCGCAGGCGCTTCGGCCGTCACCGCGATCGGCATCTCCGCCGTCGCGTCCGAGACGATCGGCGGCGCGATCTCGATCGGCACGTCGGGAACGATCGGCCCGTCGTCGTCGTCGTCGTCGTCGGGTCGCGCACGCACGCCGCTGTCCGGCTTCGCCGGTATCGGCGCTTCCTCGGGGAGCGACGGGCGCGTCTGCCGCTGCGACGGACGATCGTCCGGCGTGCCGTGCTGCTCGAAACGCAACACGTTGCCGGTCCGCACGAGCGCGATGCGTCCACCTTCGCTGACGTACGCGAAGAGCATCGGCACGCCGACGCGCGGCATCGGGATGAGCCCCCCGTTCGCCGACGTATCGAGCGACGCGACGTATTGTGCGCCGAGGCACCGCTCCGACTTGTCGCCGTTCTCTTCGCTCGCCCCCGAGACGAGTGCGGTCAGCGGCCTCGCGCGCTTGCGCAGCACGCGACGGCAGATCCCCTCGTCATCGAGGTAGAAGGTGCAGGCTTCGGTATGGGCGGCGTAGGCGATGTGCATTCGGAGGGCGCAGAGCACCCGTTCCCTCGAGAAGCAAGGACCGTGCAGAGCTCGCGCACACCGGTCACCCTCGTTTCTTCGAGGATTTCGACCCACCCTGGTTGCGGTTGCCGCGACTCTGGTGACCCGGCGATCCACTGGACGGCTGGCTCGTCGGCTTCGTCGCCGAGCCCGATGACGCGTTCGCATACGGTCGCTGCAGCGCGGTACGGCTCGCGACGAGCACCGCTCCATCCGCTCCCATTTGAGGGTGCACGCTCGCGAGCCCCTCGGCCTTCGCGAAGCCGACGAGATCGCGCGGATGGTCGTCCATGTACCGACTGAAGCGATCCCAAAACGCGCGCGCGTCGGCCTCCGCGAGCGCGACGCCGTCGACGACGACCGACAAGCTCACGGCTGCTTCAAGTCCGCCATGACCTCGGCCGCGTGCGACGCGACGCTCACCTTCCGATAGACCTTCTTCACGATGCCGTCGGCGCCGATGACGAACGTCTGGCGCGCCACGTACCCTTGGTCCATTGGCACCCCGAACGACTTTGCGATCGCGCCGTCGGCGTCGCTCACGAGGAGGAAGGGGAGCTTCCAATGCTCGGCAAACTTCTTGTGCGACTCGGCGTCGTCGGTGGAGATGCCGACGAGTGTCGCGCCGGTCGCGGAAAGATCCTTCCACGCATCGCGGAACGAGCACGCCTCCTTGGTGCAGCCGGGGGTCTCGTCCTTTGGATAAAAGTAGACGACGACGGGCTTCCCCTTGAGCGCGGCGAGGTGGACTTCCTTGCCGTCGTAGGTGGTCTTGGTGAAGTCGGGAGCGGGCTTGCCGACGAGGGGATCGACGTCCGTGGTCGTGGTCGGCGTCGCGGTCGAAGTCGAAGTCGAAGTCGAAGTCGAGGTCGGCGTGGCGGTCGCGCACGCGGAGATCGAGACAGCTGCAGCGATGACAGAGGGAGCAAAGATTCGCATGGCGCATTGGATGCTACCGCCACCTCGCGCGTCGCTAAAGAATTCCGAACTCCTTCAATCGTCGATAAAACGTCCGCCGCGGCACGCCGATCATCTTTGCCGCTTGCACGCGATTCCAATTGCACGCCGACAACGCGCTCAAAATCCGATCGCGCTCCGACGCCTTGAACTCCGCCTTGCTCCCCGCGTGCGCCGGCGCCTGCCCCGCGCGCGCGCGATGATCCGAGCTCGGCGTCGCGGCCGACCGCGGCCCCGCCGACGGCAGCTCGAGATCCTCCGCGGCGATCTCGTCCTCTTCGCTCATCAACCACGCATTGAGCAGCACGTGCTCCAGCTGCCGCACATTTCCCGGCCACGGGTAAGCGCAGAGCAAACGCAGCGCGTCGCGCGCCACCGTCTTTCGATCGCGCCGATACCGCGACGAATAGAGCGACAGAAAGTGATCGATGAGCGGCGGGATGTCCTCGATGCGATCGCGGAGCGGCGGCACGCGCATCTCGACGACATGCAGGCGATAGTAGAGATCCTCGCGGAACGTCCCGTCCTTCACCATTTGCTCGAGATCGCGGTGTGTCGACGTGATGACGCGCGCGTCGACCGGCTCTTCCTTCGCGCCGCCGACGGGGCGCACGCATTTTTCTTGGAGGACGCGCAGAAGTCCCGCTTGCATCTTCTGCGGCATCTCGCCGATCTCGTCGAGCAAGATGGTGCCGCCTTCGGCTTCGCGGAAGAGCCCTTTGCGATCGCGATCCGCGCCGGTGAACGCGCCGCGCACGTTGCCGAAGAGCTCGCTCTCGAGGAGGTTGCCGGGGATGGCTCCGCAGTTGACGCCGAGGAACGGTTTTTTCGCGCGCGGTCCCGACGCGTGCACGGCCTTCGCGACGATCTCTTTGCCGGTGCCGCTCTCGCCCGTGATGAGCACTGGCACGTCGGTCTCTTTGATCCGCTCGATGAGCGCGTAGAGCTTTCGCATCGCAGCGCTGGTGCCGACGAGCCCCGCGTAGCCGAAGTGTCCGCGCAGCTCGGCGCGCACTTGCTTCAAGTCGCGCCGCGCCTCGACGAGCTGCTCGGTGCGCTTTCCGAGGAGGCGCGCGAGCTCGTCTTTCGCGATCTCGAGCTCGCCGTTCGCGGTCGCGAGCTGCTCGGCGCGCGCGCGGTTTTCGCCGAGGAGACGCGCGTTCTCGATCGCGATCGCCGCTTGATCGGCGAACGCGCAGAGCGTCGGAAGCTCGTCTTGGAAGCGATGACCAGGACGCAATCGCGTCTCGACATACAGCGCGCCGATCGTCGCGCCACCGGGCGGAGCGCCGCGGATCGGAACGCACGCGATCGACTGAATCATCAGCTGGTGCACGCTCACCGCTTGCGCGAGTCGCTCGTCGTCGCGCGCGCTCGTCGCGATGACGGGCTCGCCTGTCGCGACGACCTTCTCGGCGACCGAGTGCGAGAAGCGCGCGTGCGGATCGTCGCCCGCGCGGTCGCGCGCCGCGTGCGCAGACAGCTCGCCCTTCTCGTTGGTCAACACGACGAAGCCACGCTCGGCACCGAGGAGCGCGATCGCGTGGTCCGTCACGCGTGTGAGGAGGCGCGCGATGTCGTGCTCGCTCGCGAGCTCGCGCGTGATCTCGAGGATGCGCGCGAGGCGATCTTCGGCGGGGCGCACGGTGAAGATCGACGTCGAGCCGCTGACTTGCGCCGCGCGCGCCATCGGCGTCGGCACCGACGCGACTGGAAGCGTCGCGGTGTGCGCTTGCCGGAGTGCGCGACGACGAGGATCGTCCCAGAAGACCTCGCGCAAATCGCGCGGGAGCTTCGACGCCGTCTCTTCGAGCATCGCGAGCGCCGCTTCGGTGTCGCGACGCGCGAGCGCGACGCTCCCTTGCGAGCTCGCGAGCCGCGCTCGCGCGTCGAGCGCTTGCCACGCCCATTCGCGTCGCCCCGCTTTCTGCGAGAGCTCGAATGCCTCGTCGAGCGCGCGCTTCGCCGCGTCGTCGTCGCCCGCGAGCCGCGCGATCGCCGCGCGCGCCATTGCCGCGAGCGCCGCGTGATCGCCGAGTCCCGCTTCGCCCAACGACGCCTTCACCTTCTCCACCGCGCGCGCGAGCTCCGCGGCGTCCGCGCCCGCTTCGCGCGCCTGCACGATGAGCCCTTCGAGGCGCGACTCGGCCGCGTCGTTGAGCCGCCCTTGCGTCTCATACGACGACGCTGCTTGATCGTAGAGGTACGCGCCGCGCGGGACGTCGCCGTTTCGCGTCGCGAGCTCGGCCTGCAAACCGAGGAGCTGCGCGCGCGCCGCCGGACCGAGGCGCGGACGCTGCGCGACGAGCGAATCGATCGACGCCGAGGCGCGCGCATAGCGACCCAAGTAGAGATCGAGCAAGGCGAGATTCAAGAGCGCCTGCTGCACCGCGAGGAGACCGCCCGCGCGTCGGCCCATGTCGACCGCCGCTTCGAGGTGCGCGAGCGCCTGCGCGAGATCGCCTTCGCCCTGCGCGAGCCCCGCGAGGTTCAAGCGCATCGCCGCGACCGTCGCCGCGTCGCGGGCCGTCTCCGCGGATGCGAGCGACGCTTCGTACGCCGTGCGCGCCTGATCGCGACGCCCTGCGCGTTGATGCGCGATCGCCGATGATCCGAGCGCGACCGCCTCGACGCGCGGATCGCCCGTGCTCCGCGCGACCTCGAGCGCGCGTGCGAGCGACGCTTGCGCGAGCGTGTCTTCGCCGGTGAGCGCGAGCGCGACGCCGCGCACCGAGAGCGCGTCCGCCGCGATCGCGTCCTCACCCCCCGCGTCGACGAGCCCCTTCGTCAGGCGCAACACGTCCGCGTAATCCCCGGCACGAAGCGACGCGCGCGCCGCCGCGATCTCCCACGATCGCCGCTGCGTCCCCTTCGTCGCAACCCCCTCGATCTCCGCGAGGAGCTCCTTCGCCCGCTTCGCGTCGCCGCGCCCGAGCGCCACGCGCGCGCGCCAGATCCCGATCCGCACGCGCTCGTCGTCGTGCCGCGGCGCGCCGAGCTCGTCGAGCTGCTGTGCCGCTTCGTCGAAGCGCCCCATGTCGAGCGAGCGGTCGACCTGCGCGAAGCCCTCCGCGCGCCCTATCGACGGCGGCGGGACCGATCCTCCCGGCGGCGCCGCGAGCACCGCGTCGACGTCTTCCGTCGAAACGATGGCGCGCCCGCCGAGCTTCCGAAGGATCGCGCGGAGCGTCCCCGGTCGCCCTTCGACGCGCGCGACCAAGTGCGCACGCAACTTGTCCGGCAACGACGGCATCGCGCGAAGCACGAGCTCCTCCGCCGATCGCGCGTCGAGCGGCGGCACGACGAACGCGCGGCACCGCCCCTTCGCGAGGCGCGCGAGATCGCTCTCCGACGTCACGCCGACGATCCGCGCGCCGCTCTCCGACGCTAGCCGCAACGCCGCTCGCGCCGGATCGTCGAGCGCGTGCGCGTCGTCGACGACGACAATCAGGTCAGGCTCCATGCGATCGCCTTCGCGCCGCCACGCCGCGAGCTCGAGCTCCACGACCTCGCGCGCCGTCATCCCGCGACGCGGCGCTTCGATCATCGCGACCGCGCGCCCCTCGACGCCGAGCGTCCACGCGAGCCTCCGCGCCAACGTCGTTCGCCCCGACGCGCGCGGCCCTTCGATCGCGAGCGCTCCGCCCGGCTCGAGCGCGCGCACCTCCGTCAGCAGCTTCTGCGCCGTCGCTTCGAGACCGAGCACCGGCCACGCCGATTCGACCGGCGCGTCGCCCCCTTCGCGCGCGGCTTCGATCGGTGGAAGCCCCGCCGCTTGCCGCAGCGCGCTCCCGAGCTCGTCGACGCTCGGATAGCGCGCGGAGGGTGACTCCTCCATCGCGCGCGCCGCGACCTTCGCGAGCCCCATCCGCACGCGATCGTCGAGCTCCCATCCGCGCCGCGCGAGTGCTTCGCCGAGCGTCGCTCCGAGCGCGTACACCTCGGCGCGCACCGTCAGCGGCTCCCCCGCGAACAGCTCCGGCGCCGCGTACTTCGGCGTCAGCCCTTGCGCGAGCGTCCCCCCTTCGCGCCATGGCGCCGCGAGCCCGAGATCGACGAGCGTCCCGCGGCCGCGCTCGTCGACGATGATGTTCGCGGGCTTCAAGTCACCGTGCAAAAGCCCCGCGCGATGAATCGCCGTGAGCAGATCGCACGCCCACGCGAGCGGCGCGATCCAATCGGCCCCGCGCTCCTTCTCGAGAACGTCTTCCAAGCTGTCGCCTGGAACGAGCTCGCGCACCATGAAGCGGCGTCCGCCTTGGCCGAGCGCGCCGAACGCGACGACCTGCGGAACGCCGAGCCCTTCGAGACCCGAGAGCGCCATCGCCTCGCGCACGAGCGCCATCACCTCGGCCTCGCCCGCGTTCGCGCTCAGCACCTTCAGCGCGAGCACGCGCTCGCTCACGCGATCGCGCACCGCCCAAACTTCACCGCCGCCGCCTTGACCCAGGCGCTCGAGCGGCTCGTATCGCGGCGGCAGCTCCAGCATGCGCGAACGGCGCGGTATTCAGCGCCCGCCGAAGTGGAGCGTCGGCCCGTTGCTCGCTTGGCCGCTCTTCTTTTCGGGACGCTCGAGGCCGTAGTCCGCCGAGAGTCCGAACCAGAATCCCGTGAGCGAAAACCCGAAGCCGAGTCGCGACTCGAACTGCTTCACCGGCTTGAAGCGGAACCCGAGCTGCGGGATCGCGAGATGCAAAAAGATGTTCGGCACCGAGCCGCCGGAGAACCAGCTCTTCTCGACGTAGCCGCCGACCTTGTCGGTGTCCGACTGTTGGTGGTCCGCCTTGTTGCAGCCGGTGCCCGGCGCGCCGACGGCTCCGCACTTGGTGAAGCCGACGCCCGCACCGTTCGTGAGATCGGCTTTGCCGCTCGCCGGCGTGAACTGCACCCAGTTGTTCACGAGATCGCCGAAGATGATGCCGACGCCCGTGCCGAAGCCGTACTCGAAGTCGACCTTCGGATGCACTTGCGTCGACCACAGAAGATCGACCGTGAGATAGAGCGCCTTGAGGCTGCTGTTGACGTACGACCAGTTGCCCGCGTTGTTCCTGTCCTTGCCCTTCTGGAGGAACATGATGTCGCCGGTGCCGTACTCGACGTACGAGATCGCCGGGATGAGCGAGTAGGCGTCCTTGCGGATGTCGAGCTCGATGCCGATCCCGTTCGAGTAGACGGTCGCCCCTTCGTCGACGAAGAGGTTCATCATGAACTTTGGGATCACCGTGCCGCGGTAGCGCGCGCCGATGAAGTAGTACGTCTGCCCCGGCTTCTCCGAGACGTCGCTCGGATCGTCCTTCACGTCGTACGTGCCGGCGCCGACGGGCGCAGCGGCGGACGCGCTCGCGCTCGCAGCGGGCGCGTCCTCGGGCTTCTTTTCGTCCGCGGCGCGCGCGGTCTGCGTGACCGCGAGCGGCACGGCGGCGAACGTGAGCAGCGCGACGGCAAGGGCAAGACGGCTGGGATTTCTCATGTCGGTTCGCGCGATGCTACACTAACGGCAGAAGAGATTGATCCTCTACGGAAGAGTCATCGAGCAGCGCATCGACCGAGACGATCGGGGGACGTTTCGGAAAGAGATCGTGGTCACCCCCGGCCCCGTTCCTCTAGCGATGGTGCGAAAACGCTGGGAGGGAAACGCGGCCGGAACGCGCGCGCCGGTGCTCCTCGTCCACGGCTTCGGGCAAAACCGATACGCCTGGCATCTGCCGTCCCGCAGCCTCGCGAACCATCTCGCGCGCGCGGGCTTCGACGTCTTCAACTTGGATCTCCGCGGCCACGGTCGCTCGCGTCACCTCGGCGCGCGACGTTGCCGCGGCGTCGAAGACTACGTGCGCGAAGATCTCCCGACCGCGGTCGAAGAGGTGCAGCGCCTCAGCGGCAAGCGCCCCGTCTACTTGGTGGGCCACTCGCTCGGCGGGCTCGTGAGTTACGCCGCCGCGCCCGCGCTCGCCGGAGCCGTCGCCGGCATCGTCTCGATCGGAAGCCCGTACCACTTCACGCGCGGCTCGATCTCGCTCGGCGCGATCGCGGTGTTCTTCCGCGCGATGGCGATGCTCCCGCAAGTGAACGCGCCGCTCCCGCTCGCGCCGATCGGCCTGACGTTCCGAATGGTGCGCCGCTTCATCGAGAGCCCGCTCTATCCGATCCCGCTGCGCGGATGGCACGCCGGATCGTGCGAACCGCACGTCATCGAGGAGCACCTGCGCCTCGCGTTCGATCGCGCCGGGATGAACGAGATGCGGAGCATGTTCGAGTGGGCCGCGCACAAACAGTTCGGCGGGCGCGAGTCGGACTACGTCGAGCGCTTCGAGAAGATGAACCTCCCGCTCCTCGTCATCGCAGGCGCCAACGACGATCTCGCGCCGCCCGAGAGCGTGCGTCCCGGGTTTCAGCGAAGTCAGTCGCTCGACAAGACGTACCGCGCGCTCCCGCTCGGGCACATCGATCTGCTCGTCGGACGCGACGCGCCGCTGATGACGTGGCCGCTCGTCACGTCGTGGATGACGAAGCGCGCGGCGTGATCCTCGCGGTCAGGACTTCGACTTCTTCGAGTCCTTCTGATCCTTCTGCATCCGCGCCATCTCTTCCTCGAGCTTGCGCACGGTCCGTTTCAAGTCTTTGACCTCGCCCTCGGTCGCGAGCGCCATCGCCTTCGCGATCGTCTCGACTTGATCCTTCGTGAACGTCTGCACCTTGCCGGGCACGGCCATCGCCGTCATCACGGCCTTCATCACGCGCTCGTCTTGCATGAGCTTCATCACGCGGGGATCCGACATCAGCTTCATCCCCTGCTTCATCAGAGTCTTCTTGAACGTGCTCATGGTGCGTGGCCTCGCGAGTTGTGCGCGGGTACTTACGATGCGCAAGGCGGGTCTGCAAGAACGTACCCTCGATCATCCACCGTGCGGGCGTTCGAGCTTCCACGCTCCGATGCCGCCACCCGGGTCACGGCGTAGGAAGTAGCGCTCCCACCACATCGTCAGCCGAGCGATCGCGCCTGGAGAGCGCACACGAATAGGTCTTGCCGGGCTGGGGGAGTCGGCGCGTACGTGCAGGATCGGAAGACCCGCACGTTGCCATCCGACGAGCGTCGCTTCGAGATCCGCCTGCGGGCCGACATCGCCGGCCGAGATCAGGATCACGGAGTCGACGCCGCCGCTTCGCAGTCGCTCACTCGACGGAAAGTCTCCGGGGAACGTGACGGCGCGGTTGTCGAACTGACCGACACGCGCGCCCGCCTTCGGCCCCATGCGGCGCGCGTCGAGAAGGAATGCAGGCGCTGCGGTCGGCGATAGCGTCCTCGTCGCGAGCTCGAGTGAGCCAACCGTTATCGCGCGTACGACGTCCTCCATGGGCACGACGGAAGCGAAGGATGGCAGCGCTGTGTAGAGAGGAACGGGGCGGAACCCAATCTCGGCCAACGCGAGACCGACCGCGATGCCGTCGACGCCCGGCAGATCGACGACGACGGCCGGCTTCGGACGCTGCGCGCTGATGCGATAGCCCGCGGCGGGATCGGCGAGGTGAAGGAGATCCTCGTGCACCCAGGTCGGCCGCGGAAACGTGAAACCTGCGGCGTCGCTTCCGTCGACGTGCGCAAAGAGCACGGGCTTCGCCCACGGCGTCCAGATGCTGTCGCGAGGGGCCCAAGCATCGAAGACGGACTCGCGATCCATCGTCGCCTCAGCGCTCCACGAGGACGGTCGTGTCGATGGCCGTGGAGTCGATCACCGGAGACGACGACAACCGCGCGTAGGCGCCCGTCGGTTGGCCGTCCACGACATAGACGCCGATGCACGGATGCAGCGATCCGAACGGTGAGTCGACGGCGACTGTGTGAAAGCGCCGCTGCGCGACCCAACGCCGCGGACGCGCGAGAGCGGTGAGCACGCGCCGACACCAAACCGATCGTGACGTCTGCTCGCGCAGCGTGACGTCGTCGCCGCCGTTCCCGAACGCGGGCTTCAGGATCCAGTCACCGCCCCAGATGCCGCGCGCCTCGCGTGGATCGCGCGTCTCGGTCAGGACGCGTCGCCACGTGTCGGTCGACGCGTCGAGATCGGACCAGAGGAGCGGC
>JBBQXV010000079.1:0-31386 GCA_038209335.1 Polyangiales bacterium | reverse complement strand
AGGTCGAGCTGTTCGAGTCGGGCGCCATCGTGCTTCACCTCGCGACGAAATCCGAAGCGCTGTCTCCGAGCGATCCCGCGGGGCGCGCGAAGGCCACCGCGTGGGTGCTCGCCGCGCTCAACTCGGTCGAGCCGTTTGCGCAGATGGTGATTCACATCGTCGGCATGTTCGGCGACGACGCGAAGTCGAAGGAGGGGCGCGCGAAGGTGGAAGGGCTGCTGAACCTTCGATTGACGGCGCTCTCGGCGTCGCTCGGCGAGAAGCCCTACCTGGAGGATCGCTTCACCGTCGGCGACTTGATGATGACCGCGGTGCTGCGCGAGCTCGTCGACTCTGGCGTGCTCGCGCGCTTTCCGAACCTCGACGCGCATCGCGCGCGCTGCGAAGCGCGGCCCGCGTTCGCGCGCGCGATGGAGGCGCAGATGAAGACGTTTCGGGAGAACGCGCCTGGCTGAGCGCGCGCGCGCCTATTTGCAGAACGCGGTGAGGCTCGCGGTGATGGGCGCTTCCTTGGCGAGCGCGGCGTCGACCGCGGCGCTCGCCGCCGCGACCTTCGCCTCGACGTCCTTCATCTCACTCGCCGCAGCCGCGACGTCGGTGAGCGTCCTCGCCAACCCCGTGATCGAACCGCGGAGCTTGTCGATGAGCGCGGCGAGTGCGGGATCCTTCATCTTGACCTTGCCGAGCTCCGCGTCGAGCTTCCCGAGGTCGGTCGGTTTGTCGATGATGGTCGACACCTTCACCATCACGGCGGTGATCGCCTTGCACTCGAACCCCGGATGCTCGGCGCACCGTTGCTTCACCGCGTCGTGCGCCGTCGTCAGCGACTTGCGGTCCGGATCCGCGCGGTCGGCGCGCGCCTTCGGCTGGACCGCGAGGAGATCGTCGAGGCTGTCGCCGTGCGCGCGCGCCGCCACCGAGACGGCCTTCGCGACCGCTTGGTAATCGCCCGACGCCTTCTGCAGCTCCGCGGTCGTCGGCCCTTTCTTTCCAAGATCGATCACGAGCTTGTCGGCGGCGTCCGCGGTCGCGCGAACCGCGGCAGCGAGATCCTTCGGACCGCCCGCCGGCTTCGCGGCCGCCGCGGTCTTCAGCGCGGCGATGTCCTTGTTCGCGACGTCGAGCATGACGACGCATTCCTCGGCCTTCTTGCCGCAGGCGGAGAGAGAGAAGATCGTGATCGCGAGCGTGACTGCGAGCCGTCGTCGTTGCATGCGGGCATCCTACCGGAGAGACCGCGGTCGGCGAGAGGCGTCTATCGGCCGAGCGCCCTCGCCATGCTCTGCGGGCAAAGCTGCAAGAACGCGTTCGCCATCAGCATCGTCGGCAACACCGCCGCCAACCCCTGCTCCGCCGCCACCACGGCTCTCAACTGCGCGGTCGCGGTCTCCACGTCGCCGCGCTTCTCGAACGCGTTCGCTCGAAGGACATGGCAGAAGACGCGCTGCGCGAAGAAGAGCGGAAACGCGTCCGTCGTCATCCCGAGCGCCTGAAGAACGTGATCGAAGTGTCCGCGCGCCGTCGCCATGTACGCATAGGACGCGCGGTACGCGGTGTCGCACAGAAGGTCCTGCGGCTGCGGATCGCACGGCCCGAGCCAGGCTTGCGCCGCGTTCAAGTCTCCGTCCTTCACAGCCGCTCGACAGAGCGCGCAGCGAATGAACTGGCGGTGTCGCGGCTGCGGACACGCCTCGAGCGCGCTCTCCCACAGCGCGCGGAACCGAAGCCTGTCATCCGTGAAGCGCCCGCTGAGCGCGGTCGTCAACCACAAGAGATCGTCGCCGACCGCCGCGGGATCGACGGCCTGTCGGCGGCGCGTGTCCTCCCACATCTTCATCGCGGTCGCGACGTTCCTCTCCGGCAGGAGCCCGTTCTCCATGAGCGCGGGGAGCTCGGGGTGGACCTGCATGCCGCTCTGGAGCTGCGACCACAGCTGGGCGACGCGCTGTCGCTCGTCCACCGGACCGCGGCTCAGCGATCGGTCGTCGCGCGGCGTGACCATCGTCACCGACCGGCAATACTGGCACTGGATCTGCCCGCCGCCCGCCGGTACGAACGGCAGGGAAGCGCCGCAGTGGCTGCAGATCAGCGCGCGGACTTCGACATTGAATGCTCCGCTCATCGCGTGGTCCTCTTCACGGCGTCGCCTCTCCCGTGATGGTACACGACCCTCGTAACCGCACGTCAGCGCAGCTCGAAGTACAGCACCAAGAGCGGCGGGATGATCTGGATCGCCGCCGCGCGGAGCATGCGGCGATCGGTCAGCGCGAGGACGATGCCCGCTCCGGTCATGCTCGCGCAGCAGACGAGCACGACGGCGCGCCCCGCCGAGCCGTCGAACCCCCGCGCCCCGCCGCGATCGGCGATGATCCCGAACACGCAGCCGGCCGCGAGGAACAGGTTGTAAAAACCTTGATTGAACGCCCATGGGCGGACGGCCTCGGCGTGCGCCGGCGCGACGAAGAAGCGCTTCTGGACGTCGGCGCGGTTGAACAGGAAGCTCTCGAAATAGAAAAATACGACGTGGAGAGCAGCGGCGAGGCCCGCGAGGATCGGTGTTGCGGGCAGCATTACGGCGTCGCCGCCGGTCGCAGCTCGCCGAGAATGTACTGCGTGCTCGCGAGGTATTTCTTCGCGGCCGCCTTCACGCGCTCGGAGCTGATCTTGTTGAGCATCGCGTCGAAGCCGAGCACCTGCTTCGGATCGTCGCCGTACGTGTACGCGACGCCGAGCTCACGCAGCCAGTACCCGTTCTCCTTCACGTTCGTCTCGTGCGCGCGGCGGCGGAGCTCCTTCACCTTCGCGATGTAGTCCGCGCCGATGCCGTTCGCTTGGATGGCTTTGATCTCGTCCCAGACGGCCTTCTCGAGCTTGTCGATGTTGTCGGGCGCGCATCCGAAGCCGATGCCGAACGAGTACTCCTGCTTCGGTCGCCGCGAGACGCCGCCGGACGCGCTCACGCCGTAAACGCCGCCCATGTCCTCGCGCAAGATCTCGCGGAGGCGCATGCGCAGCACCTCGCCGAGCATGCGCATGTCGTTGTCCGCGTCGATCGACCACGTCTCCTTGCCGTGGAACGTGAGCGCGACGCGCGCTTTCGGCTCGCTCCCTTTCGCGATCGCCTTCTTCGCGACACCCGGGACGCGCACGACGTTGACGTCTTTGAACGTCTCCTTGCCCTTCGCCGCCGGGAGCGAGCCGAGGTACGTCTCGGCGAGCGTCTTCGTGCGATCGAGATCGAGGTTACCGACGAAGACGAAGGTGAACCCCGCCGCGTCCGCGAACCTCGCCTTGTAGAACGCGATCGCTTTGTCCAAATCGATCTTCGCGAGCGACTCGGGCGTCGTCGGCTGACGGCGGCGATGGTTCTGCGTCGAGAAGAGCGAGAGGTCCTCGGAGAACGAGGCCTCCGGCGACAGCCGACGGTTGCGCGCGGCTTCCGACTCGCGCCCGCGCCACGCTTGGAACGCGCTGTCGTCTTTGCGCGGCGACGTGAACGACAAGTAGACGAGCTGGAACATCGTCTCGAGATCGCTCGGTGACGCGCCTCCACTCACCCCCTCCTCGATCTCGCCGATGTACGCCGACACCGAGACGATCTTCCCGGAGAGCGCCTTCCTCAGCGTCGTCGCGTCGAACGTGCCGATGCCGCCTTGTGCGACGACCGTGCTCGCGTAGCGCGCCGATTCGTAGTCCGCGTCGGTCGCGAGCGAGGTCCCGCCGCGCGCGAACGCCGTCATGCGCACCTCGTCGTTCTTGAAGTCGGTCGGCTTCACGACGACCTTCACGCCGTTCTTGAGCGTCCACTCGGTGACACCGATCTCGGCGATCGTTTTCGTCGCGACGACGGGACCGGGCGTCGGCGCAGCGGCCATGAGCGGCGCGCTCGATACGGCGTCGTCGTACGGCTTGATGTCGCGCGCGGCGACGTCTTTCATCGTCGCGACGAGCGCCGCCTCGGTCGGCTTCGTCATCGTCGCCGGTCCGGTCACGGTGACGACGCGGCTCCCCGTGCCGAGCGCTTTGCCAAGGCGATTGAGCTCGTCGAGCGTGATCGTCGGCAGGATGCTCTTCGCCAGCGCGAGCTCTCCCTCCGGACCGGGCATCGCCTCTTTCTGGAGGAAGAGCCGGACGATCTCGCGCGCGAACGCGCGGCCGTCTTCGGTGTCGTGTTGCTTCACCGATTGCTCGAACTGCCGCATGACGTCGCTCTTCGCGCGATCGAGCTCCGACGCGACGAAGCCGTGCCGCTCGACGCGCAGCATCTCTTCGAGAACGGCGCTGAGGCCTTCGATGACGGCGCCCTCCTTCACCACGGCATACTGCGTGAAGGCATCCGCGGTCCGCACGAACGCTCCGCTGCGCGATCCGGCGCCCAAGAACGGCGCGTTCGAGCGCCGCCTGATCTCGTCGAGGCGCGCGTTGAGCATCGCGTTGAAGAGCTGCTCGGCGATCGTGCGGCGGTAGTCCTTCGCGCTTGCGAGCGGTCGGTGCGGCATCTTCGAGTTGACCGATACGACGGTCGTCGTCGCCTCCGGATCGGTCTCGACCGACACGAGCTGCTCGGCGTGCGGCGGCACCGCGACCGCGGGGCGCGGACGCGGATTGGCCGGCCCCTTGAGCGACCCGAACTCTTCCTTGATCTTCGCCTCGACCGCGTTGGGATCGAAGTCGCCCACGCAGATGACCGCCATGAGATCGGGCCGGTACCAATCTTTGTAAAAGCGCACGAGCGCTTCACGCGGCGCGCCCTTGATGATCTCCGATTTTCCGATCGTGATCCGCTCGGCGTACTTCGATCCCTTGAACAGCACCGGTGCCTGCTTGTCGAAGAGGCGCATCGACGCGCCGCGCCCGAGGCGCCACTCTTCGAGCACGACGCCGCGCTCCTTCTCGACCTCGGCGGGATCGAACGTCATCGCGTCGGACCAATCGCGGAGGACGGCGATCCCGCGGTTGAGGAGATCACCGTCGGTCGGCATCGTGAGCGTGTAGACGGTCTCGTCGAACGACGTGTACGCGTTCAAGTCGGCGCCGAACGACACGCCGCTCTTCTCGAGCATGTCGACGAGCGCCTGCTTCGGAAACCGCGTCGTGCCGTTGAACCCCATGTGCTCGACGAAGTGCGCGAGCCCGCGCTGGTCGTCGTCTTCGAGCACCGATCCGGCGTTGACCGCGAGCCAGACCTGCGCACGCTTCTCCGGCTTCTTGTGCGGGAGCACGTAGTAGGTGAGGCCGTTCGCGAGCGTGCCTTTGCGAACGCGCGCGTCGAGTGGCAGCGGCGGTTCGGTCGCTTCGGCGACCGTGGTCGCGGACGTCGACGCGCTCGCGCTCGGCAACGGCCCGGGCGAGACGACGGGCGAGGCGGGGCCACAAGCTGCGGCGAGGACGGAGAGAAGGAGGGTGAACGCGAGAGCGAAGAGACGCATCGGCGCAGGGTACCCGCGGCGCGGACTGTTTGCCGTATGATCCGCCGATGCTCGCGCCCCCGATCCCCGCCGACGAGGCCAAGCGCCTCTCGCTGCTGAAGGCGTGCAACATCATCTACACGCCGGCCGAAGAGGCGTTCGACGACATCGCGCGGCTCGCGGCAGAGATCTGCGGCACCGAGATCGCCCTCATCACGCTCGTCGACTCCGACTACCAATGGTTCAAGGCGCGCGTGCGCGTCGAGCTCGAAGGGATCCCGCGCGATCTCTCGTTCTGCGGTCACTGCATCACTCATCAGGACCCGCTGATGGTCGAGGACACGCACCAGGATCCGCGGTTCGCCGACAACCCGCTCGTGACGGGTGAGCCCAAGCTCCGCTTTTACGCGGGCGTTCCGCTGCTCGTCGACGCGGGCTCCGCGGTCGGCGCGATCTCGGTCGCCGATCGCACGCCGCGCACGCTCTCGCCGCGCCAAATCGAATCGCTCCAGCGTCTCGCGCAGCAAATCGCGCGCGATCTCCGGGAGCGGCGCGGCACCGCGCACGTCGCCTCGGTGTGTCCGATCGCGGCGGGCGCGATCGTCGCCGGCGAGTGGACGATCGTGCGCGAGCTCGGGCGCGGTGGCACCGGCGTCGTCTTCGAAGCGACGAACGCACGCGGAGGACGCGTCGCTCTCAAAGTCCTCTTGCCGCAGTGGCTCAAGATCAAAGAGGTCGTGGAGCGCTTCGCGCGTGAGGCCCGCGTCCTCATGCATCTTCGCACGCCGTTCGTCGCGAAGCTCCTCGACGTAGGCAACCTCGACGCGCAGGACGGCGGGCTGCCGTTCTTGGTTCTCGAGTACCTCGAAGGTTCGGACTTCGCCGATCTCGTGAACCCCGAGAAGCCGATCGCCGTGCGCGACGCGCTCCGCTGGTGCGCGGACGCGTGCGAGGGGCTCGCCGAAGCGCACGCGGCCGGAATCATCCACCGCGATCTCAAACCGTCGAACATGTTCCTCGCGAACACCGTCGACGCCGAGCCCGTGACCAAGGTCCTCGACTTCGGGATCGCCGCGGGCGATCCGATGGCCGGCGCCGGCTCGGCGCTCACGCTCGAGCACGCAATGATCGGCACGCCTTCGTACATGTCGCCGGAGCAGATGCTCTCCGCGCACGACGTCGACGCGCGTAGCGACATCTGGTCGATGGGGACGGTGCTCTACCAGTTGCTCACCGGCGAGCGCCCGTTTCGTGGCGAAGGCTATCTTCAGATTTGCTCGCGCGTCATGAGCCACCCGCCGCTCCCGATGCGCGCGCACGTCGGTCAGGCGATCGCGCCGAACGTCGAGGCGGTGGTGCTCAAGTGCCTGCGGAAGAAGCGGGAAGAGCGCTTCGACTCGATGCACGAGCTCGCGGGGGCGCTTCGCGCGGCGAGCGCTTAGCGCGGCGCGTGGTAGAGCGAACCCGTTGAAGCTCGCGTTCGCGCTGTCCGTCGTCGTGCTGGCCGCGCGCGTCCTCGTCGGATGCGGCGGCGACGACTCCGCGGTCGCGAGCGACGCGGGCGGTACGAGCGACGGCACCGTCGACGCCAGCGGCGACGCGAACGCCGACTCCAGCGGCGACGCGGGCACCGACGCCGGCGACGCTGCGGCCGCGGACGGATCGCGCGGTCCCGCGTACGACGCCGGCACCGCAGGTTGTCCCGCGAGCGACGGCACGCGCCGCATCAAGCTCGTCAACAACTGCAACGCCGCGCGCTGGTTCAAGCTCGACGGACGCACGACACCGACGTTCGCGCGCCCGACGACGTGCGCGTGGTCCGGCGCCGCTTGCACCGACAACGAAGGGGTCGGGCAGTGCACGGCGATCGCGAAGACGATGTCGCCGACGGTCGATCCGGGCAACGTGTACTGCAAGGCCGGCGCGTGCGCGTGCAATCCGTACTACGAGCTCGCTCCGGGAAAAGCCGTCGAGCTCGCGCTCCCCGCGAGCGCGTCGTTCCCGAGCGGAACCGGTTGGCTCGCGACCGGATGCAACGCGCTCGGCGCCGCGTGCGCGCTCGGCGATCAAGCCGCGAAGAACAGCGTGTACGAGTGGACGTACGACGCGCCGGGCGGCTCGCTCTACTACGACATCAGCGCGGTGAACGCCTGGACGGCGACGAGCGCCGTCGGGATGAAGACGTGCGGCGGCGCAAAGAATCCGAACGACAAGTTTCGCTGCAACGGCACCGGATGCCGCTTCGACGTTCGCGCGCAGTGCCCGGACGGAAGCGCGGGATTCGCGGGCGGACCGAGCGGATGCATCACGTGCCCGGTGCACACCGTCGGCGGCAAGCAAGTGATCAACGGCTCGTGCGGTCCGTGCCCCAACGGCGCGTCGTCGAACCGCATCCCGACGGGGACGACGTTCAACGCGAACAACGTCGGCGGCACCGAGTGGACGTGGCAAGGGAGCGCCGATTTCGCGACGATGTTCGGACTCGACGAAGGGGTGCACGCGAACCGTCGCTTCACCTGCAGCGGCGGAATGTGCGCTCCGGGCGGCGCGGTCGATACCTGCCTCGGCGGCTGCGACTTCTGCACCGTCACGAAGGGGGTGCCGCCGGACGATCCGCAGTGCCTCAAGTACTGCTGCCCCGACGTCACGAAGACGTATGCAGGATCCACGTATCGGTACGACAGCGCGGGATGCACGGCGCTCGGCGTGCAGCGCGGCACCGACTACACCGCGACCGTCAAAGCCGCGTGCCCGTACGTGTACACGTACGGATACGAGGACCACTCGTCGACGTTCATCTGCGAGACGAGCGCGTCGCTCCTCGTGCAAGCTTGTCCGGACGCGACGGATTTTCCATCGTCGCTCCCGTGAGCGCGTAGCTCACAGTCCGCCCGTCGGCGCGACGGCCGATGTTCGCCGCAACCGCTCGCACAGCACGTGGAGCACGCCGCGGACGATCTCGAGGTTGCCGGCCATGAGCTGCGAGAACGTGTCGCTGTCGAGGCGAAAGAGGAGCGTGTCCTCCGTCGCCGCGACCGACGCCGAGCGTGGCTCGGGATCGAGCAGCGCGAGCTCGCCAAAGATCTCTTTCGGTCCCAGCCGGCTCAACGTCCTGTCACCGTCGAAGACGCGCACGCCGCCGCTCACCACGATGTACATGCTGTCGCCAGCGTCGCCCTTCGTCAGGACGACCGCGTCCTTCTTGCATTCGACCTCTTCGAGGATCGACGCGATCTCGGCGATGAGATCCTCGCGCGACGCAGCGAACATCTGGACGGTCTTGAGGAGGATGATCCTCTCGATGAGCAGCATGGATGCCTTCTCTTTCTCGGTGAGCGCGCGCAGATCGCGCACAGCCGCGGCGCGAAGCGCGAGCGAACGTGTCCAGGGGCGAAGCCAGCGGTCGTCGCGCGCGAGGATGTCGCGAATGCGATCGTCGGGGGCGCGGGTGGGTTGCGGGAAATGCGGCGCGAGGCGACGAAGACGGCTGTCCCATCGGTCGTCGTCGATGAGCGGCAGGACGACGTCGCGCTCGTCGCTGTCGAGCTCGAGATCGAGGACCTCGAGGGCGTACGCGCGCTTCGTCTTCGATGGATGCGCGACGTGCGTCTTCGCGCGTTGGATCGCGACGCGATCATGGAACGACGCGAGCTCGTAGTAGGCGCGGCGGCCGGCCTCGGCCACGTCGCCTTCGAGCGCGTCGACGAGAGAACCGAGCGTAGGCTCGCCTGCGAGATCACGGATCGCGCCGAGCGTCCACGCCGCTTCGCGCGCTTCGTCGCGGACACGCGCGATCAGCGCTTCGCGTTCGGCGCCTTCCGTCACCCAACCGAGGCGATCGAGCGCCGCGAGGACGTCGCCGCGAACGGTCGCGTCCGGGAAGTCGGCGTGCGCGCGCAAGAGCGCGATCGCCTTCTCGCCGCCGATGAGCGCCGTGATGTGCGCGAGCCAACCGAGCACGCGCCGGTCGGTTCCGGGGCGGAAGCGCGCAGCGATCTCGCGGAGGACGTCCGCGCCGTGCGCCGCGATCGTCTTCGCCGCGGTCTGCGCGAGACGCGGATCCGAGAGCGCGTCGAAGAGCGTGCTCCGCATGCTCGACGCCCCCTCCGACGCCGCGAGCGCCGCGCGTCGCACGCGCGGATCGCCGTCGGTTCCGAGCGTCTGGAGCAGGACGTCGAACCCGTGCTCGTCGGCGAGCTGCGCCGCGAGCACGCGATCGACCGTGCGCGTGCTCGTCGCGAAGCGCTCGATCGCCGCTGACGCCGTCGCGTGCGCTTTGTCGTCCTTCATCGCGAAGAGGACCGCGACCGCGGAGCGACGGACGATCGGCTCGGCGTCATCGAGATAAGGAACGACCTCCTCGGTCGTCGCGGCTCCGCGATCGGCACCGAGTGCCCGGACGGCGGCGCCGCGCACCGACGGCGCGGGATCCGCGGAGAGTCGTCGACGCACTTCACGCAGCGCCGCCGGCTTCAGCTCGAGCAGGCGCTCGAGCGCGTAGAGGCGTACCTCGGCCACAGGATGCGTGACGTGCGCGACGAGCGTGTCGATCAGATCCGGCGCTCCGGCCTTCTCGAGGAGACTCAACGACGCGCAGACCTCCGCCGGCGACGTGCTCGCGAGTCGCGCGCGCACGACGGAGAGCGTCGTCGCGTCGTCGAAGAGGATCGGCACGTTCCCTTCGATCCGACCGCGCAGCATCTCGAGGATCGCGCGCGCGTACCTTTGTCCGGCGAGGCGTGCCGCGAGCGCCCACGCCACGAAGTTCGCGAGCAGGACGAACGAGAAACGTACCGGGTCGTACGTCATCCATGCGCTGAAGAGGAGCATCACGCCGCCCGCGAGCCCGACGATGATCGGCGAGAAGATGATCTCCACGGCGATCTGCGCGCCGAGTCGCTGCTTCGGATTCAGCGGTTGGTAGAGGACCTTGAACGACGCGTTGTCGATCGGATGCTTGAACGTCTTATAGAGGCCTTGGTTCGCGACGACGAGCCAGAAGACCTCGACCGACCCGCCGCCGAAGAATCCGAACGCGATCGTCGCCGCCGCGCAAAGCGCGTGGACCACGGGGAGAATCATCACGCCGACGCGAATGCCGAAGCGATGCAAGAGCGGACGCGAGATGAAGAGGCGCGTGAGTAGACTGAGCGTCTGCGTGAGCCCACTGAAGAGTCCCAAGAGCGCCGCGAGCTCCTCTTCGCCCGTCGCTTGCGTGCTCATCTGTTCGAGGAACGCGAAGTCGACGAAGTACTTGCCGAACGTCGCGAGGATCGCGACGGCGACGACGACGCCGAGGTAGCGGTTCGAGAAGATCGCGCGGAGCCCTTCGACGAGACCGTGGGGCTCTTCGCGCGGCGCGACGTTCGCGAGGGACGTCGCGGCGACGTCGCGCTCGGCGAGGACGACGCGGACGATCGCGAGGCAGAGCGCGAGCGCCGCGGCGGAGAGCAGCACGAGGTTGCTCACGCCGCCGACCTTCACGAGGAGCGGCACCGCGAAGGCGCCCGCGATCCGCGCGACGACCTCGCCGGTGCCGATGAGACCGAAGAGACGCTTGGCTTGCCGCACGTCGTAGATGCGTGAAGCGACCGCCCAGTACTCGAGGTCGGTGAGGCTCGAGACGATTCGGTACGAGACGAGCCCCGCGAACGCGACCCACGCGACGCCCGACACCGCGAAGCCGAGACGCACCGCGACGACGAGCGAGAGGAGAAACCATAGCGTCCCCTTCATCAGCGTCGCGAACGACGTACGCGCTTGCGCCCGCGCGTAGAGCGTTCCGGTCAGCGTGTTCACCGCGGCGGCCGCGATGTACACCCACGGCAAGTACGACGAAGCGAATCGCGCGAGGAACGTCGCGCTCGCGGCCGTCTCGAAGAAGACCGTGGCGAGCCCCATGAAGAAGGAGTGCGCCGTCATGAGCGTGACGGAGCGTTCCTCGTCGCGCTCGACGCCGAGATACCCGAGGGGTCGCCGGGCGATGGTCACGCCGCGAGGTTACGCGATCGTGACGCGCACGACGCGATGGGCCGCGGGCCGCGACACCAGCCGACCCGTTCAGCTCGCGTGTCGAATGAGGCCGCGCGGTTCGAGCGCGAACGAACGCGCGATGTCGCTCGGCGACATGAGCACGTCGTCCTCTTCCGCGAGCGGAAGCCCCGCCGCGCGGAAGCAGCGCGCGACGTAGCCGGAGCAATGGAACGCCTCCGGATCCGGAGCGGACGCGCCGAGGTAGACGTGCGCGCCGGCGCGAAGCGAGCGCATCACTTGGTACGACTCGCCGAGGTGCGCGAGCCCTTCGCGCATGAGCGCGCTCACGTCGAGGCGATCGCGATGCTCGGGCCTCACCGCGAACCACTCGAAGTCGCCCGGAAACGTTCGCAGCGCCGCGCTCACCGGGAGCGAGTGAACGCCCCCTTTGAGTGAGCAGTGCATGAGCATCTTTCGCCCGCCCCAGCTGGCGACGATGCCGCAGTGCGAGTAGTCGCCGAGCGTCAACGTGCGGACGATGCGCGCGAGGAGCGGCTTGCCGCAGAACAAGAGGACGTCGCCGTCGCGGAGATCGCCGCGGATGTCGCGGTATTCGAGCGCCGCGGGCGCGGTCGACGTGGAAATCGGGGCGGGGGGCTCGCTTCGACGTCGCAGAAGTGCCGCCACGTGCTGGCGTATCGGACCGGGTCGCATCGCTGACCCTCGTTTCCTACAACATGCCCGGCGTCATGCAACCCCAACCCGCTATCAACTCTTGGTCTTTTCTGGGTTAAGTCTTGTCCATGCCTCGCTATGCGAACCTCGATGGGTCGAACGTGACCACGTCGGTCGGTGACTTCCTGAAGTGGCAAGCCGAGCGATTTCGACGCATCGGCGCGCGCGAAGCCCGCTTCGAGGCGCCGCGCTGCGACAACGACGGCGTCCGGTTGCGCGACGCAAAGGCGCACCTCACGTGGATCGGGCACTCGAGCTTCGTGCTTCGCATCGGCGGCGCGCTCGTCGCGACCGATCCGATCTGGAGCGAGCGCATCGGCGGCGCCGTTCGACGTCTCGCGGCGCCGGGCGTCGCGCTCGACTGCGTTCCGCCGATCGACCTCGTCACCATCTCCCACTCGCACTACGACCACCTCGACCTGCCGACGCTGCGGCGCATCGGACCGCACGCGCTCTTCGTCGTGCCGAAGGACAACGGCGACATCCTGCGACGCGGCGGGCTCGAACGCGTCGTCGAGCTCGGTTGGTGGGAGTCGCACGTCGAAGGCGACGTCCGCATCACGCTCGTCCCCGCGCAGCACTGGTCGTTTCGGTACCCGTGGGATCGCAACATGCGCTTGTGGGGCGGCTTCGTTATCGAGGGACCGGAAGGGACCGCGTACCACGCAGGCGACACGGCGTTCTCCGAGATGATGTTCCGCGAGATCGGCGCGCGCTTTCCGAAGATCGATTGGGCGATGATCCCGATCGGCGCGTACGCGCCGACGTGGTTCATGTCGCCGCAGCACATCGGTCCGGAGGACGCGGGGCGGGCGTGGGAGCTGCTCGGTGCGCGAACGTTCGTCGCGATGCACTGGGGGACGTTCAAGCTGACGGACGAACCGCTCGGCGAGCCGCCCGAACGCATCCGCGCGTGGTGGCGATCGCGCGCGCATGATCCGGAGCGACTCTGGACATTCGATGTCGGCGAGACGCGCTCGCTTTCCGACACGCGTCGTCCAATCGGGTGATAGGGCTGCCGCGACGAGAGGCCGCCATGAAAAGACGCGCTGGTCGCGTACTTCGCCGCGCGTTCGCCGGTGAGCGCGCCCGTCTCCGGACGAATCAAACGAAGTGAACGATCGAAGCCCTACCCGCAGTGCGCGTCGCGTCCGCCGACGAGCGGCACGCGCACGGTAAGGAACCCACCGCCGCGGGTAATGACATTCGGCGGGCTCGGCAACGACACGCGCTCCGTCATCGTCTTCTCGAGGAGCGCGCGCGCGGACTCGTCGAACCGCGCGTTGCCGCTCGATCGGATCGGCTCTTTTCGCACGAAGATGATCTCCATCCGCCGGTTCACGTCGAACTGGTAGACGACGCACAGCTTCATGCGGTCCCGGTCCGAAATCGACGACGGGATCTCCCACCGCATGACGAGCCACACCGCGAGCTCGTCCGACCAGGCTTGTAGCGCGGAGCGCTGTTCGCTCGTGAACCGCCGAACTTGGTACGCCCTGGCCGCGCACGCGGCGGAGTCCGGCGCGACCGGCTCGATGTAGAGCGCATTCGCGCCGAGACGACGCGCGCGTGCGATCAGCCGCTGACGGCAGTCCGCCGCCGGGTCGACGCCATTTCCGTTCTCCTCGATCCGCGCCAACAGCGACGTCGCCGAGAGCGGTGATTGAACGATCTCGACGTCGAGCGTGTACGCCGACTCCGCGCCGGTAGCCTCGGTCAAAGGCACGGAGCGCGTGACGGTCGACGTGGTCATCGGATCGGCGCCATGCGGCGGCGCGGGCGGCGACGAAGCGACCGAGACCGGTGGAGCGCCCGGCGTGCATGCCGAGATCATGGCAAGCACCGCGAAAAACGATCCACGTAGCCACGCCGAACTCACCGAAACGACGTTACGCGAAACGCCGCGTTTCTCAGCGGAATTGCGCCGCCATAGAACATGTTCTAATTGCCTTGCCCCGATGTAGAACGTGTTCTATTTCTCCCGCATGACGACGACAGCGCAAACGGGCTTCGCGCGAACGTACGAGAGCGAGCGAGTGGGTCCGCGCTGGCTGCGGCAGACGGTGATTCCGGCGACGCTCATCACCGTGTGCCCGCCGACCGCGGTCCTCCTCTGGTACACGCACACGGCGCTCGGCGGATCGCTCGCCGCGCTCGGACAGATGCTCCTTCGCGACGGGCCGCTCGCGGCGCTCGCGCGCATCTGGGGACCGATCGCGCTCGGGACGCCGACGGCGTGGATCATGATCGGCGTCTTCGCCGTGATGCAGCTCGTGTTGATGCGCGTCTTGCCGGGCGCGCGCTTCCTCGGCCCGGTCACGGCCAACGGCAACGTGCCGGAGTACAAAGCAAACGGCGTCCTCGCGTTCGCAACGACGCTCGCGCTCTTCGCCGGCGCGTCGTGGGGCTTGCGCCTCTTCTCGCCGTCGGTCGTCTACGACCACATGGGCGGCATCATCGGCGCGCTCAATGTCTTCAGCGTCGTCTTCTGCGCGGTGCTCTATCTCAAAGGGCGATTCGCGCCTTCGAGCACGGACCACAGCATCACCGGCAATCCCATTTTCGACTACTACTGGGGCACCGAGCTCTATCCGCGCATCCTCGGTTGGGACATCAAGCAGTTCACGAACTGCCGATTCGGCATGATGGGATGGCCGATCCTCCTCCTCTCGTTCGCGGCGAAGCAGCACGAGCTCTACGGCATCAGCGACTCGATGCTCGTCGCCGTCGGATTGCAGCTCGTCTACATCGCCAAGTTCTTCTGGTGGGAGACGGGCTACCTGCGATCGCTCGACATCATGCACGACCGCGCGGGCTTCTACATTTGCTGGGGATGCCTCGTCTGGGTGCCGAGCGTGTACACGTCGTCGACGCTCTTCCTCGTGCATCACCCGAATCATCTCGGCTGGCCAATCGCGACTGCGATCTTCGTTCTCGGCACGCTGAGCATCTTCGTGAACTACATCGCCGACGCGCAGCGCCAGCGCGTGCGCGCGACGAATGGGAGCACGACGGTGTGGGGCAAACCGCCGACGATCATCGTCGGCCACTACACGACCGAGAAGGGCGAGAAGAAGGAGAGCCTGCTCCTCGCGTCCGGCTTCTGGGGAATCGCGCGCCACTTCCACTACGTGCCGGAAGTTCTCGGCGCGCTCTTCTGGACGCTTCCGGCGCTCTTCACCGACGTCGCGCCGTACTTCTATGTCGTCTTCTTGACGGCGCTGCTCACCGATCGCGCGTTCCGCGACGACAACCGGTGCGCGATCAAATACGGCGACGACTGGAAGGCGTATTGCGCGAAGGTGCCTTACAAGATCGTACCGGGCGTCGTCTGAGCGCTTCGCGGCTTGCCACCGCCGTCTCACGTCGAGCATGCTCATGCTCGATGCGATTCCCTCGCGCGCTCGTCACCGGCTTCGTTCTCGCCGCGCTCGTCGTCACGGCGTGCGGACCCAAACCCGGCGGCTCGCGAACGACGACGGTCGTGACCACCAAGGTGGTCGAGGCTCCGCCACCGCCGCCGCGTCCGGCCGATCCGCTGCCTGCCGACGCTCTCGTGAAGTACAACTTGGACCTCTTGAACTCGTACCGCGCGAAGCTCGGGCGCGCGCCGCTCCTGTACGACACGAAGATCAGCGCCTTCGCGCTCGCAGGCTCGAAGCAGCTCGCGAACGATCACGCGGCGCACGCCCACTTCGCTGCGCAGTCGGAGGGCGCGCCGGGGTTCGGCACGCACAGCGCCGAGAACCAAGGCGATCCGAGCGGCGTGCCGCCGATGGATGACGACGCGATCGCGAGCGGCAAGAAGCAGATCGCCGCGCTCATGAAGATCATGATGGACGAGGGACCGGGTGGCGGGCACTACGAGAACATCGCGAGCGCGAAGTACCGCCGCGTCGGCATCGGCCTCCATTCGCCCGGCGGGCGCCTCTACTTGACGAACGACTTCTCCGATTGAGACCGTGCCGCTACCCGCCGGCGCGTGGCGCGTCACCGACACGACATAGGCATTTGCTCGGGGGGCTTGGACAACGGCGGTTCACCGGATCACTGTTGCGGCCCGAATGACGACGCGCCTCTTCGCGCTCCCCGCGCTCGCTCTTCTCCTCGTCGCGTGCTCCGACGCCGACGACGGTGCATCGACCGCGCCGACCGCACCGGCCGAGGATGCCGGCGTGAGCGCCGATGCGGTTGCGGACACCGCGCCGCCCGATGCGCCGCCCGCTTCGCCGAGCGACGCGAGCGACGCGAGCGACGCGGCCCACGACGCCGACGCGGGGAACGCATGCGCGGTGTACGGAGCGCCCGGCGACTGCATCGCCGCGTCCGCATGCGCGATGATCCACGATCACACGGCGTACGCCGGCCATTGCTCGGGGCCGTCGACCATCGAGTGCTGCATCAAGACGCCGAACGTCGCGGACAACCCGCCGATCCCGACCGGCTACAAGCTCGCGTCGCAATCGCAAGTCACGCCGGCGATGACGACATGGGCCGTCGACATTCTTCACGACCCGACGACGTATCCGATGTTCTCGACGACGACGAAGATCTTCGGCGCGCTCACCGTCCTCGCGCGCGTCGAGTGGCACGTCCCCGATTTCCAAAACGGCATCGTGCATCGCGGCGTGACGCTGTACGAGCCGATCTGATTCGAGAAGGGGGGACGCGCACGCGCGGAGAGACCTGCTAACTTCCGCCCATGCTCGCCTCAGCGGCCGCCAGCACCAGCGCATCCCCCGCAACGTCCGCGCGCCGCGATCACGTCGCGCACACGATCACCGACGACGGCTGGCGGATCGCGCTCCACGTCTTCGCGCCGTCCGGCACGACGACGCGACGCCATCCAGTCTTGCTTTGCCACGGCCTCGGATCGAACCACCTCGCGTTCGACGTCGACGCGGAGCACTCGGTCGCGCGGCACCTCGCGCGTCGCGGGTACCTCGTCGTGGCGATCGATCTTCGCGGGCACGGTCACAGCGAGCGACCTTCGCGCAACGGCGTGCGGCGCTTCGGCTGGTCGTTCGACGAGTACCTCCTCCACGACGTGCCGACCGCGATCGCGTTCGCGAAGCGCATCTCGGGCGCGAGCGCGGTGCATTGGATCGGCCACAGCATGGGCGGGATCCTCGGCTACGCGCATCTGGCGCGCGGCGGTTCCGCCGACTTCGCCTCGATGACCGCGGTCGGATCGAGCCTCGACTACAGCGGATCGAAGAGCGGGTTTCATTCGCTCACGCCGCTTCGCAAGCTCCTCGATCGAATCCCCGCGGTGCCGATCGGTCACATCGCGCGCTGGAGCGGCGCGATCGCGCGACGCCGCGAGTCGCCGTTCGATCGCTTCAACGTGTGGCGCACGAATGCGGATCCTGCGATCTGGCGACGCATCGCGACGCATGGGTTTCACGCCGTGTCTCCTCCGGTGATGGCGCAGCTCGCGACGTCGATGCAGCCCGGCGGCCTCACGTCGCGGGACGGATCGGTCGCGTACACCGAAGGCCTCGCCTCGGCGACGTCGCCGGTGCTCAGCCTCGCCGGTGAGAAAGATCCGCAGTGCCCGCCCGAGGCCGCGAAGCGCACGCTCGACGCGGTCGGCTCGGCGCGCCGCGAGCTCCGCGTCTTCGGCCGCTCGCACGGGCACGCCGATCACTACGGGCATTTCGATTTGCTGATGGGACGTCGCGCGAAGGACGAAGTGCTCGTGCACATCGATCGCTGGCTCGACGAGCACGACTGAGGCCTGCCTCCCTGTTCAAAATCCTTCAGGGCTTGTGCGGGTGCGACGGCTTCGGCGGCGGCGGTGGCGCCGGTTTCGGCGTTGGGGTCGCGGTGGGTTTGTGCGTCGCGGGCGGCGGCGCGGCTGCGCTCGTCGACGGTGCGTAGTCGTCGGGGGCGATCGCGTCCGTCGTCGCGGCGTCCGTGTCGGTCGCGGCGTCGAGGTTGTCGATCTCCGCGGCGGTCTTCACGACCAGCACCGTCACCACGAGAAACGCGAGCCCAACGACGAAGAGGACCGCGAGAACCGCGCCCGCGACGATCAGCAAGAGTCGCGACTTCCCGCGCTGCGTCGAACCATCGCGCGCGATGGCGTCGGGCGGCGCGAAGGCCGGCGGCGCGGAGACCGGATGCGCGGGCGCGAACGCAGGCGCTTGCGGCGGCGGCGGGGACGGAGGGATCACCGGCAGCTCCGGCTCGCCCGCGGGCGGCGGTCCGGAACGGAGCGTCGTCTCGACGCGCATCGCCGCCGTGCTCGGGATCGCTTCGCGCGTCGACGTCACGGCCTGGGACATCGGCGGCGGCTCTGCGTCGACGTCGGTAGACGACGAAGGAATGCGCGGCGTCCCGACCGTCGGCGCCTCGGTCGATAGGAGCGCCGCCGGCGGAATGATCTCCGGCGGAACGACGACGCCCGACGCCGGCGGATCGATCGACATCGCGAGCGGGCTCGGCGCGCTCTGCGGCTTCGCCGACGACGGCGCGGGCGCGCTCCTCGCCGCGCGCACGTCCGCTTGCATCGACGCCGCGTCGGCGTAACGCGCTTCGCGATCGAACTTGAGCGCGCGATCGACGATCTTGCACACTGCGTCCGACGCGAACGGAAACACACTCGCGAGCGGCGGCGCCTGTTCGGTCGCCACCTTCTTCAGGAGCTCGAGGTCGTTCTCTGCCTCGTGGATCTTCCGTTTCGAGATGAGCCGGAACATCGTCGCGCCGACCGCGAAGATGTCCGCGCGCGCGTCGATGTCGCTCCCCTTCGCCTGCTCCGGCGGCATGTACGAGACGGTGCCGATCGTCGTGCCCGTCGCCGTCTTCATGTGCCCCGCTGCGCGCGAACGAATGCGCGCGATCCCGAAGTCGAGCACCTTGAGTCGACCGTCCTTCAGCACGAAGAGGTTGTCCGGCTTGATGTCGCGGTGGACGATCCCTTGCGCGTGCGCCGCGACGAGCACGTCGAGCAGCTCGTCGGCCCAGCGCAGCACGTCGTCGACCGTCGGGCCGGGATCCCGCCGCGCGATCCGCGACAGCGTGTCTCCTTCGAGGAGCTCCATCACGAGGAACGGCGCGCCGTCCTCGGTCACGTCGATGTCGCGAATCTCGACCGCGCCGGGATGCTTGAAGCGATTGACCGCGTGCGCTTCCTGCTCGAACCGCGCGCGCACCTCGGGCGATTTTGCGATCTCCGTGTGCAGGATCTTGATCGCGTCACGCCGCCCGATCTTGTGGACCGCGACGTAGACCGCGGCCATCCCGCCGACGCCGAGGAGGCGCTCGAGCTTCCACTTGTCGCGCACCGAAGTGCCGACTCGTTTCGCGCACTCGTCGAGGTCGGACATGCGAGGCGACGGGACGCGGCTAGCGGATCACGCGAGCTTCGCGCTGAGGAACGCTCGGAGCTTAATCAGCGTCTTCATGTCGCGCGTGAAGCTCGGCGTCGTGTAGTCCTTCGACCACGCGGTGACCTCTTGCAAGAACGTCGTGCGCGTCGCGTCTTCGTCCATCACGTCGTCGACCGTGCGTCCGCGCGCGGCGCCTTTGCGCAGACCCTTCACGTAATTTTCGAGGCGCGCGTAGTCGCCCGCGAGAAATTCTTTCACCTGCTTCGCCTCGTCGGACAACCGCCCGATGACGCCGTCTTTCGCGGCGGCGTCGTCGGCGACGGCGAGCGCCGCGGCGACGCGCAGGACGAACGCGTCGTCCATGTAGCCGAGATCGTCGATGCCGTCGGGGATGAGGTCGAGCGATTTGAAGATGTAGTTGAGCCCCGCGACGAGGTAACGGCGCGCGCCTTCGTGCGTCTTCGCGGCGGCGTGCGTGCCGATGGCGTCCCCGAGCGCGGCGGCGTCGGTACCGAGCGTCGCGAGCCAAGACGGAAAGATCTCGAGGTACCGCGGATCGATGGCGTCGCTCATGGTTGGGAGTGCTCCGAAGGAGGTAGTGAAGCTACTACATCATCCGCGCGACCGCGAAGCCGATGAGCGACCCCGCGACGAGCGCGCCGAGGACGAGCGCGACGACGACGCCGGGGGCTACGCCGGTGCGCGGCGGGTGCGTGCTCCCGTGCGCCGGGAGCATCGGGAGATCTTTCGACGGCAGCGTTTCGCCCGCGGAATGTCCGCCCGCCATGACGATGATCTGCGGCGGCGGCTCGCTGATGTGCTGCTGGCCCGGCGTCGACGGACTGGCGAGCGTCCCGCCGGGCGCCTTCAGCGGGATGCGGTTCATGGCATCGGAGACGGAGGGCGGCGCGCCGGTGTGCGGCAGCGTCGGGACGCCGGCGGAGACGATCGCCGCGCCTTGCGCAGCGGACGGTTGGTAGAGGCTCGGCACGTCCGGGAGTCGACTGAGCGGGAGCACTTCGACGCGGCTCATCGCCGCCCCTTCGATGCCGCTCGTCGCCGCCGTGAGCGCGCGCGACATCTCGAGCGCCGACTGAAAGCGCAGGTTGCGATCCTTCTCGAGCGCCTTCTTCATGAAGCCCGCGAGCAGCGAGAGCTGCGGATCGATCACTTCGACGAGCGGCGGCGTTGTCGTGAGCACCGCGGCGAGGCGCGCGTACTCCGTGGGCGCGGGGAACGCGACGCGCCCGGTGAGCATCTCGTAAAACATCACACCCGCGCTCCAGAGATCCGCGCGCACGTCGACGTCCTTCGCGCTCTTGATTTGCTCCGGGCTCATGTACGCGGGCGTGCCGAGGAGCATGCCGGTGCGCGTCTTCGATCCCATGCCGCCCGCGGCGTCCATCACCTTCGCGATCCCGAAGTCGAGCACCTTGATGACGAAATGCCCGTGGCCGTCTTTCGCGCTCGAGCGCGTGAGAAAAACGTTCTCGGGTTTGAGATCGCGGTGAACGATTTGCTGTGCGTGCGCGGCAGCGAGGCCGGCGAGGATGCCTTGGAGGATCGGAACCGCTTGCGTCATCGGCACGCGACCGCCGTTTTGCGTGTACGCGCTGAGGGGAACCCCTTCGAGCAGCTCCATCACGATGAACGGGCTGCCGTCTTCGGCGGTGAGGCACTCGAAGACGCGGACGATGTTCGGATGGATGAGACGCTGGCAAGTGCGCGCTTCGTCGAGGAAGCGCGAGAGGACGGTCGGTTCGGCGAGGAACTCCGGGAGCAGGATCTTCACCGCGAGCTTCTGCGTGCTGCCGCCGTCGACCTCGTCGACCGCGTAGACCTCGCCCATTCCGCCATCGCCGAGGCGCCGCGTGAGCCGGTAGCGACGACAAAGCACCGCGCCGACGAGGCTTCGTTGGACGGCCGGCTCCGCGATGTTCATCGAAGCGCCATCCTAGTCCAAAGAATGAGCGCGTGAACGATGTCCGAACCGAGATGCGGATCGTGGTCTGGATGACGGTCGGCTGCGCGGTCGCGGGCTGTGCGGCCGAGGTGCCCGCCGTGCACGCGCCGGCCGTCGTCGCGACGCACGTCGTCGACGTGGCGCCGCTCGTGCAACCCGAGGCGGGCGAGATGTCGGCGTGCCCTGCGGGATCGCATCCCGTCGCGGAGCTCTGCGTCGCCGACGGACGTCCACTGCCGAAGTTCGAGCCGCGCGGCAACGGCGATCCGTGCGCGTCGTGGGGGCGTCCGGAGCTCGGGCTTCAGAACTGCGATCCGCAGAACGAGGGGGACCCCGACATGGATCACGAGCGCGGCGCGATCCTGCGGACGCTCTCCGATACGAAGGTCGACGTCGTCAAATGCAAGACGCCGCGCGGACCGCGAGGCGCGGGGCACGTCGAGATCACCTTCGCGGCGAGCGGCGCGGCGACGTCGGCGCGCGTCGTCGGCGTGCCTTACGAAGGGACACCCACGGGCGCGTGCGTCGCGACGAAGTTTCGCGCGGTCAAGGCTCCCGACTTCAAGAAGAAGCCGAGCATCACGGTCGAGTGGACGTTCGTCATCGACTAGTCACGAGACGTCGCGCGGCGTGAGCGCGCTACGCCCGCAACGTCGCGCCGAAGCGCTTGCCGACCTCCGCGATGACCTTCGCGTGCTGCGCGTCGACCTCCGCGTCGGTCAGCGTGCGATCCGCCGCGCGGTAGACCACGTGAAACGCGAGGCTCGCGTGGTTGGCCGGGACCGCGCCACCGACGAAGCGATCGAAGAGGCGCACCTCGGCGCCGAGCGCGCCCGCCGCGTCGCGCACCGCGCGCTCGACGTCGCCCGCGGCCACGTCGTCGTGGACGACGAGCGCCACGTCGCGTGTGCTCGCGGGGAAACGCGGGATCGTCGCATACTTTTTCGCGAGCCCACCGAGCTTCTCGACAGCCGCGAGATCGATCTCCACGACGACGACGTCACCGCCGACGTCGAGCGCGTCGACGACATCGGGATGCAGAACGCCGAGCCGACCGACGACGACGTCCGCGCCGTCGGCTTCGACGGTGATCGCCGCCGCGCCGCGCGGGTGAAGATGCGACGGGCGCACGTCGCTCGCGAACGCCGTGACGCGCGCGTCGCGTCGCACGAGGCGTTCGATCATCGCGAGGGCGAGCCCTTTGGCGTCCCACACGTCGACCGCCTCGGGCTTGGCGAGGTACGATGGGCGCTCGCCGGCGAGCACCGCAGCGAAGCTCATTCGCTCTTCGGGGAGCTCGCGCTCGCCGCCGCCGCCGAGGAAGATCGCGCCGACCGCGAAGAGGCGCACGTCGCGCTCCCCGTGACGGCGCGCACGTCCGACCGCTTCGAGGAGCCCCGGAAGCATGCTCGTTCGCATGACCGACTGTTGCTCGTTGATCGGATTCTTCAGGATGATCTTCGCCGCCGGCGCGCCGAGCACTTCGAGCTCGCGCGGCGCGACGAACGCGTACGTCAGCGCTTCGCTGAGGCCGATCTCCACCGCGGCTTCACGCGCGCGACGCCACTGCGATTCCTGCGTCGGCCCTTCGATCGTCGGACGGATCGCCGGGAGCACCGTCGGGATCTTGTCGAGCCCGCGCACGCGCGCGACCTCTTCGATCAGATCGACCTCGCGCGACAAATCGGGACGGTGCGTCGGGATGTCGAACTCGTCGGCGCCGTCCTTCGTGCCGCGCATCGCGAGACCGAGGCGACCGAGGATCGCCGTCGCTTCGTCGCGCGCGACGGGCGCGCCGAGGAGCTGTCCGATGCGCGCGTTGCGGAGTGACGCCGTGCGCTTCGGGATCGCGCGCGCCTCGAAGAGCTTGGGCACGGTCGCCGCGGCGCCGCCTCCGAGCCTCGCCGTCAGCTCGGCCGCGCGCGCGAGGACACGCAGCGTGTCGCCGTGATCGACGCCGCGCTCGAAGCGATGACTCGCCTCGGTGTGGAGCGCGTGACGGCGCGATGTTCGCCGCACGCCGCGCGGATCGAAGTACGCGCACTCGAGGAGGACGCGCTTCGTCGTCGCCGACACTTCGCTGTCGCCACCGCCCATCACGCCGGCGAGACCGACCGGACCTTCGCCGTCGCAGATGACCAAGTCGTCGGCGACGAGCGTGCGTTCGACGTCGTCGAGCGTGCGAAGCTTCTCGCCCTCCTTCGCGCGGCGCACCACGATCGTCTTGCCGCGGACCTTGTCGTAGTCGAACGCGTGCAGCGGATGTCCGTACTCGAGCATCACGAGGTTCGTCACGTCGACCGCGTTCGAGATCGATCGCACGCCGAGCGACGAGAGGCGATAGCGAACCCACAGCGGCGACGGACCGACGGTGACGTCGAACGCCGCGTGCGCTCCGAAGTGCGCGCAGCGCTCGGCGTCGTCGATGCGAACGGTGACGAGCGACTCGATCGGATCCGCGAACGTGCGCGGCGCCGCGGCGATCTCCGGAAGCGCGAACGGCACGCCGAAGAGCGCCGCGAGCTCGCGCGCGAGGCCGATGTGCCCGAGCCCGTCGGGTCGATTCGGCGTGAGACCGATCTCGAAGATCGTATCGCGGACGCCCGGCTCGGCCTTCGGGAGCGGCGTCCCCGGCGCAGCGAGATCGCTCGGAAGCACGATGATGCCGTCGCTCTCGTCGGAGAGCCCGAGCTCTTGCTCGCTGCACAGCATCCCTTCGCTCGTCACGCCGCCGATCGCGCGGCGCTCGATCGTCATCCCCTTTGCGGGGAGATGCGTCCCGAGCGGCGCGAGCACGACGAGCCCGCCCACGTCGGGCACGTTCGGCGCGCCGCACACGACCTCTTGCTGCCCACCGCCGCGATCGACCATCACGAGCTTGAGCCCGCTCTTCGCCGGATGCGCGCGTACGCCGACGACGCGCGCCACGACGCACGCCGCCGCGCCCTCGCCGTACGCGTGCATCGCTTCGACCTCGAGCCCGCCGCCCGTGAAGCGCGCCGCGACCTCGCGCGCATCGTCGGGGAGCGCGGGCACGAGCGAACGAAGCCACTGCAGCGAAGCCAACATCGTCGGTTCCCTTTTCCAGAAAGCTAGAACTGCGTCAGAAAGCGCGGATCGTTCTCGAACATCAGGCGAATGTCCGGCACGGCGTAACGCTGCATCGCGATGCGATCGATGCCGAAGCCGAACGCGAAGCCGGTGTACTTCTCGGGATCGATGCCGCACGCCTCGGAGACGACTGGATGCACCATCCCGCAGCCGCCGAGCTCCATCCACCCGGTCTTCTTGCACACGGCGCAGCCGGCGCGCGTTCCGTCGGGAAGCTTGCAGAATGCACATCCGACGTCGAACTCGGCGCCGGGCTCGACGAACGGAAAATAGCTGGGGCGGAAGCGCGTCGGTGTCCCTTCGCCGAACATGCGCGACGCGAACTCGGTGATGGTCCCCTTCATCTCGGCGAACGAGACGTGCTCGTCGATGAGGAAGCCTTCGATCTGGTGAAACATCGGCGAGTGCGTCGCATCGTCGTCGCGTCGATAGACGGTGCCCGGCCCGATGATCGCCATCGGCGGCTTCTTCGTCGTCATGGCGCGGACCTGGACGTTGCTCGTGTGCGTGCGGAGCAAGAGGCCGCCCGTCGTCCAGAAGCTGTCCTGCATGTCGGTGGCCGGGTGATCGGGCGGGAAGCCGAGCTTCGTGAAGTTGTTCTCTTCGAGCTCGACCTCGGGGCCGTCGTGGACGGCGAACCCGAGTGAGCGGAGGACGTCGACGATCTCTTCGCGAACGATCGCGATCGGATGCTTGTGGCCGAGCGTCGCGATGGGACGTGCGGGGAGGGTGATGTCGAAGGGGCGCGCGTTCAGCTCGGCGTCGCGCTTGGCCTTCGCGAGCTCGCCAAGGCGCGCGGCGAACGCCGCTTCGACCTCTTGCCTCAGCGCGTTCACCTTCTCGCCGATCGCTTTGCGTGCGTCGCCCGGGACCGCGCCCATCTGCTTCAGGATCGCGGTGAGCTCGCCCTTCTTGCCGAGGACCTTCGCGTTCTCGTCGCGCAAGATCTGCTCGGTCGTCGCCGCCGCGAAGCGCGCCGCGAACTGACCGCGAAGCGCGACTAGGGCGGACGCGATCGACGACTGGGGCCCCGAAGCATCGGCGGACATGCGCCGAGTGCTAGCACAACTCGCTTCGACGGCGACGATCGAGGCGGGTTCGCGGGTAGCTCGTCAGTTGCAGATCTGGACGATCGTGATGCCCGCGATCTCGTTGTGCGAGTCGGAGCTGCCGCCGGTCGCGCCGGTGAACCCGAAGTAGGCGCGCCCGCCGACCGTGAGGCGCGCGTCGTTCGTCGAGGTCGCGCGGAACGTGCCCGCATCGCCTCCGCGAAACGTCGCCGTCAACGTGCTCGGCGCGCGCCACGAGACGTCGATCGCGTGGATGTTGCCGTCGTTGATCGCGAACGGGATCGCGACGCCGGTCACGATGACGAAGCCGGGCATCGCGACGAGCTTGAGCGTCGTCGGTCCGAGGTCGGTGTTGTCGGTCGCCGTCTTGTACGTGTCGAGCACGACGGCGAATCCCGAGACCGTGCCGCCGTCGGAGGTCGGAAGATTGCGGAGCCCGACGCCGTCGCCGTCGTCGCCTACTCCGGGAACGCCGCCCGCCTGAAGCACCGCGAACACGAGGCCGTCGCCCGACGTGTCGCCGGGACCGACGCGCAACGTCCAGGTCACGTCGAAGCCAGCGACGGGCGGGAGCTGGGCCGGGTACCACGCCGCGCCGTGCTCGTGGTTGTTGCTGTTCGTGAGGGTGATCTTGCCGTCGCCGTTGTTGTCGTAGATCGAGTTGCCCTTCAACGCGAACGCCGAGAGCGCGAGCGGACCGTTGAGCCCCGCGTCGAACGGCACGCACGGCGCGTCGCGTGGAGCGTCGATCGCGGTGTCGGCCATCGAAGGTGCGTCGATCGCGTCGGTGCCGCCGTCGTTCGTCGGCGACGCGCCGTCCGCGAGCATCGTGCCGTCGGTCGCCGCGCCGTCGCCCATCGCACCCGCGTCGTCGGACGACGCCGCCGTTCCCGACAGCGACAGACCGCACGCCGCAGAGACGCACGCCGCGAGGATCGAGGCCGCGAGCGCGACGCACGATCGCGTGGACGGACGGGTCATGGGTCTGCGACAAGGCACGATGACGTGCGGCTCCTTAGCGCCGTCTTGATGGTGTGTCACGCATGGGCGACGATGCCACGTGCATCGCCGCTCGGTCCCACGGTTCGCGTTCGCCGCAACGTTCGCTGCCGCGTCGATCGCCGTCGCGCCGACCACGCGCGCGATGCCGGCGTTCTTCGCGGGCGCACCGGGCGATCTTCTCACGAGCGACGCGGCGCACGTCGTCGTGATGACCGACAAAGATCACACCGTCCTCACGATCGCGCCGCACTACCGCGGACCGAAGAAGCCGTTCGCGTTCATCGTCGGCGTCGCCGGCGCGATCACGACGAAGGACATCGCGTTCGTTCCGCGCGACGTCGTCGATCGACTCGCCGAGGCCGACGCGCCACGCCTCGTCGAGCTGTGGGAACAGGATCCGTGCAGCGCGCGCGGCGAGCCGACGCTCGACTCGTCCGGAGTCGGCGAAGGGGGCGGATCGTGGGAAGGGATCGGCCTCGGCGATATGAGTATGCATCCGACGCACCTCGTGCCGACCGGCGCGTCGGTCTCGATCGTCGCGGACGTCGCGGCGCTTCGCGTGCTCCTCGCGCGGGAGAAGCTCGCGCTCGCGCCCGGCGCCGACGCGGTTCTCCAGAGCTACGCCGACATGCGCTTCGTCGTCGCGCGCATCGATCCGTCGAAGCTCGTCTTCGTCGGGGATGGCGCGTCGCTCCCGCCGCTTCGCGTTCACGTCGCCAAGGCGCTCGGCGCCCTCCCCTTTCGTCTCGGCGCGCTCGCGATCTCTCCGAACGGATTCGCCGACGTCGTGCTCCACATCCTCGCGCGTGAGAATCGCTACGATGTCGCCGGCGCGGAGAACACGTTCCTCGCCGAAGGCACCGACGTCGGCGACGTCGCGAAGCAATCGCCGGGGCTCTTCTACTCCGCGCTCCTCGACCGCGCGCAGATCGGCCGCGCCGCCGTCACCGAGTACGTCGACGAAGCGCCTCACTGCCGCGATTGCCCATCGCGCCCGCTCGATCGCGCCGACCTCGCGACATTCGGCGGCAACATCATCCCGGGCGGCGGCCTCGCGCTCGGATCGTTTCGTGGATCGCCGTCGATCTTTCCCGGGGAGCGCGGCCGCAAGCTCTCGGCAACCGAGCAAGCGATCGCCGACGCGATTCGCGCGAGCAACCTCGACGAGTGCGTCAACGAAGGCAACGTCACCGTGAAGCTCGACGCGCTCGCCAGCGGCGCGCTCGCGAACGTCGCCGTCGTCGAATCGAACGTGAGCGATCGCCGCGCGGAAGATTGCGTCGTCGAGCGCCTCGGTCGCCTCACCATGGAGCAGAAGCCGACACCGGGACCCGTGAGCTTGTCGCTCGGCTTTCGGCGCGACTGGGCGCGGAACACGCCGACGTGGCAGCTCTCGCGCGTTCGTCTTCGAGGCGACGCAACGTCGGGCGACGTGACGCTGCGATCGGCGGGCAAGGCGACGCGCGTCGTTCCAAAATATGTCGTCCGTCATCCGTGGACGGGCTCGACGTCGTGCGACGTGCCGCTGCGCGGTCGGTGGGGGACGTCGGACGGCACGCTGGCGACGCGGTATGCGTCGCACCCGATCGCGCTCGCCGATCCGGTCGCCGGAGCGACGCCGCCGTTCTTCGAGATGTTCTTGCCCGCGCCCGCACCGGTGCCGTCGACGCCAGACGCCGCGGTTCCCGCGAGCGAAGGTCAGTCGCCGATGCGCCGATGCGGAAGCTGCGGCGTCACCCACGACAGCACGCCGTCGTGGTGGACGCTCGTCCCGGTGATCGCGTGGTTTTGGCGACGCCGGACTAACCGGCGGTGCCGGCGTTCTTGACGATCTGACCGAACGTAGCGGCGTCGGCGATCGCGAGGTCGCTCAGGATCTTGCGATCGAGGCCGATGTTGGCCTTCTTGAGCGAGTGCATGAGGCGCGAGTACGTCGTGCCGTTGGTGCGCGCCGCAGCGTTGATGCGCGCGATCCAGAGACGACGAAAGTCGCGCTTCTTGCGCTTGCGGTGGGCGTACGCGTAGACCCACGACTTCATCACGACCTCTTTCGCGTAGGCGAAGAGGCGCGAGCGCGCGGAGTGGAAGCCCTTTGCGAGCTTCAGGATCTTGTTGCGACGGCGGCGGGCTTTAAAGCCTTTTTTAGCGCGGGGCATTGGTCGTCTCCTCTATCAGCCGTAAGGAAGCATGCGTTTGACGTGCTTCTCCATGGTGGAGTCGACCATGTCGTTGTTGCGCAGGCGGCGAACGCGCTTGCGCGACTTCTCCTGCATCCCGTGATTTCCGCCGGCCTTGGGGCGGCGAACCTTGCCGCTTCCGCTGATGCGGAACCGCTTTTTCGCGGCCTTTTTCGTCTTCATCTTCGGCATGACGAGTCTTCCTTGAAACCGCTCCCGAACGAGGCCGGTACGCTACTGACGCGCCGTTGGGTGCCCGAGGGATGCGGGGGCGGCTTTATGGGCGGAAAAGCGTGCATTGTCAAGCGCGCGCGGTTCCCAAAGCGGTCCCGGCAAGGGCCACGAAGGCGTCGGCGAGCTCCTTCGCCGCCGCGTTCGCGCGCGTCTCGGCTTGGTCGAGCGGCTCGCCGTCGGCGATCGCCTCGCGTACGTCGAAGTAGAATTTCACCTTGGGCTCCGTCCCGCTCGGTCGCGCGATGACGCGACTTCCTCCGGCGAGCTCGAAGACGAGGACGTTGCTCTTCGGGAGCGCGAGCACGCTCGACGCGCCGGTGGCGACGACGATGCGACGCTGCGAATCGAAGTCGCTGATCGCCTCGACGTCGTGCGCGCCGATCTTCTTCGGCGCCGCCGCGCGGAGACGCGCCATGATCGACGCGATCTCCGCGACGCCGCTCGTCCCCTTGCGCGTCACGTTCACTTGCGAGCTGACGAAGAGGCCGTAGCGCCGCGCGATCGTCTCGAGCTCGTCGAGGATCGTCCGACCGCGCGCGCGCGACATCGCCGCGACCTCCGCGACGAGCATCGCCGCGCTGATCCCGTCCTTGTCGCGCACGACGTCGCCCGCGGTGTACCCGAGCGCCTCTTCGTAGCCGAAGAGAAATTCGAGCGACTCGGTGCGCTCGAGATCCATCGCTCGGTTCGCGATCCACTTGAAGCCGGTGAGCGTCTCTTCGTAGCGAGCGCCGAGCGCGCGCGCGATCTGACCGAGGAGCGGCGACGAGACGATCGAGGCGAGGACGAGGCGCGCGGCGGGGCGCGTCGTGACGCGCTCGGTGAGCAGGTAGTGACCGAGCAAGACGCCGACTTGGTTTCCGGTGAGCTGATGAAAACCGGTCGGCGACGACGCGAGCGGAACGGCGACCGCGAGGCGATCGGCGTCGGGATCGTTCGCGAGGACGAGATCCGCGCGGAGCTTTCGCGCGAGCGCGAACGAGAGGTCCATCGCGCCTTTTTCCTCGGGGTTCGGGAACGCGACGGTCGGGAACGCGCCGTCCGGCCGCTGCTGCTCCGGCACCGACGTGACGTTCGCGAAGCCCGCCTCGGCAAGCACGACGCGGGCGAGCTCGTCGCCGACGCCGTGCATCGGCGTGTACACGATCGAGAGCGCGCGATCGCCTTCGCGCGGATGAACCGCGAGCGCGCGAACGGCGTCGAGGTACGCGCGCGTGACGGGCGCTGCGACGTCCGCGACGAGGTCGCCTGCGCGCGCGTCGTCGAGCGAGAGTCGCGGGACCGCGCGTGCGGCCGGGGCTAGGTCGATGCGCTTCGCGATCGCGCCGTCGATCGGCGGGATGATCTGCGCGCCGTTGCCCCAGTAGACTTTGTAGCCGTTGTACTCGGGAGGGTTGTGGCTCGCGGTGACCATGACGCCGCCCGCCGCGCCGAGATGCTTCACCGCGAACGCGATGAGCGGCGTCGGGCCGAGCGTCGGAAAGAGATGCGCGCGCACGCCGGCCGCGGCGAGAACGCACGCGGTGTCTTCGGCGAATTCGCGGCTGAGGCGGCGCCCGTCGTAACCAACGACGACGCCGCGCTTCGCCGCGTCAGGCACGTTCGCGACGAGCTCGTGCGCGAGCCCCCACGTCGTGCGAAGGACGACCGCGCGGTTCATGCGGTTCGGCCCTGCGCCGATGACGCCGCGAAGGCCGGCCGTGCCGAACTCGAGCGCGCAGGCGAATCGGTCGGCGAGATCGGTCGCGACGGCGTCGTCCTTTTCGAAGCGCGCGAGGAGCGCGGCGATCTCGTCGCGGGTGGTCGGATCGGGATCGTCGGAGGCCCAACGCTCGGCGCGGGCGCGTAGATCTTCGGAGCTCATCGCGGGGAGGCTACGTCGACGTCGGGTCGTGCGATAGTCGGACCCGCACGATGCTGAGGTTCGCGATCCGGCGGATTCTTTGGGCCATCCCGACGCTCTTCGGGATCAGCCTCGTCGTGTTTTTCCTCACGACGCTCCTCCCCGATCCTGCGGCGAGCGCGTTCGGTCGCGGCGGCGACGCGGAGTCGATTCGCACCGCGGCCGAGCTGCGCCGCGCGCGCTTCCTCGATCTCCCGCGCTTCTTCAACTCGACACCGGCCGACGTCGCATCGCGCGCCGACGACGCGCTCGCGCACATCGTCGCTGCCGACGAGCAACAGACTGCCGCAACGCTTCGGCTCGTCGCGCTCGGCGGCGCCGCGCTTCCGTTCGTCTTGCCGCGCCTCGAAGGTCTCGCGCCGGACGCGCGCGGTCGCGTTGCAATCGCGATCACGCCGATCGCCGTGAGGATGGGCCTTGCGACCGCGGAGGATCTGGCGCGGCCGGACGTGGCGGTGACCTTCTGGACGCAT
>JBBQXV010000078.1:0-31455 GCA_038209335.1 Polyangiales bacterium | reverse complement strand
ATAGGACGCATGTTGGAGACGAACGACAGAACGAACGACCCCATTTCGCCGCGAATTTGGAGTCCGGCGGTCGAGATCCCAAAGGCCGGATTGAGAGGATAGGCCGGATTGGCAAATAGCGGAATGCCGACCGGGTTGGGCGGGATGTTGTTGATGCCGGCGAAGTTCACCGGGACCGTCGTCTGCACGAAAACGAACGCCGTGAGGAAGTGCTCGATCGTCGCGGTTGCGCCGTCGTGCTGATAGCCGAATCCCTTCACGCCGTCGGCGGGCGGATTGAGCGGCGGAATGACCGACGCGACCGAGTGCACCTGGTCGGGCGCCGAGGCGTACATACCGACCTTTTGGTACATGTTGCGGAGGTGCGGCACCTTGAAGATCTGCGACTCGTTCTCGAACGCGAGCCGACCGCTGGTCCCGAAGAAGCCCGGATGCGGTGACGCTCCGGTGTTGCCGGCGCGATCCAGCGTGTGGCACCCGTTGCAGTTGTGGAATCGATCGCTCGGCAGCTCGGTGCCGTTCGAGTTGTTGAAGTAGAACGCCGCGCCCGCTTGCTGCGTCGGCGTGAGGCTGTCATCCAGGTTGCGAAGCGGGTTCGGCGGGTACGAGACCTGGAGGATGAAGTTCGTGAAGTCCGTCATGTCCGCCGTGCTCAGCTGCGCGGCGTTGCCGACGAGACCCGGGAACGCGACGTTGAACGACATGAACGCGTTGAACTCGTCGAAGATACCCGCGTTCGGCTGCGCCGAAACGACCGGGCTGCCGTTGTTGAGGAACGGCGCGCCCGTCTGCTGAACGGCGCCGTTGCGATCACCGCGCCAGTGCATCGCGCCGTGGTTGTCCATGCCGCGAAGGCTCTGCGTCGTCATCGGTCCCTTCGACGGCTGGTACGCCGCGAAGATGTACCCGATCTGCTGGGTGCCGAAGAGCGCAGCGAGCGGCGCCTTGGGGATCGTCTGAATGTCGGACTCTTGCGCAGCCAATGTCGTAATGGGCAATGGCCCGCCGCCCGGATTGCCGAGGTCCCACGCGAGACCGTCGTTGTCGCCGCCGATGTGGCAGCTCGCGCATGCCTGGTCGCCGAGAGCCGACGTCTTGCGTGCGTCGTACAAGTATTGTCTGCCTGCAGTGACGCTCGCCGGCTCGGGGTTGAACATCCCGACGTGCGAGACCTCGCGCCGCTGCCCGATGTCGACCACCGAGATCGAGTTGTCGAAGCGCGTGAGCACGAACGCGAGCCCGTGGTGCTCGTTGATGACGACGCCCGTGGGGCCGCCGCCAGCGAGCGCGACTTGATTCGCGGCGTTCGGCGTCGCGGTGCCCGCTTCGAGCGCCGCGGTGTCGTAGATCGCCAGCTTGCTCGAGCCTTGTGCGACGACGTAGAGGCTCTTTCCGTCGCTCGACACCGTGAGATCCTGCGGGAACGCCATGCTGAGCGAAGCGTCGCCCGTCCCGGCGGTGTGATCGAGGTGCGTGTTCAGGTTGGCGGCGATGACGCCGCTCGTCGCCGGATCGACGACCGAGATCCGACTGTCGACGATGTTGCCACGGACCGACGTGAAGCCGGGCGTATGTCCTTCGAACCGAACATCGTTGTGCGCGTCGGTGTTCGAGACATAGACCTTTCCGTTCTTCGGATTGACGGCCATGTTGAAGAGCGTCGTCCCGACGTGCGCGAACGCGCCATTGGCCACTGCCGCCGGTGGATTCGCCGATGCGTCGATCGCAAAGACGTCTTTGTCGGGTAGCCGCACCTTCACGAACGGATCGAAGATCGTCCCGTAGGCGTCGACCCAATGCGTCCCATTCCATTTCACGATCAGCCCTGTCGGCGGCTGCGGAACGATCTGTCCACCGAGCACGATGTACGCAGGCGGCGGCATGCCGTTCGGGTACATGCGCGCGACGGCGTCTTGCGAGACGATCGACGTCTGGTTGCCCGAGAAGAATCCGGCCGCGTAGACCGTCTTGCCGTCGGCCGACGCCGCGAGCGCGCGCGGCGTGTCGGTGAACAACGTGATCTTCGCCAGTCGTTCGCCGCCGGGCGCACTCCCCAAATTCGCTGCGTCGAACACCCAGACGTCGGCGCGGCCGACGTTGGCGAAGAGATCCGGATCGTCCGGCGAGTTCTGTCCGCGGTGCGCCGTCGTGATGAACGCTCGATCGTGTGCCGCCCCCGCGAACACGATGTCACGCGGCTCGTCGCCGACCTGCAGCGTACGCACCACACGCGCGTCCCATCCTTCGCCCGTGCGCACGATGCTCACGGAGTCGGAGAGATGATTGACGACCCACACCTCGTCGTCGGATCGCACCGCGACCGCGACCGGCTCGAGGCCGACGGCGACCGAAGCGACGGCTTGGAGGTGATGACCCGTGACTCGAAAGATCTCGAGCCGATTGTCGGGCGTGTTCACCGCATAGAGAAACCTGCCGTCCGGCGACAGCGCGAGCGGCCGAACCTGCAACGTCTCGAACAACGTGTACGGGTTGTTGCTCTGCGGGACCTTCTTCACGAACTTCTTTGCCGACGCCGCTTCGGAGGTCTCCGAAGGGGCAGTCGACGTGTTGCTGCTGCATGCGGCCAGAGCAGCGAACGCAACCGTGCACGACGCCATCAAAAACGATCGCATCTAGTTCTCCTCTGCGAATGGGGGCGATTCGCGGCTTACGAACAGAACGGTTCGCTGCCCAAGAACGGAAGAGCCAACATGATGTACAAGAATCGGACAATCAAGGTAGGACAACGATTTTGCTGCAGTTTGGTCGCGGGTCGTCCTACTTGGGATATCGAGTGGGGCGAAGGCGTCCGATCGGCGCTGAGCCTGCAGCATTACCGCGACTCTGTATGGATCGATGGAACGCTGGGATTTTTGCGCGTATGTGATTGAGGAGAAGTGAAGGCGGTAGAAAGCATGGTGGGATGCGCGCACCCTTTCTCGTCCGCTGTCATTCCCCGCGCGTCGCGCGTGCTTTTGTCGAATCGCTGCTCTTCGCGTGCACGGAGTGACACGTGTCGGCGCGAGCGACAGCGCGCGTGTCCGCCTTGATAGTTCGCTCGGTTGTGAGAAGCTCGCCGGCCATGAAAAACAAGGCGCTCCTCTTCGTCGTTCCAATGACCGCCCTCTCGTTCCTCGCCTGCGACAAATCGAGCAGCGGCGACGGACCTGCCGCGAGCGCCAGCGCGCCCGTCACCGCGCCCAGCGCATCGGCGTCCGCGTCGGCCGTCGCCTCCGCATCGGCGGTGCCGTCTGCGTCGGCGAAACCGGGTGGCGAGCGCCGCGGCGGCGGGATGACCAGCATGCTGATCCGCGCCGCGCGCGAGGTCACCGACCTGAAAGATCCGCAGAAGGCGGCGCTCGACAAGATCGACGACACGCTGAAGAAAGACGATCCGGCCGCGACGATGGCGGAGTTCAAGGGGGTGCACGACGACATGATCGCGGGTGTCAAAGCCGGCAAGATCGACGCGGCGAAGATGACCGCGCACTACGCCGCGATCGACAAGGCGGCGCAGGCCCGCCAGGACAGAGAGACCGAAGCGCTCAACGCGCTCTACGCCGCGCTCGAAGCACCGCAGCGAAAGGCGCTCGCCACCGCCGTCCGCGCGAAGGCGGCGGCGCACGACGACGATCCGAAAATGCAGATGCCCGACGGCGGCGCGGCCGACTGGAACAAGCGCCGGCTCGATCGGATGACGAAAGAGCTCGGCCTCGACGACGCGCAGCAGAAGGCGGTTGGCGCGCTCCTCGCGAAGCAGCCCACGCCTGCCGCGATCGACGCGATGCGCGGCGACGGAAAGAAGCGCCTGGAAGCGCTGCTCGCCGCGTTCGAAAAGGACGGCTTTGACGCGAAGAAGCTCGACCTGTCGATGATGCCGGGCAAAAAGCCGCACGACATGATCGATCAGCAGGTTCAGTTCACGACCGCGCTCCTCGCCATCATCAAGGCGGATCAGCGCGACAAGCTCGCAGCGAGCTTGGACAAGCCGCGCGGCGGACCGATGGGCATGGGCGGCAAGCCCGGGGGCGGCGGCGGCGGAGGCGGGGGCGGCGGTGGAACGCCGTTCGTGCCGCCGAGCGGCGGTCACGACGACGAGTAAGGGTCACTCCGTCGCCGCGTCGCTCGCGTCGCTGGCGATGCTCGCGTCGTTCGCGACGCCGCCGTCTCCGTGGATGACGCCGGCGTCGCCGTCGCACGTGTCGCCGCGCGTGTAGGTCGCGAGCGCGCTCGCGCACACCGGATCGATTGTGCCCGCGTCGCTCGACCAGACGCCGAAGAGCGGCGGGTACGGCGCGCACTGCCGCGTCACGTAATATTCGTTCGCGTTCGCGATGCACACGAGCGCGCACGCGTTGCCGGTGTCGTCGCCGCTCACGACGTCGACCGCGGCGTAGCGATCGAGGCACGCGCGCGCCGGATCGAAGCGACGCGCAGAGAAGATGTGCGTCGCGTCGCCTTTGCACGCGCCCACGAGTACGACGAACGCGGCGAGCGAGACGGCGAACGCGAGCGGAGCGCACGCGAGCCGAGTCTTCACGTGTTCGATTCTACCACTCGAATCTTCAGCTCGGCGAGCTGCGGCGCGTCGGCCTTGCCCGGTGCGTCGGTCATCAGGTCGGTCCCTTTTTGCGTCTTCGGGAACGGGATGACGTCGCGCAAGCTGTCGGCGCCGGCGAGGAGCATCGCGAGGCGATCCATTCCCACCGCGATCCCACCGTGCGGCGGCGCGCCGAAACGAAGCGCGTCGAGCAAGAACCCGAACTTCTGCCGTGCGTCCTCGTCGTTGATGCCGAGCGCACGGAACACCTTGGCCTGCACCGCGGGATCGTGAAGGCGGATCGATCCGCCGCCGATCTCGACGCCGTTGAGCACGAGATCGTACCGGTAGCAGAGCACCTTGCCCGGATCCTTCTCGAGGAGCTCGAGGCAGTCGTCGTGCGGTCGAGTGAACGCGTGGTGCGCGGTGGCCCAGCCCTTTCGCTCTTCGTCGTACTCGAAGAGCGGCGGGTTCACGACCCAGAGGAACTCGAACTTGCCGCCGTGTCCGTTCTCGGGAATGAGGCCGAGCTTCTTCGCGAGGTGAATGCGCAGGTTCGCCATGACGGTCTGCACGACCGACTCGCGACCGAACTGGAAGAAGACGAGATCGCCGTCCTTCGCGCCGACGGCCGTATTGATGGCGGCGCGGAGCTCGGGGGTGATCGTCTTCGCGAGCGGCGACTGCAGCCAGTTCCCCTCGGCGTCGACCTTCGCGCGCGCGAGCCCCTTCGATCCCATGCCCTTGACGAAGTCTTCGAGCTTGTCGAGCTCGGCGCGCGACAGCTTGCTCGCGTGCTCCGCCGGAACGCGCAGCGCCTTCACGATCTCCGCCGGGAGATCACGCCGGTACTCGCCGCTCGTGAACTTGTCGGCGATCGGCTTCCAGAACACGATACCGCCGCCTCCGTGCTCGATGACCTGCGCAGTGACGTCACTGTGCGGCATCCCAAAGCGCAGATCCGGTTTGTCGTTGCCGTAGTGGGCCATCGACTCTTCGAACGGCATCTGCGGGAACCGCCCGCTCGGGTACTGCTTTTTCAAGTCGATGCCGAGGACGGTCTCCCAGATCCGGAAGACGAGCCCCTCCATCACCTTGAACACGTCGTCCTGGTTCACGAACGACATCTCGACGTCGATCTGCGTGAACTCCGGCTGGCGATCGACGCGAAGATCCTCGTCGCGAAAACACTTCACGATCTGGAAATAGCGATCGAAGCCCGCGACCATGTAGAGCTGCTTGAAGAGCTGCGGGCTCTCGGCGAGCGCGTAGAACTTCCCCGCGTTCATGCGGCTCGGCACGAGGAAGTTGCGCGCGCCGCCGGGCGTGTACTTCACCATGACCGGCGTCTCGAGCTCGAGGAAGCCGGCCTCGTCGAAGTAGCGGCGCGTGATCTGGTTGATGCGGTGTCGCACGCGAAGCATGTGCTGGAGTGGCGCGCGTCGCAGATCGAGGTAGCGGTACTGGAGTCGTTTCTCTTCGCCGGTGTCGATCTTGTCGGCGATCTCGAACGGCGGAGTGTCCGCCTTGTTGAAGATCGTCATCTCGACGACGCGCACTTCGATCTCGCCCGTGGCGAGGCGCGGGTTCTTGTTCGCACCGCGGCTGACGACGACGCCGCGAATGCCGATGACCCACTCGCTGCGCACGGCCTGCGCCGCGTCATACGCCTGCTTCGGCCCATCGCCGTGCCCTTTGAGATCCGGATCGAAGACGAGCTGGGTGATCCCTTCGCGGTCGCGCAAATCGACGAAGACGCACCCGCCGTGATCGCGATGATTCGCCGCCCAGCCGAAGAGCACGATTTCGGCCCCTTCGTTGGATGCGCGGAGCTCTCCGCAATGGTGGGTCCGTTTGAGCTCGTCGATGAACCTGGCCACGTGACTACCTCCGGGCGATGGGATGCGAGCGGCGGTGTGACCGCGCGCGGGGGGACGCACTTTACACGCGCGGCGCGCTGCGTGCGAGCCGAGGGGCCGACCATGCGTGTGGTACCGTGAGAAGGCCGAGGGGGGCGCATGGTGTTGACGCGAACGTTGTTGGTCGCGAACGACGGAGCCGGCGCCCGACGTGCAAAGCAGAGCCTCGCCGAGTCGAAGCACGAGGTCGTCCACGTCGAAGACACGGCGCGCGCCCTCCTCGCCATCCAGGCGCGAACGCCGGACGTCATCGTCATCGACGCGCGCGTTGCGGACGCGACTGGCGCAGAGTGCTGCGCGCGCATCCGCGCGACGCATCCGCGACTCGAAGCCATCGTCATCCTTGTCGTCGAAGCCTCCGAGATCGCGGCAGCGTTCGCCGCCGGCGCCGACGACGTCTGCGTCGCGTCGGGCAGCGGGTTCGATCTCGACATCCGCCTTCACGCGGCCGAGCGCGCGCTCGCTCGCGTCGGCGCGCGGCGACGGAGCGACGAGCGGCTTCGTCAGGCGCAGCGGATGGAATCGGTCGCGCGGCTCGCGGGCGGCGTCGCGCACGATTTCAACAACATGCTCACGCCGATCCTGACCTACACCGAGATCCTCCTCGAGGATCTCGCCGCCGACAGCGTGTCCCGCGAGGACGTCGAAGAGATCCGACGAGCCGCGGAGCGCGCGTCCGCGCTGACGCAGCAGCTGCTCGCGTTCTCGCGGCAACAGGTCGTGCATCCGTGCCCGATCGATTTGAACGAATCGATCCAGGGAATGGAAGGGCTGCTTCGTCGAACGCTCGGCGCGCGCGTCGAGCTCGTGACGAAGCTCGGCGCGAACCTCGGACCGATCTTCGTCGATCCGAATCAAGCTCAGCAGGTCGTGTTGAACCTCGCCATCAACGCGCGCGACGCGATGCCCGGCGGCGGCACGCTGACGATCGAGACCGCGAGCGTCGAGCTCGACGAGAGCTACGCGCGCACCCACGCCGGCGCGACCGCCGGGAAACACGTCATGCTCTCCGCGACCGACACGGGGATCGGAATGGACGCGACGACAGCGGCGCGCGCGTTCGAGCCGTTCTTCGCGACGAACGCCGCGCGGAAAGGGGCGAGCCTCGGGCTAGCCACCGTGCACGCGATCGCGATGGGATGCGGCGCGAGCGTCGCCGTCGTCAGCGAGGTCGGTCAGGGCGCGATGTTTCGCGTCTACTTCCCGCGTCACACGATCGAAGGCGTGATCACGAGTCGCCCGCCCGGCACCGCGATCGGCGGCGACGAGACGATCCTCCTCGTGGAGGACGAGGACCTCGTGCGTGGAAGCGCGCGCTCGGCGCTGACGCGCAAGGGATACACCGTGATCGAAGCGCGCGACGGCATCGAAGCGCTGGCGTTGTTCGAGAAGCACGGCGATCTGATCGATGTACTCCTCACGGATCTCGTGATGCCCGGCATGACCGGTCAAGAGCTCGTCGAGCGCGTGACGGCGAAGCGCACGGACATCAAGATCGTCTGCATGTCCGGCTACACGCGCGCGAGCGTCGCGCAGGGAGACGGCATCGTATTTCTACCGAAGCCGTTCACGGTCGACTCGCTCGCGGCCGCCGTGCGCAGAGCGATTCAGGGCGACGGGCAGTGACACCGTAGAGTTCCGGGCAGCCAGCGCGGAGAGTTCCCGCGCGCCGACATTTCTTGACCACCGTCTGATACCAATCTGCACTTACATGCAGAGTTGACTTGAAGTTGTTTGGCGTGCGCGCGCAGGATTCGAGCGTCCAAATGCCGCTGGGCAAGGGGGTGCTTCGATGAAGACCACGTCGAGATTCGTCGCCGGACGCTTTGTTTCGCAGCTCGTGATCGTCGCCACGATCCTCGTCGCCGGGCCGGCGCTCGCGAACGAATCGCCGGTCGCTCCGTCGCCGATCGCTCGCGCCGTGCCGCGCGGCGCGATGGCGATCCGGCCGCCTGAGGGAACGCCGCTGCCGACGGCGCCGACGTCGCCGACCTCGCCGACCGCGCCGGGCGCGCGCCTCGTCTATCACGGCGGCAAGGTCATCTCGAACGTGAAGGTCTACCAAGTCCTCTGGGGACCGAACGTCTGGACGAAGACGGTCACCGACATGGCGGCCTTCTACACCGCCGTCACCAACAGCGAGTACTTCGACTGGCTCGGCTCGCAGTACGACACCGTCGGGCGCAAGAGCGTCCTCGACGGCCACACGACGTCGAACCAGAACATCGGACGCGGCACCTTCGGCGGGACGATCAAGATCACGCCGAGCCTCACCTCGACGAGGATCACCAACGACCAGATCGCGGCGGAGCTCGCGCATCAGATCTCACTCGGGGTCTTGCCCCAACCGGACGTCGATCGAGCGGGCAACGTCAACGCGCTCTACATGTTCGACTTCCCGCCCGGCATGTCGATCTCGCTCGACGGATCGCAGTCGTGCGTGACCTGGTACGCGTACCACTACACGACGATGATCGGCGGCAAGAGCGTTCCGTACGGCGTGCACCCCGACTTCTCGCGCGACTGTGCGAATGCCAACTTCACGCTCTCGACGAGCGTGCACTCGCACGAGCTCATCGAAGCGGTCACCGACATGGAAGTCGGCGTCGACAACATCGCGTGGAACAGCGACGTCGATGGCGGCCAAGAGATCGGAGACCTCTGCAACACCGAGGGGACGATCGGCGGCTTCACCGTGCAGAAGATGTACTCGAATCACGACGGCGGGTGCATGCTCGCGAGCGCGTTTCGTCTGCCGCTCTGCACGCAGACCGTCCAGCAACCCAACTGCCGTCCGTGCGCGGCCATCGACAACGGCGTGGCGTGCAACGGCGCGACGCCGCTCTGCGAGACCGATCACGCGAGTATCAAGGGCGGGCAGTGCGTTGCGTGCGTCGCCGACACGACCTGCTCCGGCGCGACGCCCGTCTGCGACAAGTCGACGGGCGCGAACGCCGACACGTGCCGCGCGTGCGCGAGCGACGCCGACTGCAAAGACCCGACTGCGCCCGCGTGCGTGACCGGCGCGAGCGATCCGAAGAAGGGACAGTGCGTCGGCTGCACGACGAACGCGAGTTGCAAAGCACCGAAGCCCGCGTGCGACACCGCGAGCGAGACGTGCGTCGAGTGCATCGCGAGCTCCGACTGCAAAGACGCGAGCAAGCCCGTGTGCACCAACCACGCGTGCGTCGGACGCGACGGGAGACCGCCGGCGAGCGACGGCGGCGTGCAACCGGGCGGAGGCGACGCGGGAGCACCGAACGGCGAGACCCCAGCCGACGCGTCGAGCGCCGACTCGGGATGCGCGTGCTCGACGATCGCGCGTTCGTCCCCCGCGAGCGCAGGCGTCGGCGCGGGCCTCTTCCTCGCGTTGGCGATCGTCGCGCGCAGGCGACGACGCGGCTGACGCGCGCGGGCTACTCCTCCGAGAGCTTGCGAATCTTCGCCTCGTCGACGTGGACATCCCAGTTCCATCCGACGCAGGCGATGCCGGGGATCGCCTCGGAGAGCCGGACCGCGAACTTCGCGAGCGCGACCTCCACGTCGCGCCCCGAGTACGCCATGCTCACGAGCGCGACCGAACGGCGTAGTCGAACCGAGAAGAGCGAGGCCGAGACTTCGAACAAGTTTCCGTCGCTCATCGTGCGTCCGCTCGATCCGTACGGGATGCGCCCGCGTCCGCGTCCGCCGCCGCGTATCATCGGCGCGGGGCGCGGCGCGCCGCCGTCGGGCGTGATCATCTGCGGGGGGCGCCCTGCGACTGTGATGACCATGATGGTGTCGCCCTTCGCGACCGGCGCGAGCAGCTCGAGCAGCTCGTCGGTGACGCCGTTCGCGCGCGCGTAGTCGTCGATCGCCACGGAGAGCGCCGGGCTCGCCGAGACGAGATCGACGCCGTACGCCGTCTCGCACTTTTGTTTCGTGAGTAGGCTCGGGCCGATCAGATCCCACGTCTCGGGGCTCATGCGCCCGTCCTTGAAGATCCCGAACACGGAGACGGTCCCGGCCTTCGTGTACTCGGGCGCGTACTTGACGTTGAACTGCGCTTCGTCGCCGGCGCACGCGACGCCCGTCGCGATGGCGACGACGAGGGTCCAGCGAACGAGGTAAGGCGCCATGCGCCTCGCTTCGTATCACCGAAGCTGTCAGCTATGCTCGTCCTGCGAATGAAACGGAAAGATGTCTGTGTCGGATGCAGCGCGGTGGGGCCGGACGCGAAGTCGACCAGCACGATGGCCGCGAGCGGATGGCGACTCTCGACCAGCGACGGCGAGTCGGGGCGCCCGCGCGTCGAGTGGTACTGCCCAAAATGTTGGGAAGAGAAGACGGGCAGCGCGCCGATCAAAGGCGCGTCGAAGCCTCGCTGAGGCTCACTTCTTCGCGGCTTTTTTCCTTCGGTTTCGCAGCGTCGCCGCGCTCTTCGGATCCACGATCCGAACCTAGCGCACTTAGAAGGTCTGCTCCGCGAAGCGAAGGAGAAGGTAGTGCGGGTTCGGCGAGTCGGGGCGGATGACGATCGCGCCGTCGGCGTCGGGCAAGTTGCGGTGCACGAGGTGGGTGCTGCTCGGCGAGCCGGCGCTCGTCGAGAAGACGGAGATCTTCGCGCCGAGATCGATCTCGCTGGTGATCTTCGCGACCAAGTCGGCTTCGTGCATCGCGACGAAGCTGCCGCTGTGCACGTTGAGCGTCGTGACGTAGTCGAGCATCGCGCCCGCGTGCCATCCCTCGGCCCACACGCCTGCGGCGAGCGGCGCATCCATCTCGTAGAAGAGGACGTCGGGCGGCGCGCGGTTCGACAACACGTCGACGACCATGCGGTACGTCGCGCCGTTCATCAGCACTTGAATGACCAAGTGCGTGGCGTTCATCACCGCGCACTTCGGATCGCCGGGCGGCACGACCGCGACGACGGTGCCGTCGAGGCGCCCGAACGCGTTCGTGAGCGCGCCGCCGAACATCGACGCGCACGTCGCCGACTTGTCGACGTCGGGCGCCGCGTCGACGCTCGCGTCCGCGGAGGACGCGTCGATGTCACCCGCGTCGTCGCCGGACGCGTCGATCGAAGCGTCGCCGCTCGACGACGGCGATCCACCGCTGGATCCGCACGCGACGAGAGAGCCCGAGAACACGAACGCGAAGACGAAGAACGAACGACGCATGAAGCCCCCGTGGGAGGCCGTGCTCGTACCACATTCGCCGCGGCCGACCAGTCAGTCGCCTCCGAGAACTGGTCCTTTTCCGTTACGCGCCGCTAACTTCTCCGCGATTGGCCACGCCCCCTCCGCCTTCCCCATCGACGAGCGTTTCGCCCGGTCGCCGCACGGACGCGTTTCTGCTCGCGTTGACGTCGTTCGTTCCGGCGTGCGCCGCCGCGGCACATGTCGCGAGCGTCTCGGACGCCGCGCACGACGACGGGACGATTCGTGCGGTCGGCTTTGGCTGGACCGGCGTCTGGCGCGCGCTCGACGCGGTCGTCGCGTCGACGTTCGTGCTGCTCCCCATCGGAACGCGCGCGACACGCGCGGCGCTTGCTTGCGTGCTCCTCGTCGGAATCGCCGGCGGCCTCCTCTATTGGATCGGTCGTCGGTTGCTCGCGGCGTGCGCGTCGGGACCGCGGCTCGGACCGATCCTCGCGGCGCTCGCTTCGATGACCGCGACGATCAGCGCGACGTGGCAGCTCGAGGCGGCGAGTCCGGGAGGCAGCGTGCTCGGCGCGCTCCTCGTCCTCGCGCCGCCCGCGGTTCTCCTCGCGGACGGTGGGCTTCGCGCGTCGCGCTTGCCGCTCGTGGCGGCGCTCGTTGGTGCGGCGCTCACGTACGAGCCGCTCGTCGGCGCGTGCGCGATCGCGTCGTCGGGTGCGTTGGCGATCGCGTCGTGGCGGTCGACGCGCGAAACGGCACGGCGACTCACGCGGAAGACGAAGCTCGTGTCGCTCGCCGCTTTCGCTGTCGGCGTGCTGCCGTTCGCGCTCGGGCTCCTTCGATCGCGCGCGTCGCGTGCGCTCGCGCTCGGCGTCGCTCCTCTCGCGTCGTGGGCCGGCGAGCGCGGGGCCAGCTGGCCGATCACGCCGCTCGGCTTCGTCGAATCCGAGATCGGCTGGCCGATCGTCGCGCTAGCTGTCGGCGGTGCGTGCCTCGCGTTCGCTGTCCCGCGCGCTCGGCCCGCGACGTTCGCGCTCGTCACGCTCGCGATTGTCGGACTCGCGTCGACGCGCTTCGGTACGCCCGGCGGACCGACCCGTTTCGGCGCGCCTGTTCTCGTCGCGGTCGGCGCGCTCTTGCTGCTCTCGGCGGTAGCGATGCAAGCGATCGTTCGCTTCGTCGCGAACGCGCGGATCCCGTTCGCGAAAGCGAGCGCCGCGATGATCGTCCTCATCGAGCTCACGTTCCCCGTGCACTTCGCCGACGACGCCCTCGCGCGATGCGTGGAGCGTGCGCGCGGCCAAGCGGCGATCTGGGACGACGTCGCGTGGGGCGCGCTCCCCGCCGGCTCGGTGCTCATGGTGAACGACGCGCGCGTCATGCGCCGAATCCTCGCGTCGCGTGCGACCGGCGCGCTACGCGGCGATCTCGCGATCATCCCGACGTACGATCTCGACGGCTCCGTCGCGCGCCGCGAGCTCGCGCACGAGCCGAAGCTCGCGCCGTTCTGGCGCGACATGGCGATCACCACGCTCCCCGAAGAGTTCTCGCTGTCGTCGCTCGCCGCGTCGCGCCCGCTCTCGCTCGTGTTCGACGCGCGTTGGGAGCACAGCCTCGCACGCCACCTCGTTCCGATCGGCCTTGTCGCGCGCTTCGAAACCGAGCCGCGCGGCGCGAGCGATCGACGCCGCGCGCTCGATGGCTTCACGCCGAAGCGCGATCGACTCGCGCGCGCGACGATCAACGAGCGCGATCTCGAGCTCATTCAACTGACGGCGATCTTGCTGCGTGCACGCGCGATCGCGCTCGCCGCGACGGGCGACAAAGACTTGGTCGCGCGCGGGATCGACGATCTGCATGCGTTCGCGCCGGATGATCCGGTAGGCGCGGTGATCGCGGCGCGCGCGGCGCTGAAGAAGGGCGCCGTCGATGTGAAGGGGCTCGTGCCGTAGGGCCGCATCTCGTTGCGGACTCGCACGACGCAGTTGTCATACCTGCAACGACCTTGGCCCACGATGTCGCTTGGGAGCGCGAGGTGGCTCGCGAGGCTCGCGGCGCATCGCGAGCGATCATTAGCTAGCTAACGATCTCACCATCTGCCGGTGATCGTGCCGCTTTATGGACACTCCAAGCCCCATCGCCTGGATCCCTTCCTATCCATACATAGTAACATACTTGGCCACTTTTACACTCCTTACCCTACGGCATAGATATCGCACGGGCCGCGGCTCCATGAAGCTCTCTGTTTCCCGCGTCCTTCTCCCGCTCGCCCTCGCCACCATCGCCGCCGGTTGCGCCGCCTCGCACGAAGACACCCGCACGCAAGACGACGATCTCACGAGCATCACCGCGCGGTCGCGCACGCTGAAGTTCGGCGGCACCGTCTATGTGAGCGCCAACGCGAGCGATTGGCAGATCCTCGACGCGATCAAGCACCAGACGCAGTCGGCGTTCGGCGCGCTTCGCACCGCGAACGTCGGCGTCAACAGCCGAGAGCTCAAGGACGTCGATCCGAAGACGTTCGTGAAGACGAAGGTCACCGTCGTCGATACGGACAAGGCGAACGATCCCGGCACCGCGATGCTTCGCGTGACGTACACGTACACCGACAACGCGCTCGTCCCGACGTCGATGGCGCGCCGTTCGGCGGTGTCGCTCGGTCTCCTCGCCGGCGACTACGGATCGCAGACCTCGCGCATCTTGACGGAGTGCACGGAGAACTCGGCGCACGACCGCGAGTTCGAGGGTTCGATCTGGTACGTGTTCAATCCGTCGCTCTCGTCGTGCAAGACGGCGATGGCGACCGAGCAGAAGAAGATCGACGCCGACCGAAAGAAGCTCACGACGTCGACGCAGATCGCGCTCTCCGAGACGACGCGCCTGTACGTTCCGTTGACGGCCGCGCTCACGGGCGACAAGACGAACAAGAGCCTCTCGTACCCCGAGTACGATCGCCTCTACGGCGGCGGCGTGCAGAAAGACAAGCTCGTCATCGGCATGGTGAGCGGCATGATGGCCGACTGGGCCGCCGGCGAGCACCACGACACGATCGACGACGAGGGCTACGCGATGTGGTTCGAAGGGCTTCGCGCGGTGTTCGCGGCGCGCCCCGAGATGAAGATCGCGTCGATCGAGCCGCGCGAGGATCTCACCACGTTCACTGTCGGCACCAAGACGTACAGCGGCATCAAGTTCGAGGACATCGTTGCGATGGAGCTCGACGGAACGAGCTTCCCGGCGGGGCTCGCGTCGGCCGACAAGCGCGCGCTTCGCGTCGCGATCGGCAACAAGCTCGCGAAGCACTGGATCACGTTCGAAGCGCCGCTTCACGTCGCGATCGGCACGGGCGCGGCGAAGAATTTCACTGTCGTGCTCAACTCGTACTTCGGCGCAGAGACCGACTCGACGCCGCACAAGCGCGCGATCAAGACGAGCGACGTCTTCGTCTACAACGGCCACTCGTACATCGGGTACGGACCGCTCGATCCGAGTCACTTCTCGGCGTCGGACTTCCCGAGCACGTACCAGATCATGTTCGTCAACGGATGCGTCTCGTACAACTACTACGAGAAGGACTACATCCCGCTGAAGCCGGGCGGCACGAAGAACCTCGAGCTCGTGACGAACGGTCTCGAGAGCTGGGTCAACGGCAGCGGTCCCGCGATGGGACGCTTCGTCGGTGCGATCATCGACGGCAAGCAGGAGAGCTACACGAACATCCTCAAGGCCGCGCAGTTCACGGACTACGGATACTCGTGGGGACAGGACGCGCTCCGCGTCGTCGATGGCGAGCTCGACAACACGTACGATCCGAAGAAGACGCCGATCGCCGTCACCGGCAACTAAGCGCGGCCGCCTTCTTTATCGAGCGAACGCCACAGGTACCAGCTCGCGACGCTGCGAAAGGGACGCCACTTTTCGCCGTGCTTCGCGAGCTCCTTTGGCGTCGGGAGCTCTTTCTTTCGGTACGTCTGGGCGAAGCCTTTGCGTACTCCGTAGTCGCCGACTGGCAAGACGTCCGGTCGGCCGAGGCGGAAGATGAGGAGCATCTCGACGGACCATCGTCCGATGCCGCGCACTTGCGTGAGGCGTTCGACGATCGCTTCGTCGTCCATGCGGCGGATCACGGCGAGTGAAGGGACGGTTCCGTCGAGCGTCTTCTTCGCCAGGTCTTTGAGCGCGGCGACCTTCGAGCCGGAGAGACCCGCGGCGCGGAGCGTGGTGTCGGGTGTGGCGACGATTCCTTTGGCGTCGAACGGCGTGCACGTCGCCTTTACGCGGGCGAAGATCGTCGCGGCGGCTTTGCCGGTGAGCTGTTGGTAGACGATCGATTCGGCGAGCACGCCGAACGTCGTGCGCGCGTCGGCGAGCTTCATGCGAAACGGGCCGACGCGATCGATGAGCGATGCGAGGCGCTTGTCGCGACCGCGCAAGTGATCGAGCGCGGTGGCGGTGTCGAAGCCGAGCTTCGCGTCGGCCTCGCGAACGATCTCGGCCTGCCGCGACGGAGGTGCGAGCGTGAAGCCTTCGATCGCGAGCATGCGCGCCTTCGTCTCGATGCCGCCGTGCGCGGAGAACCCCCCGGGACGATTGCCCGACGCGACGACGCGATGGCACGGGACGACGATCGCGAACGGATTCTTCCCGAGCGCTTGCCCGACGGCGCGCGCAGACTTCGGCGAGCCGACCTTCACGGCGATCTCGCCGTACGACAACGTCTTCCCCGACGGTATCTGTCGCGACGCCTCGTACACGCGACGGAAGAACGGCGGCACGCCCGACATGTCGAGCTCGACGGCCGCGAGATCCGTCGTCGCGCCGTCGAGATGTCTCGTCATCGCCGCGATCGCCGCGCGCACCGTCGCGGGTGGCTTCGCGTCGATCGCATCGGGCACAGCGCGACCGAGCCGCGCCATCGTCGCCTCGGCGCTCGCGTCGGGGAGCTGAATCCAGACGATCCCGCGCGGGCTCCACGCGACTCCGCACGTGCCAATCGCGGTGTCGAAGAGCGCGCGCCCAAGCTCGGTCGTGACGGCCATGCTCTCGTCTTAGCCGAAACGCGACGCGAGCGGCGCGCATACATCGTCCGGAAAGGACGCCGGTTCGCACACGAAAATGCTCGGCTCATGCGCGCGCGGCCTTCAAGCGTTTCGCGCGTCACCGTATTCGTGAGGACCATGCCGACCCGCACCTCGATCGTGATTTCTCTCCTCGCGTTGGCGAGCGTCCTCGCGTTCGCATCAGCTGCGCCGACTGCGCGTGCCGATTCACCCAAGCCCCTCACGTGCGAAGGTCGCTGCGAGCGCCAGAACGCGAACTGCATCAAGAACGCGCGCACCGGCCGCGATCGCGTCGATTGCCAGTTCGAGCAGCACGCGTGCATCGCGAAGTGTGGGGACAAACCCTAGCCGCGCGCGCGACGGATCGTGCAAGCGCGCACGCTCGCGCGCTAACCTGCGGCGCGCGCTCGATGTCCACGCGAAGCCCGACCTCTCGCACCGCGGCGTTCCTATACGTCACGACGGCGTACGTGCTCGCCGGCGTGCTCGCCTGGCTCGTCGGTCACGTCGCGTCTGGCATGATCGGCGCACCCACGTGGGCAGTGATCCTCGCGGCGGACGCTGCCGCGACCGTCGCGGTGTTCGTGTTCAGCGTCGTCTTCGACAACTCGAGCTTTTACGATCCGTATTGGAGCGTCGCGCCGATGGTCATCGCTCCGTGGCTCTTCGCGACCTCGATGCCCGGCGTGCCGATCGTCCGCAAGCTCGCGGTGCTGGTCCTCGTCACGACGTGGGGCGCGCGCCTCACGTGGAATTGGGCGCGCGGATGGGAAGGGCTCGCGCATGAGGACTGGCGCTACGTCGACATGCGCAAGAAGACGAAGCGCGCGTATTGGATCGTGAGCTTCGTTGCGATCCACATGATGCCGACGATTTGGGTCTACCTTGGTTGCCTCGCGCTTCTGCCCGCGCTCGCGACGGGGACGCGGCCGGTCGGTGCGATCGATCTTCTCGCGCTCGTCGTCACCGCGGGGGCGATCGCGATCGAGACGATCGCCGACGAGCAGCTCCGCGCGTTCCGCCGAAGCGGCCCGAGCGAAGGACAGATCATGGACCGCGGACTCTGGGCGTGGTCGCGGCATCCGAACTACCTCGGCGAGATGTCGTTCTGGTGGGGGCTGTGGCTCTTCGGGCTCGCGGCGGATCCGTCGGCGTACGTGACGCTCGCCGGGCCGCTGTCGGTGACCGTCCTATTTGTCTTCGTGAGCGTGCCGCTGCTCGATCGCCGTTCGGTCGCGCGGAGGCCCGCGTATGCGGATCACATGGCGCGTGTCCCGGGGCTCTTCCCGCGACCGTGGCGCCGTGCACCTCAGGAGCGAGCATGATTCTCGATGCGTTTCGAATGAACGGGCAGGTCGCGATCGTCACCGGCGCGGGGCGCGGCATCGGGCGTGGGATCGCGATCGCGTTCGCGGAGGCCGGCGCCGACGTCGTCCTCGCGGCGCGACGACCGGCCACGCTCGAAGAGGTCGCGCGCGAGATCCGCGCGCTCGGTCGCAGAGCGCTCGTCGTGCCGACCGATGTCACCGAGCTCGCGCAGCTCGATCGCCTCGTCGACGCGACGACCAACGAGATGGGCCGCATCGACGTGCTCGTGAACAACGCGGGCGGGTGGCCTCCGACGATCGCGCTGCAGGTCGACGACGCGGATCTCGAGAAGGCGTTTCGCTTCAACGTGACGGCGCCGCTTCACCTCGCACGCCGCGCCGCGCCGCACCTCGCGAAGAGCGCGAACGGCAGCATCCTCAACGTGTCGTCGGCGATGTCGCACCTCGTCGACAGCGGCTTCGTCGCGTACGGCACCGTGAAGGCGGCGCTCAATCACATGACGCGCCTCCTCGCGTACGAGTGGGCGCCGAAGGTTCGCGTCAACGCGATCGCGGCAGGCGCGACCAAGACCGACGCCCTCGAAGCGTTCGTGCAGATGCCGGAGCTCTACGCGAAGATGGTCGCGATGACGCCGATGCGACGACTCGGAACGACCGAGGACATCGCGGCGGCGGCCCTTTTTCTGTCGTCGTCCGCGGGCTCGTGGATGACGGGAAAAGTGATCGAGGTCGACGGCGGCACCGTGGCGACGAATTGGCCGATGCCGATCCCAAATGGATTGGACGAATGACGGGCGATCGGCGGTACGCTCGGTCCATGGCTCGACAGCTTTCGCGAAAAGAATTTCTCCAGGTCGCCGTGGGTCTCGTCGCAGCGGGCGTCGTGCTCGAAGCATGCGCGAGCGACAGCGGCTCCACCGCGGCCGCGGACTCCGGAGCGGCCGGTCAATGCAAAGGCCACGGCGCAAAGGACGGCGGGATCAACGATCCTTTGCACCACCTCGTCGTCCCCGCCGCGGACATCGTCGCCGGCGTGACGAAGACGTATTCGATCCAAGGCATGCAGACGCACGATCACATGATCACGCTGCAGGCCGCGGACTTCGCGAAGCTCGCGCTCGATCAGAAGCTGACGATCACGTCGACGAACGTGAACGCGCACGACCACACGTTCGACGTCGTCTGCGCGTGACGCGGCGTCACTCCGCGCTCGAGCCGTGCGACACCTCGGCCGTGCGGGTGATCTCGCCCATGCGACCGGTCTGAAAGTCGACGATCGCCTGACGGATCTCGTCCTTCGTGTTCATCACGAACGGGCCGTACTGCACGACCGTCTCCGCGATCGGCACACCCGCGAGCAACAAGAGCCGCGCGGGCGCCGCTGCGCCGTCCGCGACGCGCAAGCGCACCGCGTCTCCCGCGCCGAGCACCGCGAGCTGTCCGTCCTTCACTTCCTTCGCGTCGTCGCCGACGAGCACCGCGCCGCCGAACACGTAGACGAGCGCGTTGTGATCCTCCGCGATCGTCGTCGTCACATCCGCGCCGCCCTCGAGCGTCCAATCTTGAAAGACGATCGGCGTGTTGGTCTCGATGACCGCGCGCACGCCGAGCGCCTCGCCCGCGACGACGCGCACCTTCGCGCGTCCGTCGTCGCTTCGCCCCTCCGGAATCTTCGCCGACGGGACCTCTTGGTAACGCTCCTCGTGCTCGAACTCGCCGTCGAGCATGTAGCTCACCGTCTCGAAGCCGCGATGCGGATGATCCGGCGCGCCGAGCGCCTCGCCCGGGCCGTACTCGGCGGGGCCCATCTCGTCGATCATCAGAAATGGATCGACCTGCGTGAGCGTCGCGGACGGGAACGGACGCCGGACGATGAAGCCGGCGCCTTCGGCCTGGCGGTGCGCGGTGACGATCTTCGTGGCTTCGCGGATCTTGTTGGTGGCGGTGGTCATGACGATTCTCCCTGAGACCATCAGCATCGGCATGGAACGACTGCGCGGCCAGTGCTCTGCGGGCGCCAGACTGTTGCGTGAGGGGAACAATCGGTCGCGGCGTCGGCACCCTCGACCTGCTAGCAATGCCGCATGCGCGATCGCGTGTGCATGGTCACCGGCGCGAGCCGCGGCATCGGACGCATCACCGCGCTCGCGCTCGCCGAGAAAGGCGCCGACGTCGTCTTGGTGTGCCGCGACGAAGCGCGCGGGCAGGCGGTGCTCGACGAAGTGAAGGCGCGCGGCGGCGGCAAGGGTGAGCTCTATCTCGCCGATCTCTCGTCGCAAGCTTCGATTCGCAAGCTCGCCGCCGACTTCAAAACGAAGCACGACCGACTTCACGTCCTCGTCAACAACGCAGGCGCCATCTTCATGAGCCGCCAGGTCACCGTCGACGGCATCGAGGCGACGTTCGCGACGAACCACCTCGGGTACTTCCTTTTGACGAACCTCCTCCTCGATGTCATCGAGAAGAGCGCCCCCGCGCGCATCATCAACGTCTCGTCGATCGTGCACGGACGCGGGACGATTCGCTTCGACGATCTCGGGCACGCGCAGGGCTACGCAGCGATGAAGGCGTACTCGCAGTCGAAGCTCGCGAACATCCTCTTCACGTTCGCGCTCGCGCGTCGCCTCGAAGGCAAGGGCGTCACCGTGAACGCGCTTCATCCCGGCGTCATCGGTAGCAATTTTCTCGCGAGCAACGGCGGGATCTACAAGCTCGCGATGAAGATCGCGTCGCCGTTCCTGATGACCGAAGAGGACGGCGCGAAGACGACGATCTACTTGGCTTCATCGCCCGACGTCGCCGATGTGACAGGCACGTATTTCGATCGGCAGAAGCGAGCGAAATCGAACCGCGAGTCGCGCGATGTCGACGTCCAAGAGCGGCTGTGGAAGGTGAGTGAAGAGATGACGCGAGGAGCGTGAGCGTCGATGGCGGCGAAGAAGACACGAACCCACGTCGACGACTTGCGAGGCGCGAGCCGACTCGCGATCGAAGCGACGACGAGCGTGATGGATCTCGTCCAGAAGATGCACGTGACGATCGCCGGCGGCCCCGCGATCCTCGGCAGCCCGCTCGCGGGGCCGGCGCGCTTCGTCACGGGGATCGTCTACGGGAGCATGCGCGGTGTCACGAAGCTCGTGGGCTCGGGCATCGACGCCGCGCTCGCGCAGCTCGCGCCGCTCCTCGGCGAGAGCGTTCCCGGACCGGAGCGCGCGGCGGTGCTCGCGGCGCTCAACGGCGTTCTCGGCGATTACCTGAGCGAGAGCGGCAATCCGCTCGCGGTCGAAATGCGATTGTGCAAAGACGGCCACGCGCTCGAGCTCGAGAAAGAGGATCTCCGCGAGGCGCTGTCGAACGCGAGCGGCAAGGTGCTCGTGATGGTGCACGGCTCGTCGATGAACGACGAGCAATGGAACTGGCAAGGTCACAATCACGGCGCCGCGCTCGAAGCGGACCTCGGCTACACGGCGATTTACGCTCGCTACAACAGCGGGCTCCACATCTCGACGAACGGTCGCGAGCTCGCCACGCTGCTCGAGCGTCTCGTCGCCGCGTGGCCTGCGCCGATCGAACAGCTCGTCATCGTCGGTCACAGCATGGGCGGGCTCGTCGCGCGCGCGGCGTGCCATGCAGGCGACGAGGCGAATCACCGTTGGCGAAAGCAGCTCCACAAGCTCGTGTGCATCGGATCGCCGCATCACGGCGCGCCGCTCGAGCGCGGCGGAAGCTTGCTCGAGCTCCTCTTGGGTATCAGTCGGTACAGCGCTCCGTTCAAGCGCCTCGGTCGCCTTCGCAGCGCCGGCGTGACCGACATGCGCTACGGCATCGTCGTCGACGAGCACTGGAGCGGGCGCGATCGCTTCGAGCACGCGAAGGATCCGCGCGATGTGCTCATGCTCCCCGACGGCGTCGAGTGCTACGCGATCGCCGGTACGAGCTCGCTGAAACCAGGAACCAAGCTGCGCAGCGACGGCATCGTCCCCGTCGACAGCGCGCTCGGGCGCCACGCGAAGAAGAAGCTCACGCTCGCCTTCGCCGACGACCACGAATGGATCGCGTACGGCGTCGGACACCTCGAGCTCCTGAGTCGACCCGAGGTCTACGAGACGCTACGCGCGTGGCTCGCGTGATCTCCGTGTTCGTGCGCGCTCGCCGACGCGCGCTACTATCCGTCGATGCGACGCGGGGCGATGAGAAAGATCCTCGCGCTCGGTGTGTTCGTCACGTCGGCGGCCTGCTACTCGGGCGGTCCGCTCGAATCGCCCGATCCGCCCGCGACGAAGAGCAGCGCGTCGCTCGTCTCGCCGCGGCGCATTCGTCGGCTCAGCAATCGCGAATACGACAACGTCGTTCGCGATCTGTTGGGCGACACGACGAGCCCGGCCCGAAAGTTCGTCGTCGACACGTACCAAAACGGCTACGACAACGGCTCCGCCGGCCTTGCTGTTCAGTCGGATCAGGTCGTCGACTACCAGTCCGCGGCGGAGGCGCTCGCCGCGAACGCGGTCGCGAACGACATGGGACGACTCTTCGGCGGATGCGACGTCGCGTCGCAAGGCGAAGACGCGTGCGTCGAGGCGTTCCTGACGACGACCGCGGCGCGCGCGTGGCGGCGGCCGCTCACGACGACGGAGGCCGCGCGCCTGCGCGATGTCTACCGACTCGACTCGCAAACGAGTGGGGGCTTCGCGCGCGGCGTGCGGACGATGCTCGAAGTGATCTTGCAATCGCCTCAGTTCCTCTACCGCGAGGAGCTCGGAGCGCGCGACGCGGCGACCAAGCCGGGAGCGATGGTGCGATTGACGGACTACGAGATCTCGTCCGAGCTGTCGTTTCTCTTGACGGGATCGATGCCCGACGACGCGCTGTGGACCGCCGTCGCGAATGGCCAATTCACGAGCGTCGATGATTATCAGCGCGAGGCGACGCGTTTGCTCGCCGCGCCGGGCGCCAGGGAGACGCTCCGCGCGTTCTTGCACGAGTGGCTAGCGACGGATCGCGCCCTCACGCTCAGCAAGAACGCCGGACTCTATCCGAGCTTCGACGCTGCGATGGCGACGTCGATGAGCGCGGAGCTCGATCGCTTCTACGACGACGCGCTCTTCGCGGGCGACGGATCGCTTCGCCGCCTCTTCACGTCGAACGAGTCATTCGCCGACGAGACGCTCGGAAGGCTCTACGGCATTCCGGTGATCGGCAGTGGGCTTCAGCCGGTGACGCTCGATCCGTCGTTGCGAAAAGGGATCATGACCCGCGCCGGCTTTCTCGCCGTGCACGCGGCGACCGACAGCTCCGGACCGATCGCGCGCGGCGTGTTCGTGCTCGAGACGATCCTGTGCGCGCCCCCTCCGCGTCCACCGGCCAACGTTCCCCCGGCCGCCCCCGTCGGCGATCCGGGCGTGAAGAACATCACGACGCGCCAGCGCTTCGAGCGCCACGTCTCGACTCCGTTCTGCGCGGGATGCCACAAACAGATCGACGGCGTTGGCTTCGGCTTCGAACAGTTCGACGGCATCGGTGCGTTTCGCAGCACCGAGAACGGCCAACCCGTCGACACGAGCGGGTCGCTCGTCGGCATGGGCGAAATCGATGGTGATTACGTCGGCGTCGCGCAGCTCGCCGACAAGCTCGCCGGGAGTCGCGTCCTCGCCGATTGTTACGTCCGCCAGGCGTACCGATACGCGATGGGGCAAATCGAGCCAACCGGCGCCGATCTGCGCGGGCTCGATGCCGCGTTCTCCACCGACGCGAAGCTCACTGATTTCCTCCTCGCCATCATCGCCCATCCCATCTTCGTGAATCGAACGTTCGAATGAAGCTCAGTAGACGACAGCTCCTCTTGGCCCTCTCCGCGATTCCCGCGACGTTGCCGTTCGCGCGCGCGTTGCAGGCCGATCCGCAGGCGCCGCGAAAGCGACTCGTGCTCCTGATGCAGAACAATGGCACGCAGCAATCGAGCTTTTGGCCGAATGCCAATCTACGCTCGCCGATCCTCGATCACCTCTTCACGGATCCGGTGACCGGGGCCGAGAACGGGATCAAGAAAAAGACGAATGTCGTCAAGGGGGTCTACATCCCGAACGACGGCAATGGCACGAATGGCAACGAGCACGACATGGGCTTTGCGCGCATGTTCACCGGCGAGAAGCTCGTGTCGCGCGGCGGACAGCCGTGGGGCGGAGGCGCGTCGGTGGATCAGATCGTCGCGCGCGAGCGAAGCATCGACACGCTGACGTTGGCGGTCCTCGCGTCGCAGACCGAGCCGCATCCGAAGGTCGGATTCGATCACCGCGAGTCGTTCTCGTACCTCGGCCCCGCGACGTTGAAGCATCCGCGTCGCGATCCGCTCGCGACCTTCAATTACCTCTTTCCGGCGGTGACTCCCGACCCGCGTCGCGTGAGCGTGCTCGACGCCGTCGCGGCGAACTTGGCCGAAGTGTCCGGACGCTTGGGGCCCGCCGAAAAGACGAAGCTCGACTACCACCTGACGGCGATCCGCGACGTCGAACAACGCTTGAAGAAAACGTGCAGCGCGCCGCCGACGGCGCCGCCGAGCTACCTCGCGCTCGATCCGAATTCGGAGATCAGCGAGGACACGTACATCACGCGCCTCGTCGACGACATGATCGATCTCACGGTGGTCGCGCTCCAGTGCGGCGTGACCGACATCGCGACGTTGCAGCTTGGCTATGGCGGCGGCAAGTGGCGCTTCGGTTGGCAGGGAATCGACATGAACTGCCACGACGACGTCGCGCACTACGACACGTCAGACGCTGGGAGCAGTGCCGTGAACACGAACCGGCTCGTGCTGATGAATCAGTACTACGCGAGCCGCGTGGCAAAGCTCGCGACACAGCTCGACGCGATCCCCGAGGGGAACGGCACGATGCTCGACAACACGCTCATCGTCTGGGCCAACGAGCTCGGTCGCGGCGACCACAACCAAGACAACGTGCCCATCGTTCTGATTGGTAAAGCGGGTGGCGCCATTCCGAACGGCGGTCGCGTGATCGACGCCGGCCGGCAAGTGTTCAATCGCCTCGGGTGCACGGTCCTGAACGCGATGGGGCAGACCGTGCAGGGCTTCGGCGACGTCCCCGACTGCGGCGTGTTCCGCGGTCTGTTCTGACGAATCAGAGCGAGCGATAGAACGACGACCAGCCGGTGTATCCAGACTGGATCTGACCGTTGTTCGTCGAGAAGCGCCAATAGTACGTCGTGAGCCACTGCGTCGCCGGCACGTCGGTGTCCTGGTACGGGATGTCGAACTTCACCGTCGGGAGGAACGCGTTCGAGATCGTGTTGATGTCCACGTCGCAGATCTGGATCTTCCCACTGCCGGTGTTGGCGTCGGTGACGCCGACGTCGCAGAGGACCTTCTGCACGAGCGTCGCCGTGCCGTAGAGCGCGCTGAGCTTCAGATCGACGGAGAGCGCCGTCGGCGAGACGGTCTTTTGCGCGGTCCGCCAAGTGTCGTCGTAGCAAGGATACGGAAACGGTCCGTTCCAGCACGTGTGCCAGACGCGATCGTACCATCCGACTTGGACGTTGTAGCTCCGCGTCGGTTGAAACTGATGATGCTTGTCGGCGTCGCGCATCATGACGTGCGTCGTCGATCCGAACGCCAGTGGCCATCCGCTGGTCGGACCCGCGTTCACCAGCCGGTCATTCGGGCGGCGCGCTCCGCCGGCGAACGCTTCGTCGACGACGCGCTGCTGAGCGGGCGAGTGCGCGAACGCGAAGCCGTCGTTCGCAGCGCGCTGGAAGTTGTTCGCTCCCATCAGGTTCAGGCCAGCCATGTGCCACGTGCCGAGCCCGAAGAGCGCTCCGCCTTGGTATGCGAAGTCGTCGCCCCCGTAAGCGGGTGTCGAAACGGTCGCGGGATAGCGGTGCGTCGAGACGTTCTCGGAACCGTTGTTCGCGATGATTTCGCTGAGCTGAATGCCGAAAAACTCGGATGCGTTCGGAATCGAATTGACGTATCCACCCCACGTCGAGTCGAGTTGGAGAAACGGCGACAGCGCGTCGAGCGACGTGACGCTCATGTCTTGAAAGCCGGTCTCGGTGTACTCGTCGAGGAAGTTCAACCCGGCGTGCGCGAGCTCGTGGGTGAGAACGTACGGGCTGGAGCCGACGGTGAACCGCGCGATGCCGAACGACCTGCGCGCGAACGTCGGCGTCGACGAGCTCGGCGTGACCCCCGTCTGCGTGGTGTTGAAGACGACGCCTGCACTGAACGGCCGAAGGTTCGGGATCTCATTGTTCGCGCGAATGGCGTCGATCTTCGCGTAGACGTCGTCGTTGCGCATCGACAGGAGGTAGCCGCGGATCGGATGAATGGCGACGTGCGCGCCGAACGATGCCGTCGGAGAGGTCAGCGATCCTCCGCCAGTGAAGTAACCGACGAACAAGAGCTGGTCGCGCTTCTGAACGCTCCAAACCGATCCCGCTGCGGCGCCGGTCATCTGATCGATCGCGCGATCGAACTCCGTGAAGAACGCGTCGCGCTCCGAGTCTTGGAAGCCGGCGGAGAAGAGGACGACCTGCTTGTACCAAGGGCTCGCGAGCTCCGCCGCCGTGCACGGTCGCTTGTCGAAGTGCTTGCACACGTTGCTCACCGGGAAAAACGGCGGCCTCACGACGATGATCGGCGAGACGTACAGCGGCTGTGCGCTCGCGGCGGGCGCGAGAGCTCCGAGCGCGAGGGCAATGGCGGTGGCGACGTGCGACGACTTCATCGAGTGGCTCCTGGGGCTTTCTGAGCGATGGCGAGCGTGTGCGTGAGCTGTGTGCGTTCGGCGGGCGTGAGCGTGGGCGCGCGCACGAGCTCTTCGAGATCGTGCGTGAGCGCGGCGTTGCCGATCGGCGGCGCGATCGTCGACGTGGCGACCGCGCGCGCGGCGTCCCCCGCGTCGAGCTTTCCGCGCGACAAGAGCTGCATCAGCGCTTCCTGTCCGTTCGATCCCATGCGACCGAGCGCTTCGGCTGCGGCGACGCGCGTCGCGACGTCGTTGGCGCGCTCGGCGATCGCGAGGACGCGCGGCGCCTGCTCGGGCGGCGCGGTCGTCGACACGAGCTGCGCGCGGAGCTCGGCTTCGTGTCCGTCGAGCTTCGCGGGATCGAGATCGACGAGCGCCCGGTCGGGCTCCGGCGTCTGAACGAACGTCCATCCTGCGTTCTGAAACGCGTCGCGATCCGTCTTCGACTCGCGGTTGCGGCGATCGACTTCGTCGGCGACGGCCGTGACGATCGCAGGATCGACGTTCGTGCCCGGCGGCGGCGCGTTGCTGCTGCTCGGCGCGAACGCACTCGTCGTCGCGACCGGCTCGGGCACCGTGCGTGTGCCGCGCCCCAACGCGAACAGTCCGAGGGCGACGCATGGAACCGCGACGACGATGGCGAGGCGTGCGCGTGGGGGCATGGGCATCGGGCCGGCACGTACTAGCGCCGAAACGAAAGCCATCAAGTGCACGAATGGGTGACGTCGACCGCTGGCATCGTCGGCGCGTTCTGAATTAGCTCACGCCAACGCCGGGCCGATGGCCTTGCCCTGCGTGATCTGATCGTCGAGCACCGCCGGATCCACGCCGACCGCCGTCCCGAGCGTCTTCCCGACCGATCCGAGCGTGTCCTCGAACTTGATGTCGCCGCCGGCGTTGCCGAGCCCGCTGCTCGAATCGATCGGCATCGCGCCGTAGTCGCCCGCCATCGGCTGCACTCCGCCGATGACGCTCCCCTTGATCCCTTTTCCGATCATCAAAGTGCAGTGGTGGTTCGCGAGATGGTCGCGTCCGTCCTGGCCTTTGTGCGCCACGGCCATGGTGCGCCCAAAGACGTTCATCGACGCGAACGTCACCTTGTCCTGCATGCCCGCGCTCTTCAACGCCGCCATCAGTTGAACGATCGACGCGACGCCCGCGACCGTCTGGAGAGACTCGTTCGCGAGACCGATGTCGCTGTGGTTGTCGCCGCCGAACGGAATGTGCATCGCGACGACGGACGTGACGTTCATCTGAAAGAGCGCGATCGCCGCAGTGATCTGCGACGCGACGTCGTTCTTGGTGATGCTCGAGAGCGAGCTCAAGAGACTTTGGTTGATGCCGCGCACCTGCGTCTGCGACGTCGCATACCGATCGAGGAACTGCTTTTGCGCCGTCGACCCGTCTCTCTTGAAGAGCGTATTGAGCCGATTCAGATCGTCGTCGCGCAGCTTCTGAAGATTGGCGAGCGGCCCCGCGGGGCTCGTGAGAAGCGCCTTCAACCCGGTCGGGCTCAGGATCGGCAGCGCGCGCCCTTCGAACGTCAGCGCCTCCGACGGACCGGTCGCACCGATGGTCACCGGCTCGGGCTGCACCGTCCCGAGGCACGGCGCGAGCTGCTTCGCGAGGAGCGAGACGAGCATCTCCTGCCGCTTCACTTGCCCCATCAGCTCCATCACCTTGGGCTGATTCGGGTGCGCGTTCGTCAACGTCGCGTGATGGAAGAAGCACGTCCGCGCGAGCACGTCGGGCGGAAGCGTCGCCCACGGTGCTGCCGCCTTGGTCGGTTTCCCGCCGATGGTCATCGCGGTCGGCGCCATCGTCGGATCCGAAGGATGCACGATCCCCGCATCGTCGTACGTCCCCGGCACGTTCCCGTTGAGCGGATCGCCGAGCCCCGACGTGTTCAAGATCAGGTACTGCGCTTTGTCCTTCGAGAAGCAGACGGGCGGCGTGTAGTCCGCGAATGCCAACTTCGGATTCAACAAGAACGACGCCGGCAATCCGGTCGCGAGCGCGCGGAGACCGACGGCGCCCGCACCAAAGAGCGCGGTCATGAGGGCACTTCTGCGAGAGATGTTCATCTTCAGATCCCCATTCCGATGGTCGACGGCGCCATGCACGCGAGGACGAACGTGGATTTCAATGCGTCGCTCGCGCTCACCTTCGTCGCGAGCGCGTTGGTGTAGTGCTCGTGCAAGATCGTCTGCGCGTCGGTCGCGTGTGGATCACTCTGCGCGAGCGCCATCACGTTGTGGACGAAGTCGGCGATCGCGTCGTCGGGCTTCGCGCTCGAGTATTTCGTCGTCGTGCCCGCGTCGACGACCTGATTGGCGACGATGCCGCACAGATTCTCGATGCCCGCGCGATAGAACAGCGTCGGATCGTTCGCCAGCACCGGAGCTTCGGCGCCTCGGCTGTATCCATCCGCCGGCATGTCGCCCGCGATGACCGAAGCGGCCGTCTGCGCCTGCGTCAGCTTGAGCGCGCCGCTGATGCCGCACGGGTCCGTCAAGCCGAGCCGCGTCGCGAGCGCCGCGCACAGGTGATCACGACGCGAGATCGCGACGACGATCGAACCTTGTGCCTGCGCCAGGTCGTCGGCTGTCTTCGTCTCGGTCCGGTACGTGACGAGGGGCGACGAGAAGAGCTCTTTGACGAGGCGATTCCAATTGAACGCGCCCGCGTCACTCGACTTGAAGATGCCGACGATGCGCAAGAACTCCGGATCGTCCTCGGAGCACGCCGCGGACGTCATGTAGTAGCAGAGCTTCTGCGCCCACGCGGTCGCGAGGCGCGGGTGCTGCGCGAGCTGCGTCGCGAGATCGCCGATGCCGTTCGTGGCTTGCGCCGTCACGCCGTCGAACGCGAACACGCCCTGCACGCTGTTCATCTTGGTGTCGAGCTGATCGCGGTACGCGATCGTGTACGCCTGCCGGAAAAAATCGCGCATCGGATCGAGCGTCTTGTGGCAGCCGTAGCAAACGGTGTTCGGGCCGGCGTGCTCGGCGCTGAGCCCCGTTTCGCTGACCGGCGTGATCGAGTTGCGGTCGTCGAAGCTCCGGCCGAGCGCGACGATGAGCGTCTGGTTGATCGTCACGCGCGCGTCGTTGCTGCTGTTCGTCGGCCAGTTCGCGAAGAACGCCGGAGTACTGAAGAAGCCGAGGCGCGGCACCTTGAGGACGAGCTCGTTGGTCGAGCGAATCGTCGTGAGATCGTAGAACTTGGTCGTCGCCTCGCCCGGCTTCGCCATTCGCACGGTGACCATTCGCCACTGATCGAACTCCGTGTCCGCGAGCTGCGGAAGCCCCGACTGCCCGACCTGCCCTGGCTGGCACGCCGTGAGCGCGCCGGCGATCGTGCTCTTGATCGGATAGAGCGTTCCGAAGAGCAGATTGTAGAGTGCAGGCGTGTTCGTATAGACACGCGGGTCCTCGTCGCACCCCGGGCCGAGCGCCACGTTGCCGACCGCGCTGTTGACCCAATGCATGTAGTTGGGCGACGCGGTATTCAGCGAATCCGCGAGCGGGATGTTTCCGGTCGACTGCACGGTGAACGAAAACCCGGGGCTCGCCTGAACGAGGCGGTCGACCGTCTTGAGGTTGTCGTCGATGTGGTAGCTGTCCAAGAACGCATACAGCGCCATCAGCGGCGGCGTCATCATGTACTGCTGCGTCGTCATCGTCTCGCTGAACGGCCGCCCCGCCGAGACCAGCTCCCAGACCGTCCGCGCGAAGCTCTCACGTGTATTCTGCAAGAGGCGATTCGCCGGATTCCTTGCGATGCCGAGTCCCCCCTGAAACGGGATCTGATCGGTGAAGTCGGTCGTCGAGATCTGCGATTGCTGGAACGCCTTTGCGAAGAACGCGAGCATCTTCGCCTTGTAGAGATCGCGCGTCTCGGGCGCCGTCATCCACGTCTCGATGAGCCCCGCGAGCGCCGCCGGATCCGCGACCACGGCTTGGATCTCCGCGTCGGTGGCGGCGAGACCCACCAGAACGTTCTTCACCTTCGGCACATACGCGTACGGCGACTGTGGCTCGAACGGGATCGTGACCGATGCGTCGGGCGGCGGCTCCGTCGCGGGCAATCCCTTCGGCCCGCCCGAGTAGCACGCACCTCCGAGCGATGCGGCGACGCCGAGCGCGACACCGAAGACCATGTGCGTCGTTCGTGACATGCGTCGACCTTCAGCAATGCGCGGACCAGCCGAAGTCGAGTCGCGAGGTCGCGTTTCTTCGAGTGAAATTGGCTGGTCGAGCGCAGACCTGGACTCGACGAGTTCCCGGACGTGGACGCAGGCGCGTTCAGTCGAGGAAGTCGTAGACTGAACGTATGTATAGTTTCAAAGAATGCGATTCTCCTCGGCCATCGGAATGCGCGGGGCGGGTGGCTCGTCGGTAAGGACGTGCGATATGTCCTCGCGGGTCGCGTCGTTCAAAGGGTGAGCTGCTGATGAAACGGTCCTCCGAAGAGCGGTCGCCGATGCCGGCGCGGGTGATTCCGCTCCCGCTGGGCATCCTCTCGCACGCGGAGCCGGCGGCGCTCCCCTCTGCCATGCTCGCCAGCGACGAACGCTCACTCTGCGAGCGCGCGCTGTGCGGCGACATCTCCGCGTGGAACGTGCTCGTGCAGAAGCACAACCACCGCGTCGTCGTGTCGCTCCTCGCGAGGGGCGTGCGGATCGATCGCGCGAAGGACATCGCGC
>JBBQXV010000077.1:0-31514 GCA_038209335.1 Polyangiales bacterium | reverse complement strand
GTTCCGTTTCCGGCGCGTCGCAAGAGGATGGTCGCGAACGCGCCGTCGTTCGTCTCGTCGTCGACGACGCGTCGCGCGTCTGCGGCCGAGTCGACCGCGCGCTCTTCGACGACGAAGCCAGCCGCGCGCAGCTCCGCCGCGAGACGAACTTCGGTGCGCGCGACGAGCGCGTCCGCGCCGCGCTCGCGCACGAGCACCACGCGCGATGCCTCCGCATCTGCGCGCGCAGCGACGAGGACGACGAACGCGACGACCGCTGCTCGAACGAGCGAGACGAGCGCGCGCCGCGCTCGGGTCATTGCGTGAGGTTCCTCGCCGCGTTCGCGTACGTGCCTTGTGGAAATCGTTGGAGGTACTCCTGCGCGATGGGTCGTGCCGCGGCCGCGCCGCCGCTGCGCGACACGATCACCATCTTGCGCCCGAGCGCGTCGCCTGCGAAGGGCCCGTTCGGCGCTTCCGACAGATACGTCTCGTACCACTTGAGCGCCGCCGCCGGAGAGCGCTGCTGCTCCTCGGCAATGCGCCCGAGGAGAAACGCCGCCGTGCGCGACTCGCCGCTCGCCGGGAAGCGCGAACGAATCGTGGAATAGGCACGCACTGCGAGACCCGTATCGCCGGTGAATCGCGCGGCATCGGCGAGCGCGCGCAAGTCACCGAGCGAACGCGCCAGCGCCGCGCCTTCGCCTTGCTCTTTCGCTTCGCGCACGACCGCGGCGTAGTCGCCGCGCGCGACGAGCTTCGACCAACCCGTCGCCGACGCGCTCGGCTTCGGCATGTTCGACGGCGCCGCGGGATCGTCCGCAGTGACCGGCGCGACGTTGCTCGCCGTCGGAGCGGTAGGAGCGAGCGGCGGCGCGGGCTCCGCGGTCGATGCCGATGCAGGAGGCGTCGGCGCCGCGTTCGCTTCGGTCGCCGAGTCGATGAGCAACGTCTTGTCGCGCGACGCCGCGTGCAGATGCTGCCCCGCGCTCACCGCGATCCCCTGCTCGCCGCCCGGACCGACGACGACGACGCGCCCGTCCTTCATCCACACGTCGAGCGTCTCGTCTTGCGCGGACCACGCGACGACGAACGCCGTCCCCGTCACGCGCACCGCGAACGGCCCCGCGTCGACGACCCAGCTCGTCTTCTCGCGATGCACGACGTGCACCGTCGCGCGCCCCGACTCGAGCACGACCTCGGCTCCGTCCGGCGTCGTCGCCGCGACGCGGCCGCGCGATCCGCCCGCGAGCGCGACCTCGCTTCCATCCGAGAAACGCAGCGTCGCCGGCGGCGCGCCCGGCGCGGTGCTCACGTACCCTTGCGCCGTGCTCGCACCGTCGACTTCGTACGCGAGCGCGCGCGTCGCCTGGTAACGCCAACCGACGACGACCGCGATGATCGCCGCAGCGGCCACCATCGCCGATCCGAAGACCCAACGCGCGCGCGACGACGGCGACGGACGCATCTCTTCGACCGCGGCGATGAGACGCGCGCGCCCTTCGAGATGGCGCTGCATCGGCGCGTTCGTTTCACTCGTCGTGCGCATCAGCGCACCGAGGCGCTCGAGGCGCGGATCGATCGGCTCGGGAGAGAATTGGCGCTCGGTCATGGTGAGCCCCCTTCGGAAGAAGCGACGTCGTCGTTGCCGACGTAGTCACGCAAGCGCTCGTCGTTGCGAGCGTGGTTCAAGATGAAGCCTTCGGCGCGCGCGATGCTGCGCTTCGCCGTCGCGAGCGAGCAGCCGAGCGCGGTCGCGACCTCGGTGAGCTCGTAGCCTTCGGCGAAGCGGAGGACGAACGCCATGCGATCGCGATCGTCGAGCTTGTCGAGGAGCGCGTAGAGGTTGCGAACCGCGGCGCGCGCGCGCGGATCTTCGGTCGGCGCGGCGGTGTCGGGGAGATCGCCGGAGTCGGTGAGGTGAAGCCAGCGACGCACGCGGCGCTTGCGGAGCATCGTGCGCGCGGTGCGGAGCGCGATCCCGACCAGGTAGGACTTGAGCGCGCTCGGATCGCGCATCGCGTCGACGCTCTTGAAGAAGCCGACGAAGACCTCTTGCATGAGATCGTCGACCTCCGCGTGCGGTCCGACGGTGTGGCAGAGGATGCCGCGTACCATGTGCGCGTAGCGATCCCAGATGAGCGTCGCCGCGCGCGGATCGCGCTCGCGCGCCATCGCCACGAGCTCGGAATCGCTTTGCTCTTGCGGCTTGTCGCCACGCCCCGAACCCGGCCGTCCCGGCGACGCGGGACGCGACGCGAGTCGCAGAAGGCGGACGGAGGAGGAGCTCACCACGGAATAGTAGCGTTCACCCGTTTGGACGGCTCATGTCGCTGAAGAAATCGCGTGAGAAGACGTCTATCTGTAACGCCATGCCCTGTCGCCGCGCTTCGTTGTCGCTGGTCGCCCTTCTTGCTCTCGCGCTCGGTTCCGTCGTCGCCCCCGATGTGGCCGCGGCGCCGCCCGGCGCGACGCGCCCGGCTCCGCCGACGCGCACCGCCGACGATCGGAACGTCGACTGGCTTCGTCACGTCTACCAAGACGTCCTCGGTCGCCCGATCGATTCGCAAGGGCTCGCGAGCTTTCGCGGAGTCCTCGCGCAAGGGGCGACGCGCACGCAGGTCGCGACGGTGATCCTCGGGAGCACCGAGTTTCGCCATCGCGTCGTCGGCGAGCTCTACGCGGAGCTCCTCGGGCGTCCGGCCGATTCGCAAAGCGCGGGCGTCTGGATGACCGCGCTCGCGACCGGCACGACGATCGACTCCCTCGTCGCGTCGATCGTCGGCTCGCAGGAGTACTTCGCGCGCGCCGGCGGAACGAACGACGCCTTCGTGGCGACTGTCTACAAAGACTTGCTCCATCGCCCGGCCGACCCGCCGGGCAAGACGAGCTTCGCCGCGTGGATCGCGGCGGGTCACACGCGCGTCCAGATCGCGCAGACTGTCCTCGCAAGCGACGAGCACCGTAACGCGCTGATCACTGCGTACTACACGCGATTTCTGCGACGCCCCGTCGACGCGGGCGGACGAGCCACGTTCGTCGCGATGCTCGGACAGGGCGCGCGACGCGAGACCGTCATCGCCATGATCCTCGCGTCGGACGAGTACTACGCCCGCTCGTGACCCGCGTGCGACGCCGCCGGAAAACGTGCTAAAGCGGTCCCCCCGAGCGGCCGAAAGGCTGCCTCGGGTCCGGAGAGATGACCGAGTGGCCGAAGGTGCATGATTGGAAATCATGTGTACGCGCAAGCGTACCGAGGGTTCGAATCCCTCTCTCTCCGCTGGATTCTACCGAGAAATACGGGGGTTCATGTCCCCGTCTCCACGATATCTCCAAAATTAGCCGCTTCGACGTGCCGTGCGTTGAGCAAACGGATGGCTCCATCGCGCGCCTGCGGTGACAGGTGCATGTAGCGTTCCGTGGTGCTCAGGTGGAGATGCCCCGCGAGCTCCTGAATGGCGCGTGCGGGCGCGCCCTTCATCGCGAGGTGACTGCAGAACGTGTGGCGAAGCACGTGCAGGTTCCCCTTGACCACGCGGATGTCCGCTCGCGCCTGCACGCGCCGGAACTGCTTCCAGAGCGTGCGATACGCGAGCGGTAACCCACGCGACGTGCAGAAGACGTGCTCGCCGCTGCTTGTCCGCTGATGACGCTTAAGGCCGTCGCGCAGCGCATTGGTCATCGAAACGATGCGACCTCGCCCGCTCTTCGGTGCATCGACTATGCGGCGCCACATTTGCTGCTCGATGCGAAGCTGTCCACGACGGAAGTCCACGTTGGCCCACGTGAGCGCAATCATCTCGCCCCCGCGTAGACCTGCGTCGCCACCGAGAAGCACCGCGCACTCCCATCGTGTCCCCAACGCACGCGCGGCCTCAACGAGTCGCTTGTACTCGTCGAACTCGTAGAAGACGACAACCCGGTTGCTGACGCGCAGAAGTTCCACCGAGCACGGCACTGACGCGATGACCTTCCACTTCGCTGCGACCCTCAAGAGCTTCGTGAGGACAGTCAGCACGTTGTTGATGGTCTTCGCGCTGAAGCCGCGCTTGCTTAGATTCGCCTTCACCTTCTGCACGTCGGCGTCGGAGATCGCGTCGAGACGCTTTTCGCCGAGCGCAGGGTACAGATGGTTTTTGAGAATTAGCTCCTTCGCCCGGATGCTGCTCGCCTTCTGCTGGTTCGCGCGCGCGTGCTCGTCGATGAAGCGCGTTCCGAAATCTGCGAGCGTCGGCACCTCCTTTCGTTCTTCCTCCTGTTTCTTGAGGAACGTCGGCGTCGGCAACACGAGCAACTCGCGCTCCGTCGCCTCGCCCCATCGCTTCGCCGCCGACTTCGACTCCACGGGCGCTTTGGTGCGCCGCCGGAACGGCGTGCCGTCCGGGTACGTGAAGCGGATGTCGACTTCGAAGCCCACCTTGTTGTTCTTCTTCCACTCTCTGACTTTGACCGTCATCGCCGTTCTCCCGGCGACGGCGCTCGTCTTTCGTTAAGCCAGGAGAGTAAGTCGTCGCGACGGATGAGCAAGCGCCTTCCGACGCGCGTCGCGCCGGGAAGCATCGCACGCTCGACCATCGCGTAGATCGCCTTGCGCGTCGTGCGCAGCAGCTCGGCGACTTCGTCGGCGGTGAGGAGAAGAGGAAGCGCATGTTCGACGGCGGCGGTCATCAGGCGCTCTGTGCGAAGTCGAGCGGCTCACCGATTCCGAACGCGCGCTCGTCATATGCGTGTTCCTCGTCCGACATGCGCTCGTGCCAGCTCGAACGCCAGCCCTTCTCGGTGCAGTGGACGAGCCCGTCGAGCGCGTCGAGGTCCGCGCGCCCGTCGAACGCGTCAGGTCGGTCGCTCCCTCCGTGGTCGAGGATCAACAGGACGCGGCGGGTGATGGATGCAGAGTTCATGACGTGGCTCCTCGTGTTGGTCGTTCTCGGTCTCGAATTGGAGCTGCCTGCGGGATTCGAACCCGCCGTGCCGTCCGTCACGGAGACAGCCGCGCGACTCATCGCGTTCGCTTCGTGCGGTCGTGAAACGCGCGGTCCTCGTAATCGCGCTCGTCCTCGTCCCAGCGTCGCTTGAGCGACGAAGATCCCGAGCGGTAGTGCGCGGCGTCGGCGAAGAGCTCGAGGATCTGCCGGCGCCGGATGATCGCGTCGAGGCAGATCTGGCGCTCGTTGTTCTGGCGCCGTCGCTCGGCGATCGGAGTCATCCGCGCGAGGGCGTGGAGCTTGGACGAGAACGGAAGAACGGTAGCGAGGCGCATGGACAGATCTCTCCTGTGAAGCGCGCGACGTCGCGCGCAGTGCTGCCCGTGGGAGTCGAACCCACGCCCGTCCGTCCGGCACGGCGGCAGCGACGCGGGACGCGCGTGAAACGCGTCCCGCGTTTTTTCGTTAGAGCCCCTGGCCGTCCCAGTTCGGCGGGTAGCCGCCGCGCTCCGTGCGCGGTGCCGACTCCGCGCCCGCGGGCGCCGTCAAAGACGACTTCGGCTTCGTCGCGATGGCGAGCCCCTTCAAGCGTCGCGCGAGCGCCGTCTTCTGCGCGTCGGTCATCTTCCTCTTCAGCTCGATGCGGCCCGCGCCGAGGCGGTTCACCCACTTCACGCGCGCCTGCACCTTGCCGCCGTACTCGTCGTGCTCGATGACGAGCACGATCTCGTTGCGATCGAGGCCGATGAGGTTCGACAGATCGTCGCCCTCCCAGCCGCACGCGCGGAGCGCCTGCATCGTGCGCTCCTGCGTTCCGTCCGTGAAGAACCCGAACCACGCGATCGTGTGGCCGCGGAACTCGCCCTCTTCGGTGATCTCGAACGTCACCGCGACTTGCTCGGTGCCGGTCTCGGCGTAACCGAACTGGCTGTCGACGGCACGTGCCCTGTAGTTCCCGCGATCGATCATTGCTCGTCTCCTTTGGTGGACTCGGTGCTGGACGTTCGCTGCGCGAGGCGCGCGGCGATGCGGTTCTCGATTTCTGCAAGACGCGCGGCATCGTCGCCGGCGTCGGCGACCGCCTTGTTCGCGCGCGCGGCGTAGCCGGCGTCTGCGAAGTCGATGAGCAGGGTCGCGATGCGTTCGCGCGCGGCGTCCGCGCGCGACTTCTGCTCGCCGGGGTCGCCACTTCGCCCGGCCTCGACCGCCGCGTAGAACTCCTCCCACGAAAGCGGCAGCGTTTCGGGCAAGTGGTAGCGGTTCTTCGCGTCGTACGCCGCGGACCACTGCGTGAAGAGCTGGCGCGCGCCGCTCGACACGCCGCGCACGCGCTTCGTCGCCTTATCCTTGTGCGTGCAGAGCTCGTGCTTCGCGAAGAGCACGGCCGACGACCACTGCTTCAGCAGCCCGGCCGCTTTCTGGTTCATCGCGATCTGGTAGCGATCGAATGACGATTCGGCCTCGGGATCGTTGAACGCCTTCACCTGCGCGTGCGCGAGGAGGATGATGTTCATCCCGCGGGCGTCGCGCAGACGATCGAGCGCGGCGACGAACGCGCGCCACTCGTCGAGCGCGGCGTCGTACCCCTTCCCGTATCCGGGCTCCTCGATGCTGTCCCACTTGTTCTTCGCGCAGACGTGTTTCCAACAAAGCGGTTCGAGCCAATTGATGACGTCGATGACGAGCGTTCTGTATTCGCTCGGCGCGGCTTCGAGTGCGCGGATTGCGTCGAGCACGTCGTCCCAGCTATGCGGCTCGGGGAAGCGGGCGACATCGAGCTCCTCAGTGCCCATTTCTTGGTTGATGAAGATTGGCGACGGAGCTCGCGATGCCCACGTGCTCTTTCCCACGCCCTCGACGCCGTAGAGGAGCACGCGTAGCGGCGCGTGAAGCCTGCCGGCGCGCACGTTCGTCAGAGTCATTCGACGTCCGGACTTCGAGTCGTTCTTGGGTGCGGCTGCGTTGCTGGTCACGCTCATCATGGTGCGTTCTCCTTTTGCTCCGTCTGCACGCTTCTCTCGCTTGGTCTTGGCCGGCGCCTCGACGGATCGAGAAGCCGTTCCGCAGGCCAGCCCTTGTCGACGCGCCACATGAGCGCGCACCGATCGAGTCCAGAGCGCTCGGCCCATTCGACGAGCGGCTTCGTGACGCCGCCGATCGAGATCACGTGCGTATTCGAGCGGTTGTTCGCCTGCTCGCGCGCGGTAGCCCAACGCACGATTCCGGGTTCGTAGATGCCGTTGGGATCGGGGTAACGATCGAGCGAGTGCTTCGACGACGGTCGCGGACCAACATCCGCTAGGAAGTCGGCGAACGACGCGCGCCATCGGTCGCAGACGGTGATTCCGCGGTCCGTATAATTGCGGCGGTGCGACTCGTCGTGTCCCAGCACACGCCGACGCATGCCGAGCCATGCGTTGTATTCGGGCGTCGTCGTGCCGCGGGCCGACGCCCCGTGCTTGATGTTGGCGCGTCCATTCGCCGCGGAAACCTCGCGATGCAGGCACCCGCACGATTGAGAGTGTCGGCTCCAGAGTGTCTGGGCCGAAACGCTCTTTCTCGAACCGCAGATGCAGTTGCAGTTCCAGCGCTCGCCATATCGGTCGCTGGCGGCGCGAGACACGACGGTCCAACGCCCGAACACCTGCCCGATCCCAATTTGCGCCATCCGCTTCACGCGGCGACCTCGCGTGGCGCGGGCGCACTCAGCTCCTCGTGCGGCGACTTCGCCGTGCGGTAGCGGGTCGGATCGTCGAGATCGGCCTCGCGCGCGCAGACCGCGAAGAACTCGCAGGTCGTGCCCCACTGCACGCAGGCGTTCGGGTTACGCGGATGGCGTTCGAGCCGGTCGGCGTCCCGGACCTCACGCGCCGTCTGCCAGGTGTCGAACGCGGCGTCGCGCTCGTCCTCTTCGAGGCGGACGACGAAGCCGCGCTGGTAGTACCGCTCCAGGTTCTCCGCGATGTGCGCGCGGAGGCGCGCGCGGTACTCGTCGAGCGTCTCGTCGCGATCACGCTGGCTCGCGTAGAGCGAGCCGTCCTTCTTGTATTGTCGCTTCTCGACCGGCGTCGCTTCGAGGAGCTGAAGCTTCGGCTTGCCGATGACGTCGTAGAGGCAGCCCTCGACGTCGAAGCCGAGCGCGCGCGCGCCGACGAAGTAGTCGGACACCTGCGAATCGAGGCGGAGGCGCTTCCAGTAGTCGGAGCCGCCGCTGATGTCCTCGGAACTCGTCTTGTACTCGACGATGACGACGCGCCCATCCGCCAGACGCGCAACACCGTCGATCTTCCCGCCGAGCACGAACGTGCGCGACACCGCGCCGGTCTCGGGGTTGACGATCGGCGTCTCGAACTCGACCTCGACGTCAAGCATCTCCACGGCTTCGTCCGCCCAACGCGCGTCGTACGCCGTCAACAGCTCTTCGGCGCGCACGAGGTCGATGGGCTCGACGAACGTTTCGGCGCGCACGGCGTCGAACGCCGCGGCGAGGCGATCTTCGCCGACCCTCGCGGCGCGTCCCCACGCTTCGAGCCCCTTGTGGACGAGCGAGCCGAAACGCTGCGGCGCCGTCGCGAGGAGCGGACGCTTCAGAAGGCGGTAGCGGATGTAGTGCTTTCGCTTGCAGCTTTGAAAGCACTTCTTCTCGGAGTTCGACAGAACGGGGAGCGCGAGCATGGGGCACCTTTCGGGTAGGCAGCCGTCAACCACGCACGCACTATTATACCATGTGTTATAATCGTCAAGCGCGATTCAACGCGTCGAGCGCCTTTTCTCTTCCCCCGCCGGCGCGGGCTCGTTCTGCGTCTGCGCATGCGCGTCGTTGAGGTTGCGCAGGATGCGTTGCTGCGTCTTGCGTCGCCGAGTCGCGGCCTTCTCCTCGCGCGCCGGAGTGAGGTGCCGCTTCTGGATCTCGCGCATCATCGTCTCGATCCATTCGACGAGCGGCGCGTCCTTGAGCACGGTCTCGTAGGCGTCCGCGATGGCGCGCGCGTCCGCCTCGCGCACGTTGCCATAACGAACGCCCGCGATAATCGCCTCTTCTTTGTGCGAGCGCGGCGCGCTCGGCGGCGACAGCGGCTTTGACGGATCGCCGTGGCGCGTGAGCAGCTCCTTGATGTCAATCTGAAGATACTCGAGCAGCGAGCGCATCACGCCCGGCCCGATCTTGCTGTAGAGGATCGCCTTGTTGATGCTCGGCTGCGACGTATCGAGCGCGGCTCCCACGGCCGTCTGACTGCCGAGCTTCTCGACGAGGTGCTCAAGTGCAGCGCGCGCAGCTTGACGCTCGTGGAGCGGGAGAAAGTCCTGGTTCGCCATGCTCTACAACCTAGGGTTGTATTTATTCTTATGCAAGGAATAGTTTGGCGTTGACTTGTATTCCGTGAGGTATAATGGTCCGGGCCATGAACACCCGTACACCTCCGTCCGGTCCCGCTCTCCTTCGTCAGGCCCTTTCCTGTAACCGCCAAAGCCAGGACCTACTCGCGCGTGATCTCGGCGTGCGCCAGCAGGCGGTTTCACGCTGGCTCTGCGGCCGGTGCAAGCCATCGCTGCCGCTGATGTTGAAGCTCGAAACGTTGTTCAGCATCCCGGTCTCCGCGTGGGCGCGGAGCGTGACGCGGAGGGCGTCGTGAGCTCGGTGCGCGGCTACGTTGCTGGGCCGTACGCCGATGCCCCTCGCGTGAGGCAGCTTCACGCCGAGCTTCGCGCTCTGGGAATTCGTCCGGTATCGCGTTGGGCCGAAGAGGCGACGGGTCCCGAGGCGCTTGAAGAGCTCTCGCTCTCTGCTGTGCGTGCAATCGCGCGTCGTAACGACGATGATCTTCTGAACGCGCACTTCGCGATCGTGCTCGCGCGCGACGGAGCCGGCGGCGAGATGTTCGCCGAGGTGCGTCTCGCGCTCGACAGCGGCATCCCGGTCGTCTGGGTCGGCAAGCGCCGGCCGCTTACAGCCTATCGCGAAGGAGTGGTGCGGGTCGCGAGCGTCTTCGACGCGCTCTCGTTCGCGCAGTCGGTCGCGGAGCTCGTGACGCGTCCGTGGATCGTGAGCGCGGCCTGGGCTCGCTCGATGATCTGGTCGACCATCGAGCATCTCGAAGGCGACGCGGAGGTGGCGGCATGAATCCCGTCCTTCGCGCTTTTCTCCTTCACGCCTCCGCGATGCAGGTCGTGCTGGCGGCGTTCGGGACCGCCGCGCACGCGGCGGCGGCGACGCCCTTTTTCGGTGTCGCGGTGCTCGGGCTCGCCGCCTTCGCGGTCGTGTGGCTGCACACGCCGAAGGCTGGCGCGGAGCATCGGTCATGAGCAAGCATTGGCACCCTATCGTCGCTCCGCATGTCGTTCTGCGCGTGATCGGTCCGGCGGTCGCGTTCAACGTCGACGAACGCGGCGTTGGTCGGGGTCTTCCCCGCCGCGAGTGCGACGCGCGTCGCAAGGGAGTAGCTCCGTGATCGGCGCGCTCTATCCGCATCAAGAGGAGCTGGTCGGGCGCGTCGGCGCGGCGTTCGCGCGGGGAATCTGGCGCGTGCTCATGCAGGCGATGACCGGCGTGGGCAAGACGCACATGTCGAGCGTGATGATCGCCCGCGAGCGTGCGCAGGGCGCCGAGCGCCGCTTTCTGTTCATCGCGCGACTCGACACGCTGATCGACGACACGCATGCGCGTCTCACGCGCGCCGGCGTCTACGCGGGGTACGTGCAGGCGGGGCGCCCGACGGATCCGCTCGCGCCGGTGCAGGTCTGCTCGCTTCAAACGCTCTATCGTCGCGGGGAGCGCCCGCCTGCGCATTGGATCTTCTTCGATGAAGCACAAGGCGCTCCGACGGAGAGCGGCCGAGCGATCGTGGATGCGTATCCGCACGCGCGCATCGTCGGATTGTCCGCGACGCCCGAGCGCGCGGACGGCAAGCCGCTCGGCGACATCTTCGAACACATGGAGTGCGGTCCATCTGCACGCTGGCTCATCGAGCATAGTTTCCTCGTGCCGTGCGACGTCATCGCGCCCGACCGCTACCAGGAGCGCGCGCTCGCGATGGATCCGGTCGCGGCGTACCACCGCTTCGCACCGGGCACGCGTGCGATCGTCTTCGCGACGAATGTCGCACACGCGGAGGAGCTGACCGCGCGCTTTCGGGCGTCGGGCGTGACCGCAGAATGCGTCGTTGGCGACACGAGCCCCGTCGTGAGGCGCGCGGTGCGCGGACGCATGACGGACGGCGAGCTTCGCGTGCTCGTCGGCGTCGGCGTGTTCATCGAGGGGTTCGACCTGCCGGCGATCGAGACCGTCGTGCTCGCACGCGGCTTCGGTGCGACAGGTTCGTTCCTTCAGGCGATCGGGCGCGGTCTGCGTCCGTCTCCGGCGACGGAGAAGACGCGATGCACGGTGATCGATCTGCGCGGCTCGGTGCACGCCCTCGGCTTGCCCGACGAAGACCGCCGGTGGTCGCTCGACGGCGTGGCGTGTCGTCGCATCGAACCGCTCGCGCCGCTCCGGCGCTGCGTGGACTGCCTGGCGATCTTCCGGCCCGCCGCGCACTGCCCGCGTTGCGGTGCCGAGACCGTGACGGCGTCGAAGCTGCCGCGCGTGCTCACACGCGCCGAGCGGCTGATGAACGTGAGCGCACTTCCTCAGCACGAACGTGATCGCCGCTACCTTGCGCAGCTCGAGCGCGTTGCGCGCGAGCGCATTCGATTGCCGGATTCTGCGGCGTCGCGTTGGGCGTTGCGTGCATTCGAGAAGCGATTCGGTCGTGCGCCTGTCGGGAGCGCGGCATGAAGCGCGAAGCGGTCATCCAGCGGGAGATCCAGCTCGCGCTCGGCGCCAAGCCTGGGCTCTTGACGCTCAGGAACTCTGTCGGCGTTGCACGCACGGTCGATGACGACGGGCGCGAACGCTTCATCTCGTACGGGCTCGGCGGTGCAGGCTCGCCAGATCTGATTCTCATCCTCGCTCCGCAGGGTCGACTCGTCGGGCTCGAGGTGAAACGCGCTGGCCAGGACGCGACGGCGGAGCAGAAGCGCGTGCACGCGATTTGGCGGCGCTTCGGCGCGGTCGTCGAGGTCGTGCATTCGGCCGAGGAAGCAAGAGCCGTGGTCGATTCCGTCCGAAAGGAGCAAGCATGATGCGAACGCAAGACGAGACGTGCATCGCGTGCGAGCAGCAGCATCCGCACCGGACGGGCTGCCGCGTGCTGCCCTCCGGTCGATGTTGCGGCAAGCCGGTCGCGGGGCGCATTTGGGGGTACGTCGTCGAGCTTTGGGAGCGCTCCTACTGCGCGCTGCATCTCGACGAGATGGCGCCCGACGCCGTCGACGTCGGGATGAAGGTCGAGCGCGTTGTCCTTCGCGGCATGGACGCCTGACGAAAGCTTCATCGGCAGCGTCGCCCTCTTCGTGGCGATGCGTTTCTCTCACGGTAGTTCGCGCAGCGTCCCACGTGGAAGCGCAAGGAGGAGGCGTCATGCGATTCGAGTATGTGCTCGGTGCGAAACGATACGCGACGAAGAAAGCGGTGATCGCACACTGCCGGTCCATCCTCGACGCGGCGACGCTGCCGACAGTCGACGACGCGGCGTTTCTGCTCGATCTGCTCGGGCATCATCGCAAAGCCGCACAGAAGATCGGGTGCGGCGTTCGACGGTTTTTCGTCCACGCCGACGGCTTCGGCGGACGCTGCTTCTGGCTCGAGCGGCTCGATGGCACGTGCACCGACTGGAGCTTCCTGTCGTGTCTCGCTCCGCCAACGCGCGAGCAGGAGGTTCGTAGCGCTCTGCGTGCGCTTGTGAGCGCGGACGTCGTCGCGTTTCGAGATGATGTTTTCGCTGCCTCACCGGTTCGAGCGTGCGCGATTACGGGAGCGCCGGTGACGCGCGACGACGCGCACGTGGACCACCAACCTCCCGATACGTTCTTGTCACTCGTCGAGCGCTTCCTCGTTCGCCTCGGGCGCGGCTACGCGGAGATACTGATCAAGCCGACGAGCGACGGCTGCACCGTGACCAGGCTCGCCGATGACGAGGTCGCGCGAGCGTGGATCGAGTTCCACCGCACACACGCCGTCCTGCGTGTGACGAGCGCACACGCAAACCTTTCGCAAGGCGGCGGTCGGCCTTGATGCGGCCGTTGGACATCGCGCTGTCGCTCATTGCGGACGGGTTCGCGCCCGTGCCGGTCGCGTTTCGCGGCAAGGCCCCGAGCGATCCTGCGACGGGTGCGCCCCTGAAGCGCTGGCAACACCTGCGCATGACGGTCGCGGACGCAGCGCACTACTTCGACGGCACGTCGCAAAACGTCGGGGTCTTGCTCGGCGAGCCGTCGGGGTGGCTCACGGATCTCGATCTCGATTCGCCGGAGGCGATTCGCGCGGCGCCGCATGTCCTGCCGGCGACGCGCCGCCAGGGACGGGTGGGAGCGCCGGACTCGCATTGGTTCTACATCGCGACGCAGTCGGTCCCGATCCAGTTCCGCGATCCGGCCGCGCATGCGAAGAAGCGATCGATGCTGGCCGAGGTCCGCTCGACCGGCGGACAGACCGTCGTTGCCGGATCGACGCACACGTCGGGGGAGCTGATCACGTGGAGCAATCCGGAGACGGCCCCGCGCTCAATCGCGTGGAGCGAGCTGCGCCGGGCCGCGGGCGATCTCGCGGCGGCGGCACTGCTCGGCCGGCACTGGTCTTCCGACCGTGAACGCGACGGCCGCGCACTCGCGCTGCTCGGCGCACTTCGCGGCGCCGGCTGCGACGACGATCGCGCCGCGCGGGTCGTTCGCGCCGTCCTTGCGGCGGCTACGGTCGATGCCACGGAGCTCGACGCAACGACGCCGACGTCGCTGGTCTCCTGGAACGACCTCGGCGCGATCCTCCGGATCGGCGACGCGCGCATTCTGGAAGCGGCGCGCCGATGGCTGGAGCTGACGACGACGGCGCCTGCTGCGACGGGGACTGCCGCTGCGACGGTGGCTGCCGAGCCGTCCGCGCTCGCCGCCATCCCGATCGCAACGCGCATCGACCGGGCGCGCCGGTGGCTCGCGCGAGTGCGTCCTGAGGGCCACGGAGACGGCTCGTTGCAGCTCGTTCGCACGGCGGCCGCGCTGGTGCACGGCTTCGCTCTGGGAGAGGCTCCCGCGCTGCAGCTTCTGACTGGGGCGCCGATCGGCTCGGGCTGGACCGAACACCAACTGAGGCAACGGTGCGCGGACGCCGCACGTGGCCCGCGTCGTGGCGGCTCGCTCCCCTTGGGCTTCAAGCTTCTTGTCGATACGGCTGAATCCATGACGCCGGGAGACGGCGAGACCGCCGAGCGGACCGACGTCGCGAACTCCGAGCGGCTCGTGAATCTGTTCGGTGACCAGCTTCGCTACGTGCGCGCGTGGAGCAAGGGCCTGGCGTGGGAAGGTACCCACTGGGCCGTCGATGATGCCGGATGCCGGTGGCAGCAAGCGGCCGTTCAGACCACCCGGACGATGTACGCCGAGGCTCGGGCAACGCTCAAGCAGGCTGAACGGGGCACCGACAAGGAGACAATCGAGAACGCCGAGGGCGCCGTCTCGTGGGCGAGGGCGTCACAGAGCGCGAACCGCGTGGCGGCGCTGCTCAACCTGGCCCGCTCGTCGTCGAAGATCGCCGTCAGTCACGAGGCGCTCGACGCAGACCCTTGGCTGCTCAACGTCAAGAACGGCACGCTGAACCTGCGCACGGGCGAGGTCGGCCCGCATCGGCGCGACGCCCTCATCACGAAGACCGCGCCGGTCGACTACGATCCCGATGCGGAGGCTCCGACGTGGACCTCGTTTCTCGCCCGCGTCATGGGCGGAGACGAGTCGCTTGTGAGGTACCTGCAGCAGCTCGTCGGCTACTCGCTGACGGGCATGTTGCGTGAGCACGTGCTCGCGTTCTTCTTCGGAGCGGGGGCGAACGGCAAGTCGACGTTCTTGTCGACGATCCATTCCCTGCTCGGCGAGTACGGGACGCCTGCGCCGCGGGGCGTGCTCTTTCGAAGCCGCAACGAGCGGCATCCCACCGAGCTGGCGACGCTCTTCGGTCGGCGGTTCGTCACGTGCGCGGAAATCGAAGAGGGCCAGGTCTTCGACGAGGCACTGACAAAGGATTTGACGGGCGGAGATCGCATCAAGGCGCGGCGAATGCGAGAGGATTTTTGGACGTTTTCGCCCACCCATAAGTTGTTCCTGGCGGGCAATCACAAGCCCGCGATTCGCGGCGACGACGAAGGTATCTGGCGCCGGATGAAGCTCATTCCTTGGCTCGTGATCATTCCTGAGAACGAGCGCGATACGAAGCTGCCGGAGACGCTCCGCGCGGAGCTGCCCGGCATCCTACGCTGGGCTGTCGAAGGCTGCCTAGACTGGCAGCGGAGGGGCCTCGTCGAGCCCGAAGCGGTGCGGGCCGCGACGGCGGCGTACCGGAAGGAGAACGACGCGCTGGGTGAGTTCTTCCGGCTTCACGTCGTCTTCGAAACAGGCAAGACCGTCGCGCGCCGGGAGCTGCGGCAGGAGTACGAATCGTGGTGCACAGACAACGGCCACACGCCGCTGGCGGCTCGCCGGTTCGGGGCGCGGCTTCGGGAGAATCGCGTCGTCGAGACCACCGTGCGCACGGGGACAAGGGTCTTGGACGGCTGGAAGAACGTCCGCCTCGTGAGCGCCGCGGAGATGAACGACCGGGCGACACGGGAGGAGCATGGATCGCGGTTTGTAGGGACTTCTGTAGGGACATCGCTCGGCGGAAGTCCCTACAAACCGGAAGACGACAAGCCCTCGATATCTGAAGAGAACTTAGGGCCATGTAGTGACGTAGGGACTTGTAGTGACCATTTCCCCGGATCACACTCACACGCGCACGCGCACGCGCGCACGATCCCGGTTAACCGGGAACTGCCCCCTGCAAGTCCCTACGTCCCTACAGACGGGGGCGAGCTCCTCGCCGACTGGCTCGCGACGCAAGGCGTCGGCGGCGCGCCCGTCGAGGACTCGAGGGGCGCGTGAGCAGCGTCGTGGGCGCGTCTGGCGCGTGTCGTCGAATCTCACTTTCGCAACAGCCGTCGTTTCCACCACGGAGGTCATGTCATGGGTGAACCTGCTGTCGTTCTCGCACCGGAGGTCGCTGCCGACATCACCGCGCTCACGCTCGGCGAAGAAGCCGAGCTGCGCGCGTTCTTCATGCTGTACGTGCCGCCGGCGCCTGGCTCGTGCTCGAGCTTCGGCGCGATGTGCACGCGCGTGGCGAACATCCAGAACCGGGCGACGACCGAGCGGCCGACGCCCGGCGCGCCATGGACGGAGATCGTCGATTGCGGCCGGGCCGCACACGCCGCTGGCGACAGCGAGGACGGGATGATCGCGCACGTCGACGCGCTCAGGCGGATGCAGCGTGTCCGTGCGGCGCTCGGAGGGCTCGCGCCGCATGAACATTCCGTGCTCGCGGCTCACTACAGCGGCGAGCACGACGCGACGGGACCGCTTGGGCGGCTCTCGGCCGTCGCCATGCTCACGTCCGTGGCGGTTGCAGAGAATCGTCGTCGCGCCGTTCGCGATCGTCACGAGACCGTTGAAGAGACGCTCGCGAGCGTCGCCGCCGCGGCGAAGCGCTCGGGTGGATCGACCGCCGAGCGCGCCCGCGCTCGCGCGATCGTCGACACGGTTCGGCGCGGGGCGGCAGCGTTGCTCGATTCGGCGCGCACCCGCTACGCATCTGCGCGACGGGGGCGCTCGTGAGATCGAACGGCGCCGGCACGATGCTCTTCGCGGAGGACATCGCGGCCGTTCGCGGCATCAGCCGGTGGCAGGCGCGACGTTGGCTCGTCGCGCTCGAGCGGCGCTTCGGCGAGAGCGCGGTCGGTCGGTTTCCCGGGCGTCGCGGAGTGCGTCGCTACACGAGCGAGGCCGCGCTCGCGAGGGTCGAGACGATTTTCCTGCGCGCATAGGGCGCATAGGTGCATCCGCGGCCATAGGTATATGAGAGGCACGCAAACGGCGCGACGTCACGGACGGCGCCGGGCTCTCGAAGCCCCCCTCGCGACGGATTCGCGTTAGCGGCATGGGTGCGCGTTGCCTCTCACTTTTCTGCTTGTGCGTTTCTTCGGCGCCTTCATCGGCGGATGCCAGGCGCGCGAGCGCGTCTCCCGCCATGCCGAAGGCCCTCGCCCGTACGCTCCCACTGCTTCCCATGCGTCGCAGCACCGAGGCTATTCCTCCGCCTCTTCCCAGAACTCGCGCTTGACAACGTGCGCGATGCCCCGGCCGGTGAGCTCGTGAAAAAACGGCACAAGAATTCTTTGCTCTAGAAAGTCGGGGAACACGACCACGATGAGCGATTGTCCGTAGCGGCCCTGGTACTGCCCAAGCTGGCCGATGGCCTTTTGAACCTCGCTGTTGCTCGTGGGCATCTTGAATTCGATACCCACGCCCTCTTGGCCGGGAACGGCGCTCCCGATGTGGAAGTCAATCTTAAGCGTGGTTCCATGCGCGACGGGCATCTGTTCATGCACAAGCGCCTCGCCGAAGATGTCCGTCATCGTCTCGCGAAACTCCGCGTAAAACTGCCGTTCGCGGTTCTTTCCCTTGTAGACGGGGTACCACGCCACGAACGGGTAGACTTCGTGAACGGTAGGCCACGGGCCACTATGCGGGCGAGGCGGAAGTAGTCCCTCTTGCGTCGCGACGAAGCGATGCAGCCGGCGAAGAAGCCCTTCCTTCGATGCGTTAGAGGGAATCCCCAACTCTTCGCAAAGCTCCAAGACTGCATCGGCGCCGGATTCGTACAAGTCCTGCATCGCCTCGTCGATCATCAGACGCGGAGGCGCTCGCAAGAATGGCGAGCACTGACGGATGCGGTGCTTTTTCTCTTCCACCGTACCGCGCGTATCGGCGTGGAGCTGGCGAAGCCAGTCAGTAAGACCGGGCGAGGTGAGGCCGTCGAGCATGAACGTCAAGAGTCGCTCACGAAGCGCGGCGTTGCCGACGAAGCGCGGCGCGCCAGCCGGGATAAGCGGCACGTGGTGCGCTGCGTGAGGGGGCGGCACAGGAACGGGCGCGCGCACCGAAACCGGGGCGTGACAGTTACTGCAAACGTTCCAACCCGGAGCCACGAAGGCTCCGCACCGCGTGCAATACATCGACGTGATTCTCCTTGCCGGTCAGGCTATCCCGCCAGGGCAAGCTTCGACGTCGGATCGTCGCGAGCGCGTTCTCCGACGCCCAAAAAAAATGCCGTCCATTTTTCTCGCGGCTTCCCAGTAGAGGGTCGCGCGGCACCACCGCGCGAGAGGGGGCAGTTCCCTCGAGCCGCTCCACTCCCGAACTAACCGGACGTGCGGCGACGTGCGGGCCGCGTCCCGTCGTCAGCGCCTTCCCGAGAGAACGAATGGCAAGGAACCGATCCGCCATCTATGCGCGCGTCAGCACGAGCATGCAGTCCACGGCTCTACAGACCGACGACGCCAGAGCCCTCGTTCAGGCGCGGGGCTGGCCGCTCGTTGCCGTGTTCGAAGACCACGGTGTCTCAGGCGACTCGGCGCACCGCCCTGGACTCGGCGGGCTGCTTGCCGCTGCGCGCAGGGGCGAGATCGATGTCGCCGTCGTCTGGCGCCTTGATCGTCTCTCCCGCGTTGCGCAACTGCTGCGCGACATGGTGCTGGAGCTGTCGCGGCTCGGGGTGCGCGTCGTGAGCTGCCGCGAGCCGATCGGTTCGATTGATATCGGCACCGAGTCGGGACGCGACCAGCTCCGCATTGCTGCGACGCTCGCTGAACAGGAGCTTGCCCTCATTCGCGACCGGACCAAGCGCGGCATGGAGGCAGCACGGCGTCGCGGCGTTCGGATCGGTCGCCCGCCGCGACGGGTCGATGTCAGCGTCGCGCGCTCCCTCATCGCGTCGGGCCGTTCGATGAGCTCCACGGCTGGCACGCTCGGAATCGGCTTTGGCACCCTTCGACGGGCGCTCGCTCGGCAGCCCGAGTAGTGCCAACAAGGGGTCGTTTCTCGCTCCGGAATCCGGTTCACGCTGGCGGCGTGATTTGCGGCTCCGTCGCGCCGTCGGGAGAAGGCGTTTGTGGCTTCTCCGCGAGTGCCCGGCGAAGCGTGCCGTACCCGACCTTGAGCGCGGCAGCGACGTCGCGCAGCCTCGCGCCCGTCGCTAGCAGCTCCCGCGCTCGCTCGATGTCGACGTGCCGACGCGGACGCCCGATGCGCTTGCCCCGCCGCCGCGCCGCCGCGATCCCCGCGACGGTGCGCTCGATAATCACGTCGCGCTCGAACTGCGCGAACGCCGCGCACAGATGAAACAGGAGCCGCCCCGTCGGCGTCGATGTGTCGAAGGGCTCGGTGCAGCTCACGAAGTCGACGCCGAGCGCGGAGAGATCCGCAAGCGTCGTCACCATGTGGTGCACGGAGCGAAAGAGCCGGTCGGCGCGCCAGACGACGAGCACATCGAACCGGCGCTTGCTCGCCGCGGCGAGGATCGCGTCGAGCCCTGGTCGCCGCCCCTTCGCGCCGGAGACGCCGACGTCCTCGAATGTCGAGGTAAGCTCCCAACCGCGCGCCGCGATCGTGCGCGTAGCTTCGTCGTGCTGGAGCGCGGTCGATTGGTCCTGCGTGCTGACGCGGGTGTAGAGCGCAGCGCGTTTCATCGGCGCACCTCGGGGTACCGAACGAGTGCGTCGTCGATGTCGAAGAGGCAGAGCCGGCCTTTGACCGCGACGTGCCCGAGCGCCGTCGCATTCGCAAGGCACCACGCGAACGCGCCCGCGGGAACGTCCGCGCACGCTGCCCCCGCGTCGTCGACGCTCGCCGGGCGCACGCCGACGACGTCGACGACGGCGACCGCGACACCGCGCGGGGCGCCTGCGAGCCCGAAGCGCGCGAGCTCCGCGTCATCCGCCGCGCGGCCCGCGACGATGACGAGCGGCCCACGGTGATGCGTCCGCCACGAGCGAAGCTCGATGGTCTTCGCGCCCGATGCGATCAGCGACGCCCACGGCTGCCTGACCGAGAGCGCTTTCACGACAAGCCGTCCCGCTCTGCGTCGGCCCGTCCGATGCCGACCCAGTCATGCACGCGCCCGCAATGCGCGCACTCCGGAACGCTCGTGAACCCGTCGTCGTTCATGCCCGGCTCGACGAACCAGACGTAGTCGTCGGCGAGGTCGGTCCACGGCGGCTCGCAGCCGTCGCAGTACCATTCGCCGTCCACCGCGATGATCCGCGGAGAGTCGTCGTCGCCGTCCTTCGTGAAGACGACGTCGCCGGGCGCGGAGGGATCGCGCCACGCGAGCTCGCCGTCGTCGTCGTATTCGGGCGCGCGCACGTAGAGATCGCCGTGCGGCCCGGCGAGGACGAGCTTCACCTCGAACTGGAGTCCGTTGAGGTCGCGGGCTTTCATCGCGCACCTCGGCGCCGCGTGAAGACGACGCGCCGCGACCTGTTCGGCGCGATCCACGCTTGCGCATGGGGCCGATCGAGGCGAGGGGCGCGCACGTAGACGTCCTCGTTTGGACCGTGCAGGCAGCCGATGCGGCAGAGATGCGCGTCGAACGTGCGGCCGTTTTCGTCGCGGGCTTTCACTGCGCCACCGCCTGCAGCCCGTGCGCGTTGTCGTTGTCCGGTGCGGGCTCGGTGACGTCGCGCCACGCCACTTGTCGCGGCGGCAGGTGCACGATGACGCGCTCGGCGTGGTCGTCGATGACGGGGAGCAGGTTCAGCCCGCCCGTCGCCCACCGGACGTGAAGTCCCTCGGCATCGACGAACGCGGAGAAGTCGGCGCGTTCGAGGCGTGCGAGATCGAAAAGCGGCGCCATCGGGATCGCGACGGGCGTGTCGAACCTCCGTGCCTCGAAGACGAGCAGATCGCGCGGCGACGTAAGCGTGCTCGCGACGAGCGACACGATGTCGACGACCGCGCGGTCACGGTCCCAATACGACGCCGCGCCGAGGACATCCGCCGATGCTTGCGCCGTTCCCGCACGGGCGGTGCGGTGCGCGGCACGCTTCGTCTCACGGGACCGCTTGATCTCGGCGACGAGGCGCTCGGCGAGCTTCGCGTCGTCGCCGACGAAGTCGACGCCGGACACGAACGAGCGAAGACTCACGCCGAACGCTTCGGCGAGTTCGGCGGCGTGCTCTTTGACGTACGCGCGGATCTCGCCGCGTTCGTCGTCGGTGTTCTTCGCGCGGATGAAGTTCTGAAGATGCTTGAGTGCGGTGCTCATGGAAGTTCTCTCCTTCGGAGCGCGTGCCCCGACCGCGGCCCCCGCGACGTGCGCAGGGGCCGTTCGTCGAGGCGCGCGCTCAGCAAGCCATCGCGAGCGCGGATTCGAGGGCGCGGGCGTTGAGCTTCGCGCCGCCGCGAAACCACATCGAATCGACGCGCGTGTCCTGACTCTGGCCGCGTTCGTAGCCGATGTATTCGGTCACGGCGTTGTACGCGGCCCACAGCGTGCCGCGCACGCCGGGAAGCTGCGCGCCGCGCCCCGTCTCGAAGAGGCGCTTCACCGAGTCGTACACGCGGCTCTTCGACTCGTCCTCGTCGTCGAGCAGCTCGCCCTCGATGACCGACGGCGCAACGATCATTGCCGTCGAACGCGGCGCGAAGACGGTCTTCACGTAGCGCTTCAGGTCGTCCTCGACGATGTCCGTAGCCGCGAGGTACCGATACTGCTCAGCGGTCGCTTCGAAGCTCGCGTTCGCGGTGTTGATGACGTCGTGGATCTGCGCGAGCGACGCCACGACGTTCTTCTGATGCCGGACGCGGAGGAGCTTGCTCGCGCGGTGCGCTTCGGCGAGCGCGAGGGTGTTCGCGCAGACGACGCGAATGGGCACGAAGCCGACGCGCACCGTGAGCGAGCCGTCGTGCGCGTTCGCGAGGAGGATGAACTTGTTCACCTCGTCGCCGGGGACGATGACGGACGGATCGCGCGCGAGCTTCGCGAGGACCCAGATGCGGCTTCCTTCACGAAGGCTGCCGGCTGTTTCGAGCGTCGCTTCCCCGGCAGCGACGAACGGGTCGAAGAAGTCGAACGCTTCGGCGTTCTGAAGCGGCGTGTACGCGGTGCCGACGCAGCCGAGGACGCGCCCGTCGCTCTCGCGCACCGTCGCGCGCGCGCCCGGCACTTCGACGCCGTCCTCGGTACGCACGCCGCGCAGCGCGACGGTCCAGTCGAGCCCCGCCGCGCGCATCGCTTCGGCGACCGTCGGCGGGCGGTCGAGGACCGTGCCCAGACCGTGCCACGGGACTTCGTTGACCGAAAACATCGATTCGATTTCGTGAGCCATCGTCGTTCTCCTTTGCGAGTGCGCGTCAGCGCGCATCGACATGGCTCACTGGTAAGTGCCTTCCGAGCTTCCTCAACCTGAGGGACATGGGATTCCCAGGATTGGTACGAGCACCTGCGAGGGCGCGACCGCCGCGACGCACGAGGGCGCGTCGCGACGCGGGGACCGAGCCCGACGAGCTTCCGACCTTCGCGCGCGTGGCTACGCGGCACGGTTGCAAACTGCATGCGTCGCTCTTCTACGCCTGCAGAGTCAATCGCTCATGCCTGCGCGGTTCGGCGCGCACGTCCGTTCTTGTCCGCAAATGTCCGTTCCTGAGTCGCTTGCTTAGGAGGGACAGGATCGCGAGAGCGCGGACCGTCCACCTTCCGAACCCGTTGAGGATCCTCCCGGCAGGCGCGTCGCGCGTCTCGGAGGCAACCGGTTCGAACAAGCGCTTGACCGCCTGACCGTGAAACCACGCAGAGGAGATCGAAAATGGAATCGACACAACGCATCTACGCGGCGGAGCTCGCCAAGCTGATCGGCAAGACCGAGCGCACGGCCCGTCGCACGCTCGAAGCGCTCGAGGAGAAGCACGGTTCGGCCGTCGTCCGCCGCGACGGCCCCGAACGGTACACGACGCTCAGCGATTTCGAGCGCGTCACGGCGACGCAATCGCCACGACCCAAGGCGTCGTGCGAGGCGAAGCTGATGATGGCGTTGCGCCGCGTGCTCTCCGACGTGGCGGCGGCCGTCGCGCGCATCGACGAGCTCGAAGTGCGCCTCGCGGAGCTCGGCGGGAACATTGCGCGAAGTCGATGCATGCTGCATGCATAATATTTTTTCCCGTGGAGCAGCGGCGACTTGCGTGGCCAATTCGGTTTCAAACGGACACAAAGTCGCTGAAATGTCCGCTTCTGAGCCCAAGGTTAAGAGGGCACGGATCGCAGGAGCGCGCATGAAGGCGCGTCCGACCGCGCCCGATTGAGAGTCCTCGCAGCGGCGCGCGTCGCGCTGACTCCGGCATGCCTCGGCCACGGCTGACGCCAAGCCGGACGCGCGACGCGCGCCGCGGAGGCGATCCCTTGGAGTCGAACGAGACATGGCTACATCGAAGTCGCGCGCGCCGAAGCCGCGCGTGCACGTGTGCAACGAGCGTTACGAAGTCGTCACCGTCGATCGACTGAAGACACATCCGAGGAACCCGCGGCGCGGCGATGTCGCGGCGATTGCGAAGAGCATCGCAAAGAACGGCTTCTACGGCGCCGTCGTCGCGCAGACATCGACCGGGTTCATCCTCGCGGGCAATCATCGCTTCGAAGCCGCGAAGCGCGAAGGCATCACCGACGTCCCCGTCGTGTGGGTCGACGTCGACGACAAGACCGCGAGGCGCATTCTCCTTGCGGACAACAAGACGAACGATCTCGCCGGCTACGACGACGAGGCGCTCGCAGCGCTCCTCGATGCTGCGCGGAGCGACGACGATCTCGTCGGCACCGGCTACACCGAAGACGATCTCGAAAAGCTCCTCGGCAAGATGGGCGACGACATCATCGAGAGCGCGGATCCCGAGGTCGGTGCGATTCGGTACCAGCTTGTCGTCGATTGCGAGGGCGAGGCGCAGCAAGCCGAGCTCCTCAGTCGCCTCGAAGGCGAGGGGCTCAAGTGCAAGCCGCTCCTCAGTTGAGCGCGTGCGCGCGGAGGACGTAGATGCCCGCCATCGATGTGCACGTCGCGACCGATGTCTCGACGTCGGTGCGCGCGCGGCAGGTCTCGGCGATGTTCGACGTCCCGCCCGCGGAGAAGTGCGAGCTTCGATGGCGCGGCGAGCTCCCCATCGACGACGCCGACTGGAACGTCGGCCTCCTCGTCGGTCCGAGCGGCAGCGGCAAGAGCACGATCGCGCGGAGTGTCTTCGGAGCGCCCGTCGATCTCGCGTGGGGCGCGAAGTCCGTCGTCGACGACTTCGCGCCGACGCTCGGCGTCGAAATGATCGCCGACGTCTGCCAAGCCGTCGGGTTCAACACCGTGCCGGCGTGGCTCCGGCCTTACGCCGTGCTCTCGAACGGTGAGAAGTTTCGTGTCGATCTCGCGCGGCGCCTCCTCGAGCTGCCCGATCCGATCGTCGTCGACGAGTTCACGAGCGTCGTCGATCGGCAGGTCGCGCAGATTGGCGCGCACGCGGTGCAGAAGTACGTGCGTCGTTACGGACGGAAGTTCGTCGCGATCTCCTGCCACAGCGACATTTTCGACTGGCTTCAACCGGATTGGGTGCTCGACGTTGCGACGATGTCGTTTCAGCGGAGGCGGCTTCAACGGCGTCCCGTCATCGAGTGTGACGTCGGGCGGGTGCATCGCGCGGTATGGCGGCTCTTCGCGCCGTATCACTATCTGAGCGCGGACCTTCATCCTGGCGCCGCGTGCTTCGTCCTCTTCGCGCGCGGTCGGCCCGCGGCGTTCTCCGCGCTCCTTCATCGACCGCACCCGCGCGTGCGCGACATCATCGGCTTCTCGCGCACGGTGACGCTGCCGGACTGGCAGGGCATCGGGCTCGCGATGGCGCTCGGCGATACGGTCGCCTCCGCGTACAAAGGGATCGGAAAGCGCGCGCACAAGTACCCCGCGCATCCATCGTACACGCGCACGCTCGATCGCTCGCCGAGCTGGCGGCTCGTGAAGCGGCCGGGGCTCGTGAGCGTGACACGCGCGCGCTCGACACTTCCCGGCGTGCGCGAAGGCGCGGCGTCGACGCTCGGCACGAGGCCGTGCGCGGTCTTCGAATACTGCGGCCCCGCGATGGATCGCCGCGAAGCGGAGCGGCTCCTCGCCGCGTGAACGACCATGGCGAAGACCGGACGCAAGACGAAGCTCACGCCCGAGCTCGAAGAGAAGCTCCTCAAGTTTCTCCGTGCGGGAAACTACATCGAGACGTCGTGTCGCTGTGCGGGGCTCCACAAGGACACGTTCTATGACTGGATGAAACGCGGCGAGAAGGGCGAGAGGCCGTACGCGGCGTTCGTCGACAACGTACACCGCGCGATGGCGGAGAGCGAAGCGCGCGATCTCCACACCATCGGCGTCGCGTCGCAGACGCAATGGACCGCTGCGGCGTGGCGGCTCGAGCGACGCTTTCCGGAGCGCTACGGCCGCTTCGATCGGATGAAGGTCGACGCCAAGGTCGAGCACGCGGGCGATGGCCTCGTCGCGAAGCTCGCGAAGCTCATCGACGGCAGTGCGGACAAGAGCACGCGTGATGCGCGCGAGGAGCCGGATGAAAACGATTCGAAGAATCGCATGCGATGAAGTCGCGCGGCTCGTCATGAGCGCTATGGCGGGCCGACCGCTGCGAGCCGACGAAGAGGTCCGTCACATCAACGGCGACCAGGCAGACTGTCGCCCGGAGAATCTCGCGATGTGGTTCGAGGGGGAGTGCCTCGGGCAACCGGTGCTCTGGCAGCTCGCGTACGCGAAGTGGGTGGTCGCGACGTACGAGCCGGTGGTCGGCAAGCGTCGATGAGCAGTACGTCGCTCGCGCAGCGCTTCGCGGCGCTGCCCGAGGCGAAGCGGAAGAAGATCTTCTCCGCGCTCTCGACGAAGGAGCGCGCCGCGCTCGAATACGCGTGGGACTGGTGGGCGAGGCCGAACCAGATCGAGCCCGACGGTGAATGGCGCGTGTGGCTCCTGCTTTCCGGGCGAGGTGCCGGAAAAACCCGCGCGGGGGCTGAGTGGGTTCGCAAGGTCGTCGAAGGCGGCCGCGCGTCGCGCATCGCGCTCGTTGCGGCGACAGCCGCGGACGGGCGCGACGTCGTCACCGACGGCGACAGCGGCCTGCTCAATGTCTGCCCGCCGTGGAACCGGCCGATCTACGAGCCTTCGAAGCGGCGATTGACGTGGCCAAGCGGCGCCATCGCCACGCTCTATTCGGCGGAGGAGCCCGACAGGCTCAGGGGACCGCAGCACGACGCCGCATGGTGCCTCGTCGGCGAGACGATGGTGACGATGGGCGACGGGACCGTCCGCCCGATTCGCGACATCGACGTTGGCGACATGGTCGCGACGCCGCGCGGTCCGAGGCGCGTCGTCGGTTCTGCGCTGACGCGACGGCGTGCGGCGGTGTTTCGCGTGTCGCTCAACGATGGCCGCGCGCTGGTCGCTACGGGCGATCACCCGGTCTTCGTCGTCGGCATTGGCTTTGTTCCGGTGAACCAACTCCAGGAGGGAATGCGATCGTGTGTGATCGGTGCATTCGATGGGGCGGACGCACCTGGCATATGTGGCGACGCGGGTACTACGAGACGAGCATCCGCTTGCACCGCGAGGTCTGGCGCAGCGTGCACGGCGAAATCCCTCCGGGCTACGACATTCACCACCTCAACGAGGACAAGTCTGACAACCGGCTCGAAAACCTCGTGCTTCTCAGCAAGTCGGAGCATAGCTCGCTGCACGCGGAAGCTCACCTCGGGCCGCATCGAGCAAGGGCCGTTGTCGCTGCCCACGCAGCGCAGCGCAAAGCTCGCGACGAGCGAAAACGTATCCGGGTGCTCACCTGCGTCGGGTGCGGGGCGGAGTATCGAAGCGGTGCCGTCCATCCGGCGAGCTACTGCTCGTCAAAATGTATCGACGTCGCGCGGTCGAGTCGATTCGAGGGTGAACAACGCTGCTGCGCACGATGCGGCATCCGGTTCGCCGCAGCGAAGCGCGTTCAGCTCTATTGCTCGAAGCGGTGCAGCACGAAAGCATGCGCGGATCGAAGCGCATCTCGCGTCGAGAAGAAACTGGCGTGCGCCCAGTTCGGCAACGCATTCCGAAGCCTACGGACGAACGCGCGGTTCTGTTCGCGTGCATGCGGACTGTCCTTCCACGGCGACAATCGTTTCCGTCGAAAGATTGAACGAGCCGCGTGACGTTTTCGACATCGCCGTAGATGACACGCGCGCGTTTTTCGCGAACGGCGTGCTCGTTCACAACTGCGACGAAGTCGCGGCGTGGCGCTACCCCGAAGCATGGGACCAGCTCATGTTCGGGCTGCGCCTCGGCGACGATCCGCGCGTCGTCGCGACGACGACGCCGAGACCGACGCCGCTCATCAAGTCGCTCGTCGCGGCGGGAACGACGCACGTCACGCGCGGCTCCACGTACGAGAACCGAGCTCACCTTGCGCCAGCGTTTCTCAAGGAGATTGAGCGTCGCTACGCCAACACGCGCATCGGGCGCCAAGAGATTTTTGGCGAAATACTCGACGATAACCCCGGTGCGATCTTCCACGCGTCCGACATCCAGAAGGCGCGGGTGCGTGAGGCGCCTCCGCTCGTGCGCGTCGTCGTCGGCGTGGACCCTGCGCTGTCGACGAACGAGCATTCGGATCTGACCGGGCTCGTCGTCGTCGGCCTGGGCACTGACGGTCACGCCTACGTGCTCGCGGACGTGTCCGGCAAGTACACGCCCGCCGAGTGGGCGCGCCGCACGATCGCGGCGTACCACGAGCATCGCGCCGACCGCGTCGTCGTCGAGAAGAACGCGGGCGGCGATCTCGTCGTGTCGAACCTGCGGACGTGCGATCCGTGGGTACCGATCAAGACGGTGCACGCTTCGCGTGGCAAGGCGATTCGCGCCGAGCCCGTCGCGGCGCTCTACGAGCAGGGGCGCGTTCATCACGTCGGCGTGTTCGCGGCGCTCGAGGACGAGATGGTGTCGTGGGATCCGGCGTTGAGCGCGAAGAGCCCGGACCGGATGGATGCGCTGGTGTGGGCGACATGGGAACTGATGCTGGAGCCTCAATGGGTCCGTCGCGAGATCGAGAACCTGCCGCCAGGCTGAGGACGAGGAGTCCATGAAGGCGAAGACTATGGATCGCCATCAGCGCCAGGTCATCACGATCGCCACCGGCCGACCATCGAGCAGGATCGCGAAGCTCGCCTACGCGAATCTCGCTCGCCAGGCCGCGCGACGCGCGCTGCTCGCGACGCTCGTCGCGCTGCTCGTCTCGGGCGACCCATGAACTACGGCACCCTCCGCCAACGAAACCCGGCGTACACGGGACGGCGCTGGGAGGAGCTCGGCGATCTCTACGTGGGCGGATACGCCCTCGTGGAGAAGGCGTCGCAGTACATGCCGAGGTTTGTCGGCGAGACGCCCGAGCGGTACCGCGAGCGACTCTCGGCCGCTTCGTACATCGCGTACATGGGGCAGATCGCGGACTACTTCGTCGCGAACCTCTTCTCGCAGGAGCTGACGCTCACGCAGGCGGCGGACGCCGAGGATCCCGAGACGCCGGGCGAGGTGCCCGACGACGACGGTTTCTGGACGACGTTCGCGCATGACGCGGACCTCCGCGGCACGGCTTTCGTGAGGCTGCTCCGTCAGCTCTTCACGACGGCGCTCGTGAAGGGCAAGGCGCTCCTCGCCGTGGATCTCCCGTCATCGAGCGAAACGTCGCCGACGAACCGCGCCGAGGAAGAAGCGAGTGGCCAGCTCCGAGGCTACGCGTTCGAGACGCCGCCCGAGCAGCTCATCGACTGGGAGTACGACGACGCCGGCGGCTTCGCGTGGGCGATCCTCCACCGCTCGATCGTGCGGCGCGCGACGCCGAAGGACGCGCGTGATCGCGTCGTTGAGGAATTCAAGGTCTGGCTGAAGGACGGCGAGACCGCGCGGTGGGAGCTCTATCGGACAAAGGCACACAAGCCGAACGAGACGATCAAGGACGACGAGGAGGTCCCGCTTGCGGGCAGCGGAAAGACGACGTTCAAACGCGTGCCCCTGCTCGAGATGACGATGCCGGCCGGCCTTTGGGTCGGCAACAAGCTCGGCACGCTCGCACGCGAACACTTTCAGCGACGGAGCGCGCTCAACGCCGCGGAGAACAAGTCGCTCTTCGCGATCCCGTACGTGAAGCTCGGACCGGAGATCTCCGCGCCGGGCGAATCGCTCCCGAGCACGGTGCAGCAGAACCCGAACCGCGGACGCGATCCGCGCGGCGAGTTCAACCGGAGGGGCTACGTCGTCCTCGGAGCGGATGACGACATCGGCTTCGCGGAGCCCGCGGGCACTGCGTACGCGCTCGTCGACGGACAGCTTGAGAAGCTTGTCGACGAGATGTTCCGCATCGTGCATCAGATGGCGTCGTCGGTCGCTGCGACGAAGACGGCACTCGGACGCGCGGGCGTGAGCAAGGCGGAGGATCGCCGCGCGACAGAGATCGTGCTCGGTGCGTACGGCGCGCTGGTGCGCGACTTCGCTGTGCGCGTGTACGACTGCCTTGCGACGGCGCGCGGCGAAGACGTCGTATGGACGCCGCACGGTCTCGACAAGTTCGAGATCGAGGACCGCGACGGCATCTTGAAGGAGGCGCTGGCGATCGACTCCATTGCGATTCCGAGTCCGACGTTCAAGAAGCTCTACAAGACGAAGCTCGCGTACGCGCTCCTGGGCAACGTGCCCCCGGAGACGCAGGACGTCATCCGCGAGGAGATCGAGGACGGCGTCGAGCACGAGAGCGAGATGCGCGAGCTCGTCGACGAAGCGGCACGCGAGCAGACGGACGGCCTAGCAACGCAGGAATGAAAGACAATCACCACGAACGCGCGGCAGCCGTCGCCGCGCTCGCGGCGCTACTCAAGCGCGAGCGTCGCACCACACGACTGCTGCTCAAAGCCGAAGGCCGCATGCTCGCGCGATTGCGCTCGGCGGTACGCCCGGTCATCGCGCGCGCGACGGGCACGCTTCATCACGCTGCATCCGACGACACACGCCGCCACGTTATGGCGACGGTGCGTCGCACCGTGCCTCTTCTCCAGCGCTCGGTTGAGCGAGCCATCGCGACAGGTCGCGCGGATACGCGCGCGATCGGACGGCGCCACCTCAAGGCCGAGCTCCCCGTCGCCGAGCCCTCCGCCCTATCGGGTCGCGAGGAGGACGACGCGGCGGCGGCGCACACGGCGGCGGCGTCCTATGCATCCGCGTGGGGCGCCGCCGCTACGGGTGCGGTGCTCGCCTGGTCGGAAGAGCCCGAGCGATCGCTCGCAGCGCACGTCGCGCAGGCCGAACAAGATCATCGGCTCCGCCGCATCTCGGCGACCGAATCCGCGAGTGCGTTCAACGACGAGCGGCGTCGGATCTACGACGGCCTCGCGGACGCGCCGCTCGCGCCAGGCACCTTCAAAGTCTGGAGCGCCTTCCTCGATCGCAAGACATGCCCGTTCTGCTTCGGCAAGGACGGGCAGACGGTGCAGCTCCACGAGAGCTTCGGCGTGACGCCGCCGACGCATCCCTATTGTAGATGCGCCATCGAGCTTGTGCGCGTGCCGCACCCGGAGCGACTCGTCGACATCGCATTCGACTACGACCTCTTCAAGCAAGAGATGGCCGACGTCATCCGCGAACACCGCGCCGTCAGCGACCGGCACGCCGGCGCGTTCGTCCGCGACTCGATGGGCACGCGGCGTTCGCCCGAAGTGCTGACCGAGAAGTTCCGGCGCGGCGCGCATCGCCGCTGACTGCGCCACTCCGTATCAGTGATCATCGCTTCTCAGAACGCGATCGAAAACGCCCTCTCCTGCGAGCCATGACGAGAGCCAGTCGTTGAGCGAGGGAGCAAGCGCGATGAACGAGTCGTCCCACGGATTCCCGTCCTCGTGCGGGTTGGGCTCGAACCACACGACGGGGCCGACGTTCGACGAACAGTCGACGCATGCGTACATCGCGCAACCGAGTTGTCCGATCGGAAGGAGTTGCTCCGGCCAGTTCCACAAAGGATCGTTCGGGTCGGGCGTTCGGAAGCTCGCGTAGACACCGAGAGCGTTGCGCTGAAGATCATCCAGCGCGCCCTCCTGGAGACCGAGCAGCCCGTACGAGGGACCGAAGCCGCCGTTTCCTACAGTTGTGAAAATCTCGACCAACAGCGCCGGTAGGTGAAAGCCGAGTGCTCGCTCCGCGACTTCGATCCGTTCCGTGTCGATCGGCGGAAACAGCCGGGGCACCACGACGTCGGTGCAATCAGTCGACCGCAGAAGATCTGAGGCGCGCTCTCTGAGCGCAGCGAGAAGTCGAGCATCGTCCACACGGCGAGTATACCGCGCGTCGAAGTCGCCGCAGTTGCTCACCGAAGACTTCCGGCGCGGCGCGCATCGCCGATGACCGAGCACACACGATTTACGACGCCTGCACGCGGCCACGGATCCGCACGCGGGCACGAGGAGGTACGTCATGGAACCGAAGGATCCGCAGGGCAACACGGCGCCCGAAGCCGTGCAGGGTACGGACGACGCCCCGAAGTACGTCACCGAAGATCAGCTTAATCGGGCCATCACCGCCCGCTTCAAAGGGTTCGAGCAGAAGGTCGAGAAGA
>JBBQXV010000076.1:0-31561 GCA_038209335.1 Polyangiales bacterium | reverse complement strand
CGCGCAAGTCTTCGCCGCGTCGTGCAGATCGATCGTGCGCTCTTCGCCCTCGGCGAGCGTCGCGGTGATCGTCGCGCACGTGCGCTCGCCGACGCGCACGACGATCGTATGCGCGCCGGGATCGATCCCCTGCCATGCGTTCGAATCGCCGGGCGCGAGCGGCTTTCCGTCGAGGAGCACGTCGGCGCCGCGCGGACGCTCGGCCACGGCGATCTTTGGAATGCGTGCATCGAGCGACGCCGCCAGAGCCGACGCTTGCTGCCGCGCCTCGCGCCCCTTGTCCGACTCGCGCGGGCTCACCGGCAACAGCGCGACGCCGCGCAGGAGATCGCGCGCTTCGACGAAGCGTCCCGACTCGACGAGGAGCGATCCCGCTTCGAGCGCAGTGACCGGCGTCGCGGCGGTGCGGTACGCTTCGAGCGCTTTCTCGATCGCCTCTTTGAGGCGCCCCTGCTTGTGGAGCTCTCGCGCGTCGCGATAGAGCGCTCGCGCCGCTTCGATCTGCGCTTCGGTGGGCGGCGCCGCGGGGGGATCGGCACGCGCGATCGCCGGTGACATGCATGCGAGCACGAGCGCAAACGCGAGACGTCTACTCGATGCGGTCATCGTCGGCGGACTTCGCGAGGGGCTTCACGGGACGACGAGGCGGGGGACGACGAGCGACGGAAGGGGTTGGCGAGGTCGCTGTCGAGGTCGAGGTCGAAGTCGAAGTCGAAGTCGAAGTCGAAGTCGAAGTCGAAGTCGAAGTCGAAGTCGAAGTCGAAGTCGAAGTCGCGCTCGTCGCCACCGGATCGGCCGGCGCCGCGCTCGCGATCGTCGGCGTCGCATCTCCGCGACCGCGCGCCGCCACGAGGAACGCGATCCCACCCGCGATCACCACCGCCGCCACCGCCGCGCGCCGCCACATCCGCGAACTCCCCACCGGCGCGGCGCCCGCGATCACCGTCCCACGTCCGAACGGCGTCAGCGCTTCCACCAACGCGCGCGCGTTCGCGGGTCGTCCCGCCGGATCCTTCGCGAGGCAACGATGCACCACCTTCGCGAGCTCCGCCGGCACCTCCGCGCGATGTTCCGCGAGCGGCGGCGGCTCCGTGTGCTCGATCTGATTCATCACCGCGAGCGGCGTCACCGCATCGAACGGCGCGCGCCCCGCGAGCAGCACGTAAAGCGTCACCCCGAGCGCCCACACATCCGCGCGCGCATCGGCCTTCGCGCCGAGCACCTGCTCGGGCGCCATGTACCGCGGCGTTCCGATCACCGTCTCCGCCAGCGTGAGCGAGCTCTCTCCGCGCGCGACCGGCTGACGAAACGCCGCGACGCCGAAGTCGATCAGCTTCACGGTTTCTTTGCCGTCCTTGTCGCGCGACAAAAACAAATTCGACGGCTTCACGTCGCGATGAACGATGCCTGCGTCGTGCATCTCGGCGAGCGGCTTCGCGGCTTGCAGCACGTAGTCGACCGCCTCGCTGATCGGCAACCGCCCGACACGCTTCGCGCGCTCCGCGAGCGTCTCGCCCTCGAGGAGCTCCATGACGATGTACGTGTCACCGTGCTCGGGCGCGACGATGTCGAACACGCGCACGACGTGCTCGCTCTGAATCTTCGCCGCGACGCGCGCCTCGCGCATGAACCGCTTGCGACGAATGTCCGCCGTCTCCGGGATCCCCGGCCGCAGCACCTTCACCGCGACGCGCGCGCCGAGCCCGAGATGCAGCGCTTCGTAGACATCGCCCGACGCGCCCGACGCGAGCGCCTTCTCGATCTGGAATTTGCCGTCGAGCAGCGTTCCGAGGAGGGCGGTCTCAGTCATTCGTTTTCGGTGCCGAGCGTCGCGACCAGGCGGGGCAGTATAGCGCGCGCTACCTCATTGACCCACCTGCGCCGTGCACGATGCGTCGCCGCTGGCCGCGCCGGTCGTCGAGATCGTGCAGTCCGGGTAACCGCTGTCGATGTAGCCCTGGCCGGGGAACATCGTCACCGCCTTCGTATTCGTGCGGATCGTCGCGCCGAGATCGAAGTTGCCGTCGAGCCGAAGGCGCTCGTACGTCACGACGCGATCCTCGGACGTCTTCCACGTCGCGTCCGACTTCAAGAGCGCGAGGCGCCGCATCAAGAACGCGTGAAGCCACGCCGACTCTTTCGCGAGCGTCAGCGGCGCGGTCGGCACCTGCTGCGCCGTATTGCCGGTGTCGTTGTTCGCCTGCTTCGCGAGCGCGATCGCGCCGTCGTCGCCGTGGTTGATCTCCGCGTCGTACAGCTCGGCGATCGTCAGCGCCGTCACGAGTCCCCACTTCTTCGCGAGCGCGAGCGCCGGCTTGTAATAGAGGAGATCGACGATCTGATCCTGGCACGCCTTGAACGTCGCGGACGTCGCCGCGCCGCTCGTCGTCGCCGACCAGTCGCCGCAATAGTTGCCGACCGCATCGAGCTCGGTCGTGCCGCCTTGGTCTTGCCCCGTCGCGTTGAATCGGTTGTCGATCGTCGTGAGCGCCGGCATGTACTTCGCCATCGGGTTGTTCGTCCCCGTGCCGAACGCGGCGTCGAAGCATTTCACGACTTGGATCGCGTCGCCGGTGCCGCTGCAGAATCCGGCGCGCCCCGAGGTGTAGCCGCGCCCGTCGTGGATGTTCTCGCAGTACGGATACTGAAGCACGGTGGTGCTGTTCTCCCAGATGCTCGTCAGCATCTCCGCTTTGTGTTTCTGAAGAGGAGTGAGCGCACCGGGCGGAGCGGTCGCGTCCGACGGAGGCGCGGCATCGCTCGTCGTGGATCCATCCGTGGACGGCGACGCGTCGATCGCGGAACCGTCGTCGGTGATCGCGCCGGCGTCGTTCGTCGTCGCACCGCCCGCGTCGGCCTGAGGCAAACCGCTGGAGCCATTGCCGACACCACCACTGCCCAACGCACCTCCGTTGTCCGCGGAGCAACCATAGGTGAACGCGGCGGTGGCAGCGGTGACGAGAACGATGGTGACGATGCGCATTTCGATTCCTCCTCGGGGTCCGTCGTCCCTAGAGCGACGAACGTGCCGACGCCAACGAAGGCTCCGCGCGCGTGAAATCGCGAAGGTGCGCGTTGCGCGACGCCGCGATCGAAACACCGACCGAAACATCGGTACGCGCGCGCGTCACGCTCTCGCGCGTCGGCGTGCGCTCACGGCGGTGCGTTCCGTCCGAGCTGCGCGAAAGGTGACGCCGTGCTGTCGGCACGACGCTCGCAGTCGTCACGCAACATGAAGACACGCACCTCTCCCACTCGCCTCGCTCTCCGTGCCCTCTCCGTGGTCGCGCTCTCAACGACCGCGTGCCTCACCGCGTGCTCCGGCAACGCCGGTGAAGACGCCGCGACCTCCGGTGCAGAGCTCGGCGCGTGCGCGTCGAGTGTGACGAAGAACACGTACGACGGCCCCGGCTACTGGGGGACGATCGCCGTCAAGAACGGATCGTCCGCCGTCACCGGCATCACCGTCTCGTTCGACGTGCCGAGCGGCGCGCATTGCACGAACGACAGCGTCCCGACGGGCGCGACCCTCGGCCCGCTTCAGGGCAGCGGCTCATCGGCGACGACGACGTCGAACCACTGCGTCTTCACCTGGAACGGCGCCGCGCTCTCCGCAGGCGCGTCGAAGACGTTCAACTACTCGACCGACTCGAACCGCTCCACCGCGGCGACGAACGTCGTCGTCGCGTACGCGAGCTGCTCCGGCGGCGGTGTCGACGCGGGAACGCCGCCGCATGTCGACGCGAGCACACCACCTCCGCCTCCGCACGTCGACGCGAGCGCACCCGACACGTCGATGGGCGGCGGCTCCGGCTGCGCGACCGCGGGCCTCGTCTGGAGAACCGCGAACAAGACGAGCTACACGTCGTATCCGGATCCCGGCAGCGAGGAGTGCATCAAGTACAACGGCTGCGCATACGAAGGTCAGTTCGCCGCGTGCAGCAAGACCGAATCGAAGTCGTGGGTCAGCTCGCACAACATCGTCTCGGTGTTCCCGAACTTGAACAGGTCGTCGAATGGCATCGGCGCGCTCGCGCTCCACGATCTCTGTCTGCGCTCGGGATCGAAGACGATCGTCGTGACCGTCCTCGACGAGTGTGCCGACTCGGATTGCAGCGGCTGCTGCACGCAGAACAAGGGGAGCGCGGAGGAGCTCATCGACATCGAGAGCTTCACCGACGCGCGCTGGGGAGTCGGCGACGGTCGCATCGAGTGGGCCGATCTCGGTCCGACCAAGACCGCCGGCTGCAACTGACGATTTCGATCGCGCGCGCGTCAGATCCGAACCTGCTGCGGAGAAGACCCCGGGGACATCCACCCAGGAGGACTTTCCAATGCGGTTTGGCATCCGTCGTTCGCGCGCGCTCACACCCGCGCTACTTCTTCTCTCTCTCGCATCCGTCGGCGCTGCGTGCGGCGGCGCACCCGACGCGGGCGATCCCGTGCGCGTCGACGCCTCCAAAGGAGGAGGCGCGTCGCCGCACGGCCAGGACCTCTTCTCGGACATCGGAGATTTCCTCGACGATGGCTGGTGCGCGCTCGAGTACGCCGATCCGGTTCACGACGCAGGTCTCGCGATCCTGTGGGCGGCGAAGAGCGCCGGCGCGATCACGTCGCACAGCCAGTGCCAAAACCTCGTCGACGCCGGGCAGATCGCCGCGGCCGTCGTTTCGTTCGTGACCGAGGATCCGGTCGCCGCGGACGCCATCGACGGGTGCTCGTGCGACACCGTCTTCAGCGGCAGCGGCGGCTCCGCGGCGCCGAAGCCGCCCGCGACGTGGCATGGCTGGTACGACCTCGGCGGCAACGTGCAAGGCCGACCCGGCGTCCTCTTCTTCCCGACGGCCATGGAGGACATCTACGTCCGCGGCAGCGACGATCGGCTCTGGCAAAAATCGTGGATCGTCAACCACTGGGCGCCGTCGGACGCGGGCTTCTGGCTTCACAACGACGGTGTGGTGCTCGGCTCGGAGCCGGTTCTCGTCGGCAACGCATCGACGCGCGACGTCTACGCGCGCGCTTCGGACGGCTCGGTGATTCACAAGATGTGGAAGAACGGCGCGTGGAGCCAGTGGTACGGCCTCGGCGGCAACATCCTCGGCGCGCCGAGCGTCGTCGTCGACGGCCAGTTCACGGACATCTACGTGCGCGGCGCCGACGACGCGCTCTGGCAGAAATATTGGAACGGCACGAAATGGATTCCGTCGGACACCGGATGGATCCGCCACAACGACGGCGCGGTGCTCGGCTCGTCGCCGACGGTCGTCAGCGGCTCCAACTTCCGCGACATCTACATCCGCGGCACCGACGGCGCCGTATGGCACAAGGTGTCGAACGGCGTCGGTGGCTGGACGCAGTGGTACAACCTCGGCGGTGACGTCGTCGGCGAGATCGGCGTCGCGAAGCCGACGGCGACGACGACCGACATCTACGTGCGCGGCACGGACGACGCGCTCTGGCAGAAATGGTGGGACGGAAAGAAGTGGCATCCCTCCGACATGGGATGGGTCAAGCACAACGACGGCGTCGTGCTCGCGTCGTCGCCGACCGTCGTCTCGTGGACCCCGGCGTTCCGCGACGTGTTCGCAGTCGGCCCGGCCGGCAACGTCATCCACAAGACCTGGCACTGAAGGTAGGGCCGCGCAGCTAGCCGTCGCTCAGGCGCAGTCCATGTCGGCGTCCGCGCGCGTGTAGAACCAACGCGCCGGATCGCCGAGGTGGGCTGCGCGCTTCGAGCTCGGCGACACGAGCGTGCTCATCGCAGCTTCACCACGCGCGAAGAATCCGTGGCGCCAGAGATGGCGCGACGCTGCGTCGTCGGCCGCGAGCCGAATCTCGACGCGCTCATGACCGAGCGCGTGCGCCGCGATCGCGCGAAGCGCCTTCCCCCAATGACGCCGCGGCGCAACGAGATCCACGATGTGAAGCGCATCGCCGGCGGACTCGAGCGCGCACGCGGCCATCGGGACTCCGCGTTCGAGGATGACGAACGGACGTTGGACCTTGGACGGCGATTGAACGAAGCGCCAATCGTAGAACGCCGCGTCGCGCACGGTGCCGACGTCGAGCTCGTGGCGCGCCTCTTCCCAGATGCGATCGATGCGCGGATCGTGGCCTCGCACTTCGTCGAGCCGCGTCCCGCGCGCCGAGGAGGCGAAACGCGGCAAGAGATCCGCGAGCGGCTGGGGCAAACGAAACGCGCGACCATCGAGCGGGCGCACCATTCGCACGACGCGCGCGTCGAGTCGTGAGCCGGACGCGCGGAGCGGTGTCGTGTTCGCGTCCATCGGTGTTCCGAACATCACCTCGAAGCCGTCGCGATCCATGTCGGCACGCGCCGCGTCGAAGAGCGAAGTCGCGATGCCGCGTCGGCGATGGCGCTTGCCGACCCACGAGTCGGCGCCGAGCGCGCCGCGCACCGATGCGCCGCCCGCGACGAGCGCGCGCGGGACGAACGCGGTCATGCCTGTGGGCGCGCTGGTCGTCGAGTCGAACGCGAGCCACACGACGCCGGCGCCCGCCGGGTTCCGCCGATAGAGCCACTCGAAGCGCGCGGGCACGTCGAAGCTCGGGAGGAGCTCGCCGAGGAGCTTCATGATCGCCGCGTCGTCGGAGACCGCTGCGCGTCGCACGATCGGCGCCGGCATCGGCGGAGGGGGCGCCGAGGGGCGTACGCCGCTCTCGAGATCGCGCGCGACGGGTAGTCCGTCGACGGGTTGGGTCTCGCGCGATCGTGCCGTCGACATATGCACGGAGAAGTGTACGCGCGTTCGGGCGTTATCTCCCGTGGATGGACTTCAGGCGTAGGTAGAGGTGCGTAACGCTGGCGGTCGCCTGGCGCCTGTGCGCCCGTGCGCCGAAGACTGTACCCTCGTCCCCGTCATGCCCACGCTCACGGCGATGCCGGTCCTCGTCCTCGGGATCGTCGCTCTCGCGGCGGTGGTCATCGGCGTGCTCGTCGTCATCGGCATGGCGCGCCGTCAAGCCGCGCGCGAGTCACCGCCGCCGAGCGAGCCGAGCGACTTCGTCGGGCCCGTGAGCTCGGGCGGCTATCGCTGGCGTCAACCGGACGAGTCCGCGCAGCAGTTCAAGCAGCGGATGGCGGCGGAGAACGCGCCGGCGAAGAAGAGCGACTGAGTAGATGCCAGTCGCGAGACCCATCGCGCACGGCTCACGAAAAATGTAACTTTCGCTGCGTGCATCCCTACTCCATCGAAACCGACGTCGCGATCGTCGGCGCCGGTCTCGCGGGACTCGCGTGTGCGCGCGCGGTCGTCGACGCGGGTAAGGCGTGCGTCGTCCTCGAAGCGCGGGATCGCGTCGGCGGGCGAACGCTGAGCCAGGCGATCGGACGCGGCACGTTCGATCTCGGCGCGCAGTGGATCGGCCCGACGCAAGATCGCATGGCGCGACTCGCGAGCGATCTCGGCGTCGAGACGTTCGCGACGTTCCACGACGGGCGAAAGGTGCTCGAGCTCGACGGCAAGGTGTCGACGTACGCGGGGACGATCCCGTCGTTGTCGGTGCCGCGCCTCCTCGAGATGCAACGCGTCTTGTCGAAGATCGAGAAGATGGCGACGCGCGTGGATCTCGATGCGCCGGAGCGAACGAAGGACGCGGCGATCCTCGACGCCGAGACGCTCGAGTCGTTCAAGCGAAGGAGCGTGCACTCGCACGCCGTGCGCGAGCTCCTCGACGCGGCCGTGCGCGTCGTCTTCGGCGCCGAGCCGTGCGATCTCTCGATGCTCCATTTTCTCTTCTATCTCCGCTCGGGCGGAGGCCTCATGCGCCTCATCGAAATCGAGAACGGCGCGCAAGAGCGGCGCATCGTCGGCGGCGCGCAGTCGATCGCGGTGAAGCTCGCCGCGCGCCTCGGCGATCGCGTGCGGACGAGCGCGCCCGTGCGCCGCATCGATCAAGACGCGAAGGGCGTCGTCGTTCACGCCGACGGTGTCGACGTGCGCGCGCGTCGCGTCGTCGTCGCGGTCCCACCGGTGCTCGCTTCACGCATCGAGTACGCCCCCGCGCTCCCTGCGATGCGCGATCAGCTGACGCAGCGAATGCCGATGGGCGCGACGGTGAAATGCATCGCGCTTTACGAGCGGCCGTTTTGGCGGGCGCGCGGTCTATCCGGCGAAGGGGTCGCCAATCGCGGTCCCGCGAGCGTCGTCTTCGACAACACGACGCACGACGCATCGCAGGCCGCGCTCCTCGCGTTCGTCGTCGGCGGCGTCGCGAAGAGCTGGTCGTCGCGCACCGCCGCCGATCGCAAGCAAGCGATCCTCGCGCAGCTCGCGCGCATGTTCGGCGACGAAGCCCTCGCTCCGACGGAGTACGTCGAGCACGACTGGTCGACCGAAGTCTGGACGCGCGGCTGCCCCGTCGGCCTCATGACCACCGGCACGCTCACCCAATACGCCCCCGCCCTCCGCGCCCCGTGCGGCCGCATCCATTGGGCGGGCACTGAGACCGCGACGCACTGGCACGGCTTCATGGAAGGCGCGCTCGAATCGGGAGAACGCGCGGCGCGCGAGGCCCTCGAGAGTTGAACAGGGAGATCGGGAGATCGGGAGTGGGGATTAGTGCTTCGAAGCGGGTGGTGGCGGTGGAACCATCGGCGCTTTGTCTGCGGGGATGAAGCGCGCAGCGATCGTCCCGTGTCCCGATCCGAGGTGACTCGTTCCGAAGACGATGTCGTCGCCGGTGATTCCGCCCGTCGCGCGCAGCACGCCGGACGAGTCGGGCGCGAACGACGCGATGATCACGAGACCGTTCACGCTCACCGCCGGTTGTTGCACGACGAGATCCGCGGGCGCGGTCGTGAACGCGATCTCTCCGCGCGTTTCATCGAGCGCGCATCCCGTCGCGGTCAGCGTGTACCCGACGGGCGGAGTCGGATCGGCGAAGAAGTCGACGAACTCGTCCGTCGTCCCTGCGCGCGTCGACGGGAGCACGCACATCGACGGCCCCGGAACCGTCTGGCAGACGTTGCCGTCCTTGCACGCGGGGGTGCATCGATTCGGATCGGCGATGCGCCCCGCGCGCGTGAACTGACCGCGGAAGATTCCGGTCTTCGGATCGACTTCGATCGACGCGAACAATTTGATCTGCACGCCGATCGGCTGCTCCACGTCGAGCAAGAAGAAGTAGACGCCCGACGCGAACGCCATCGATCCCGTGCCGCCGGCGCAGTTGATCCCGTACGTGAAGAGGAGACGCTTTCGTACCGCGGTCGACTCGCCGCTTGTCGACGCGAGCCCCGGCTCGACGAGCACCGCGAGCTTCGGCCCGACCGGAAGGCGCGCGGGGAGCGTGATCGTGAAAAAGTGACCGTCGCTCGACAGCTCGCCCTTGCCGCCGACGTCGACGTTCTCGCCGTCCGGGTCGTGCGTGTAGAACGCATGCAAATCGACCGTCGGATCGCCGAGCTCGTCGGCGAGCAGGCCGTTCGCGTCCGGATCGAACTTCACGATCTTCAGCCGCAACGTCGCCGGGTTCACCGGGTGCGTGAACTGGAGCACGATCGGCTGCGACGGATCGTCGAGGAGGCCGTCGTGGATCCCGCCGAGGGTCGGCACCGGAGGCGAGACGAACTTGTCGCACGCGGACGACGCGACCAGGACGATCGCTACGACGAGGAAGAGGAAGAGGAATCTCATCAGAAGGACGCGCTCGCCGACGCCATCACGGTGCGACCCGCTTGCAGCATCGTGTTCTGACGGAACTCGGTGCTCACCGGCGCGAACCAACGCCAATCGAACAGGTTGTAGAAGCCGAGCGCGTACCGCACGCCCCAGCGCGGCTCGGTCCCCGAGAGCATGAGATCCCAGATGACCGCCGGATCGGTCTTCGTCTGCGTCGGGTCGGTGAGCTGATCGTTGCGATCGTAGCGTGGCCCCTCGAACGTGAGGCGCGTCATCGCGACGAGCGCGCGCGACAAGATCGGCACCGCGCCTTTGAACGACGCGAGGTGCGACGGCGCATTCGGAACTTCGCGGAGCGATCCGTTCGGCGCGAACGCGAGGATGTCGCCGAACGAATCCGACTTCATGTACTGCGATCTCTGGAGCGAATACGACGCCGCGACCATCCAGCCTTCTTTCCACTCGCGTCGCCCTTCGATCTCCGCGCCGACGGTCGCGACCGGAGTCGTCGTGTTTTGATACTGATACGTCCCTACCGGCACCGATGCATCCTCGACGTTGCGGAGCGCGATGAGCCCGCGGATGTAGTTGCCATAGACGGCGACGGTGCCGACGGTCGTGTTCGAGAAGCGGTGCGAGTACTCGATCTCGCCAGAGTAGATGTTCTCGGGCGCGAGCTGGGTGTTCGCGATCTGACCGGACGACGCGACGAAGAAGAGCTCGTAGATGCTCGGCGCGCGGAACGCCTTGCCCGCCATGATCTTCACGTTGCCGCGATCGTACGGTTTGAAGATCACGGCGGCGCGCGGATTTACCGAGCTGCCGAACGTCGAGTACGTGTCGAGGCGCGCGCCGGCGGAGATCTTCACGCGCGCGTCGGGCGTGTAGTCGGCGAGCGCGTAGGCCGCGCCGACTTGGAACTGCCGTGTGTTGTGATCGTCGAGGAACGTGTTCGCTTGCTCGTCTTGCGCGACTTGATGAACGACGAAGTGATCCTGAAATTCGCCGCCGATCGTTAGACGGAGCTTGCTCGACGGCGTGTACGCGAAGCGCTGCTCGATGCCGGCCCACGCGCCGTCGTACCGATTGAGCTCGACGCCCGTCGGCGGCAAGTGCGCGAACGTGCCGCGGTAGCCGTAGTAGTTGATGTGCGCGCGGGAGAGCGACTGCAGCTCGTTCGATAGCTTCGGCTCGAAGCGCGCTTCGAACATCGCGCGCGTGTCGGTCTGTCGCGTGCGCTCGTCGCCGAGGATCGTGTCGAACTGCCCGGCCGGAAGCTGCTTGCGGTGCGAGTTGAACGACCACTGCGCGGTCAGCGACTTCCACCAGAGCTGCCCGGTCCACGTTCCGACGTCGAGCCCGTCGACGCCGCGCGCGTTCCCCGCCACCGTTGCGGGACCGTCGGCGACGTACTCCGGAAAATAGTAATCGCGCCCGGAGCTGTGCCCGCCCGAGAACGAAACCCACGCGCCCGAGTCGGGAGAAAATTTCTTCGTCACGCGCACGCGACCGCGCGCCATTCCGTGCTCCGCGGTCGACACGCCGACCTCCCAGCCTTCGGGCGCGTCGCGTCCGCGCGTCACCATGTTGACGACGCCGGAGAATGCGCTCGTTCCGTAGAGCACCGAGCCTGGACCGCGCACGACCTCGATGCGATCGATGTCTTCGAGATCGGTGCGAAGGTCGTAGCCGACGTACGACGACCAGAGCCAGTTGTCGTTCATCGGTTGGCCGTTCAAGAGAACGAGCACGCGGTTGCCGTAGTCGCCGGGGCGACCGAATCCGCGGAAGCCGAGGCTCACGTACCCGCGATCGTCTGTGACGTAGACGCCGCGCGTTCCGCGAAGCGCTTCGGCGAGCGTCGGATACGCCATCGCGCGAAGCTCCGCGGTCGGCACGATGCTGACGGAGCTGGGCGCGTCGTCGACGGCCTCCGCGGCGCGCGACGCGGCTTCGACCTCCGTGACTTGCACGAGCTGCACTTCAATCCGTGTCTGCGCGCCCGTGTCGATCGACACCGATCGCTCGACGGCACGAAAGCCGCGCAGCGACACGCGCACGCGGTGCGTCCCGACAGGAGCGGTGATCACCGACGGCGTGAAGCCTTGCGGCTGCCCGTCGATCTCGATGAGCGCGTTGTGCTCGTCCGCGTCGACGACGAGCGTCCCCGTCCGAGCGGTGATTTGCGGCCGCACGACGATGAGGCCGCGCGCCTTTACGTCGATGATCATGGTCGACGTTTGGAATCCTTGGCGCGATACGAAGAGCGTGTGACGACCGGGCGGCACTTGCACGTCGCCGGGGATCGTCCCGAGCACGGGCGAGTCCTCGCTGTCGACGCGAACGCTCGCCCCCTTCGCGTCGCCTTCGAGGCGCACGGTGCCGAGGATGCGCGTGAGCTTGAGCTGTACTTGCGCTTCGGAACCGATGCGCACCTCGACCGGCTGCGACTCGGCGTCGTCGTAGCCGGCGAGCTCGACGATGACTTTGTATTTGCCGGGGGGGAGGCCGAGGCGCTGCGGGCTGTTGCCGCGCTCGCCGAGATCTTTGCGATCGAGGAAGACCTTCGCGCCCGGAGGATCGGTGTCGACCTTGAGCACCGCGACGTTCGGCGCGACGCGCTTCATCGCCTCGTCGATTCGCTTTCGCGTCGGCGGATCGTTCTCGCCGTCGAGCGAGCGGCCGTAATAGCGATACGCGTCGGGGTACTGCTTCAGCTGCTCGTACGTTCGCGCGATGTTGAAGATGACGTTGCGGTTTTGCACGAGCCGGTTCGACGCGAGAAAGTGCGTGAGCGCGGCGCGGTAGTCGCCCGCTTGGTAGCGTTCGGCGCCGAGCGTGAACTGCAGATCGGCTTCGTCCGCGACGTCATCGGCGAGCGCGGGCGCGGCGAGCGCGATCGTGAAAACGAGCGCTAGGACTGCGGCGAAACGGCGGCGGATGCTGCCTGCGTGCATGGTCCCCTCGAGGGCGATCGTGAATCAGCGAATCAGCGTTTCAGCTTGATGTCCAAATCCGGATTGTTCGTGGCGCGCGTCGGCGCCGGGACCGCGGTCGGCGTCGTCACGGCTGTCGCCGCCACCGGTCGACCCGCCGTCGTCGCGTTCGCGCTCGGCGTTGCGCTCGCGGTCGGCGCCGGTGGCTCGGCAACGAGCGTCGCGACGACGCGAAGATCGTCCGGGGAGTCGCCTTGGTAGACCGCGTACGGCGCGTACCCGTCGCGCGTGACGACGAACTTCCTTTGTCCACCGCCGCCGACGCTCGCGTGATCGATCGCGACGCGAACCGGCGTCGCGCCGAGGATCTTGTCGCCCTCTTTCACCTCGCCGCCCGACGGCGTCGATTCGATCGTGAGCGTGAACGACGTGCGTCGCGACTCCGCGGCGGGCGCAGGCGGGCTCGCGCGGAGAAGAAACAGCCCCGTACCCAACGCGCCGAGGCCGAAGATCATCAGTGCGGCGATGAGCATCACCTTCGAACGGTCGCGCGCCTGCGCCGGCGTGGCCTCGGTGCCCGGCGGCACTTGCGATCGCGTGAGCGATCGGTGCGTTCCGGTCGGTGCGCTGCTCGGGAAGTTGCGGTTGCTCGTCGGCCCGGATGGGCCGGCTGGAACAGAGTCGCCATCCGAGAACGTGCCGGTCCGCGTCGGCGCTTCGGACGTGCCCGACGAGATCGCAGACACTTGGCTGATCGGGCCCATCGTCGGCAGCGATCCCGACGAATGAACCGCCGCGACGTTGCCCGACAGCACCGACTCGCACGCGCCGAGCTCGCGAAGAAATTCTTCCATGCTCTTCGGGCGCATGAGCGGCCCTTTTTGCAAGCAGTGGCGCGCGAATCCTTCGAGCACTTCGGGCACCTGCACGCTCGGATTGCGATCGCGCATCGCCGGCACCGGCGTGTTGCAGTGAGCCATCATGATGCCGATGTTCGTCTCGCCATCGAACGGGATCTTCCCGGAGAGGCACTCGTACATGATGACGCCGAGCGAATAGATGTCGGTGCGAATGTCGACCTTGCCGTCGCTCACCTGCTCTGGCGCCATGTAACGCGGCGATCCGAGGAACGCGCCCTCGGCCGTGAGATCCTCCGAGTCGGACGTGACGATTTTGCTGATCCCGAAGTCGAGGATCTTCACGACCTCGACGCCGTCTTCTTCCGGCACCAGCATGATGTTCGACGGCTTTAGATCGCGGTGCACGACCTCGAGCTTGTGCGCGGCGCTGAGCCCCTTCGCGATCTGCCGCACGATGCGCAGCACGTCCGCGATCGGCATCGGCCCGACGTTGCGGAGGCGCCGCGACAGCGTGTCGCCGTGGAGAAGCTCCATCGCCATGAAGTACTGATCGCCCGGCAGGTTCTCGATGCGACCGTAGTCGTAGAGCCGAACGATGTGATTGTGCTGAAGCCTGGAGAGAATGCTCGCTTCGAGAAGAAATCGTTTTTGAAATTGCGGATCGTCCTCGGTCTCGTCGGCGTAGCGCGTGCGCAGGATCTTGAGCGCGACCGGACGTCCGAGTGGCACTTGCTCCGCTTGGTAGATCTTCCCCATCCCGCCGTGCGCGAGGACGCTGTGCACGCGGTACTTGCCGTTGATGACCGTCCCCGGGAACGGATCCTTCGACTCGGCGTTTCGCGCGGTCTGGGGTTTTAGCGGAGCGCCCATCGATGATTGTGAAGCCTAAAAGGTATCAGCCGCGTGCGTGTTCGACGATGCCGAACGCCGACGCCCGCTATGTGGGCGGAACCGCGGATGATAGAGTCACGAGAATGAGGCGGGGGCTCGCGGTCGCGACGTCTTTCGTGGCTGTCGCGGCGACGTGCGTCGCGGCATGCAACGACGCGAAGACTCACGTTTACAGCGCACGCGCGTACGACGTCGGCGCCGACTGCTTGAGCGACTACGCGGCGCTCGACGTCGTCGCGGGCGAGACCGGAAGCGCGCGCTGTGCTGCCGTGTGCCTCGTCAGCGGTGGGAATTACTTCGCGTCGACGATGTGCGCGCCGTACCCGTCGGCGTTCGACGTGTTCGCCGCCGACGCGGGCGTCGACGCGGCGACCGATCCTGCGTGCACCGCGGTGCTCGCCGCGAGCGCTGCTAACCGCGCATGCGGCGCACCGCCCGACGCGGGCGACGCCGGCGATGGCGAAGCGGGCGACGACGGCGGAGGCGACGACGGCGGAGGCGACGACGGCGCGACCGACGCCCCCACGGACGTGGGCCCTGGCTGAAAAAATCTTTGGAAAAGGAAAATCTGGAAAGGTGAGCCGTTTGGGGGACCGTTAGGTACTGAATCATCGTGTCGTACCCCGGAGACCTCCCCGCGCCTCCTCCCGACAGCGGATCCCAACGGACGCTCATCGGTCGCTTCGATCTCGTTCGTCGCATCGGCGCAGGAGTCTCGGGCGCGGTGTACGAAGCATTCGATCGCGAGCACCAGGCGAAGGTCGCGCTCAAGCTCTTGCACGGACGGAGCGGCGATCCGCTCGCCCGCTTCAAGCGAGAGTTTCGCGCGCTCCAGAGCGTGCGCCATCCGAACATCGTCAGCTTCGGCGAGCTCTTCTCGGACGGCGACGAATGGTTTTTCACGATGGAGCTGCTCAGCGGCATGGACTTCCGGACGTTCGTCCGCCGCGGGCCAACCTTCGACGAGTCGCGCGTGCGTCACTCCATCGCGCAGCTCGCCGACGCGCTGTCGGTGCTGCACGCGGTCGGAATCGTCCATCGTGACATCAAGCCGGCGAACATCATGATGTCGGTCGACGGGCGCGCGACGCTCGTCGATTTCGGCGTGGTGAAAGACGAGTCGAGCGTGTCGCAGTCGTCGCCCGACCTCGTCAGCTTCGTCGGGACGCCCGCGTACATGTCGCCCGAGCAAATCTCCGGCGACGCGGGGCCGGCCGCGGATTGCTACGCGGTCGGCGTGATGTTGTACGAGGCGCTCGTTGGCAAGCTTCCGTTCGGCGGAAAGGTCGCCGACGTCTTGCACGCGAAGCAGATCCGCATGCCGCTCGCGCCGCACGTCGTCGACGTCAACGTGCCGCGGGATCTCGGAGAGCTCGCGATCGATCTCCTCGCGATCGAGCCGGAGATGCGTCCGACCGCGGACGAGATCGTGAGCAGGTTGACGCGGTCGAGTCGGGCGACTTCGTCCGCTCCGCCGAGCAGTCGCACGCTCGCGTTCGTCGGGCGCGCCGCCGAGCTCATCGAGCTGCGCGCGGCGTACGACGTCGCGAGCAACGGCGCGACGCGCGTGGTGCTGATCGAGGGCGAGTCGGGGATCGGCAAGAGCACGCTGGTGAGGCACTTCGGGATCGAGATCCGTGCGCACGACGAGAGCGCGCTGGTGCTCACGAGTCGCTGCCGCGAGACGGAGTGGATCCCGTACAAAGCGTTCGACGGGCTCATCGAAGGGCTGAGCCGATTCATGCGGACGCTAGGCGACGCGGATGCGGCGGTGCTGCTGCCGGTACGCGCGGCGCTCGTCGCGCAGGTGTTTCCGTCTCTGATGCAAGTCGCGTCGGTCGCCACCGCGCCTGTGTCGCGGCAGAGCGACGTCGACGCCGTGCACCAGCGCGCGAAGCTCTTCGCCGCCGTGCGCGAGCTCTTCGCGCGCGTCGCGCAGCGGTATCGGCTCGTCTTGTTCATCGACGATCTCCAGTGGGCCGATCCCGACAGCATGGCGCTGCTCGCGGACGTATTGCGTGGGCCGGAGGCGCCGGCACTTCTGCTGCTCGCGACCGCGCGCGGCGATGCGTTCGTCGGTGATGCGACGCCGAAATCGTTGCGTGATGCGCGGCGGGTCCGGCTCGGGCCGATGCCACCGGGCGACGCGAAGGATCTCGCGCGGAAGCTCGCCGCGCGCTCGGACGCGACGCTGGTCGTCGACGCGGGAGCGATCGCGCTCGAGGCCGAAGGACATCCGTTGTTCATCCACGAGCTCGTATGCCACGCGGTCGCGAGCGGAGACGGCACGTCGACCCTGCGCCTCGACGAAGCGCTCGCCGCGCGCATCGCGCTGCTCGACGGCCCGGCGCGCGAGATGCTCGAGTGCGTCGCGCTCGCCGCGAGGCCGATCACGCGCGGCGTCGTCGCGCGCGCGACGTCGCTCCAAGGCAACGACACGTATCGGCTCGCCAACTTGCTGTGCGCCGCGAACTTGGTGAAACGAAGCGGCGCGCAGGCCGAGAAGCTCGAGCCGTTCCACGATCGCGTGCGCCAGGCCGTGGTCAAGAGCCTCCCACCCGCGCGCGCGATGAAGCGTCATCGTCGCATCGCCGCCGCGCTCGAGTCGGGCGACGGGAGAGACACCGAGGCGCTTGCCTACCATTGGCGCGAAGCCAACAAGCCCGACCGCGCGGCGAAGTACGCCGAAGAAGCGGCGGCCGAAGCGGAGCGTGCGTTCGCATTCGATCAGGCGGCGCACCTCTACACGATGGCGCTGGAGCTCGGCGCGCCGACGCTCCCGAAGCGCGTCGCGCTCCTCACGAAGCTCGGTGACGCCCTCGCGAACGGAGGGCGGAGCGATCAGGCGGCGGACGCGTACCGTCGAGCGGCGGCGAGCACGAGCGCGAGCGAAGCCGTCACGCATCTGCAGAAGGCGGCCGATCAGCTCATTCGCGCGGGCCACATTCAAGAGGGGCTCGCGCTCGCGCTCGACGTGCTCGATCAACTCGGCGTGCGCGCGCCGAAGACGCGCTGGCGAGCGTTCGCGTCGTTCCTCTTCTGGCGATGCTTCTTCGCGGTGCGCGGCCTCGCGTTTCGCGAGCGTTCGCTCTCGCAGATCTCCGCGCACGATCTGGCGAAGATCGACACCGCGTGGTCGATCACGTCGGGGCTCAGCACGATCGATCCGATCCGCGGCGCCTACTTCCAGATGCGTCACCTCCGCATGGCGCTCGATGCCGGCGAGCCGTACCGCGTCGTGCGCGCGGTCGCGCTTCAGATCGGCTACGGCGCAGGCCCGGGCGCCGAGGCATGGATGCGCAGCGAACGCATGACCGCGCAGTGCGGCGCGCTGAGCGAGCGCATCGGTCACCCACATGGCGTCGCGCTCACGCGCGTGGCCGCAGGGATCGCTTGCTACCTTCAAGGGCGCTTCGAGCGTTCGCTCGTGCTCTTCGACGACGCCGAGCAGCGCCTGCGCGCGTGCCCGGGAACGTGGGGAGAGATCGCGCGGACGCGACGGTTCGCGCTGTCGGCGCTCGCGAGCCTCGGTCGGATGCGAGAGCTCCGCGCGCGCGTCTACGCTCAGCTTCGCGACGCGCGCGAGCACGGCGACATGCACGCGCTCACGAACCTGCGCATCGGGCATCCGAACCTCGTGTGGCTCATGGAGGACGACGTCGATGCAGCGCGGCACGAGCTCCGCGCCGCGATGACCGACTGGTCGTTGCCGGGGTTCCACCTCGAGCAGCACTACGAGCTCCTGGCATCGACGAACATCGATCTCTACGACGGCGATCCCGAGCGCGCGCGCGCGCGTCAGCTCGATGCCTGGTCGCGCCTCGAGGCTTCGCACCTGCTCCGCATTCCGGCCGCGCGCGTGCTGGCGACGTCGTCGCGCGCGCGCACGGCGATCGCGATCGCCGCGCGAGACAAAGCCGCGTCCGCGCCGCTCCTTCACGAAGCGGAGGCCCTCGCGAAGCGCATCGCGCGCGAGCCGCTCCCCTTCGCGGTCGCGACGAGCGCGCTCCTTCACGCCGGGATCGCATTCGTGCGAGGTCGCTCCGACGAAGCGATCGAGCGCGTCGCGTTCGCCGAGTGCGCCTTCTACGAGCTCGACATGAGGCTCCACGCTGCAGCGGCCCGACGCTGGCACGGAGAGCTCCTCGGCCACGACATGGGCCGCGCGCTCGTGCGCGAAGCGGACGAGTGGATGGAGCGCGAAGGGATCGCGAGCCCGCGCCGAATGGCAGCCATGGTCGCGCCGGGGTTTGCGGCGTAGGTGACTGCTCCGGGTCGGCGTATCCTCGCCGACCGATGCGAATCGCTGCCCTCCTCCTCGCGGTCTCCGCCGTCGTGTCGGCATGCGGTGGGAGAATCGCCGTCGACGCCGATGCCGACAGCGGTGGCGCCGGCGACGACGGGACGATGGGCGGCGACGGGTCTTGCGCAGCCAAGCACTGCGTCGACGCGTCGCCCGTTTGCCCTGCGACCGTTCCGCCCGGCGGTTCGTCTTGCCTAGCCGACGGCCAGGTCTGCGACGGGTGGAGTCCGGGCTGCGGCACGAAGTGCACGTGCAAAGCGAATCACTGGAGCTGCACCGACACGTGCACGCAATGCCCGCCGCCGCCGCGAAACGGCGGGAGCTGCGCAGGACAGATCGGGCTCTATTGCAAATACGACGTCGGCTGCGCGACCTTCGTGGAGTGCCATTGCAACGACGCGACCGACGGCGCGCATTGGGCCTGCGATGGACAGAGCTGCGACGGCGGCGGTCGTTGAGCGTCGAGACGCCGCGACTCGTCTCAGAAGAAGAACGTCCCCCGCCCCTGCGCGAGCACGCTGCGCGCCGCGTGATGATCTTCGTCCTCGAGTGCCGATCCCGGAAACAGAATCGCCCCTTCGAGATCGAACGCGAAGTGATCGTGCAGCCGCCACTGCGCGCGAAAGTCGAGCTCGGTCCCGTAGTACGAGCCCGGCGCGCCGCCCGCATAGTTCACGATCGGCGATTGGTACGAACCTGACGCGCGCCGCTGCGCCGACGCGATCGGATCGAATACCGGCGCCGCCGCCCACGCGAACATCACGCCGGCACGGAAGAGCACGTTGTCGATCGGCCGCAGATCGAACTGCGGAAAGAGCACGAACGCGTTCGTCATCGCGCCGCGCGTCGCGATCGACTCGACCGGAATCGTCGGCGCGCCGAGGCTCTGCAACAGCGACGTCGCCGCCGCCGCCTCGCGCCCCGTTTGGTACGCGAAGATCTGCTTGAAGAGGAGCAACCCGACGTTCGTGTCCTCGGCGAAACGAAATTGCGTGAGCGGTCCGTGCAGCGTCGTGTCCGAGCTGCCCGAGGCGTAGTCGCTCTCGAGGTACGCCGTCCACATCGGTTGGTCGTAACGAACGACCGCGCGCGCGCCGAGCTGTCGAATCGATTGGCTCACCGCCGGATCGTTCGTGATGAGGTGAAACGCTTCGGACACCTCGCGCGTCGAGCCGAGCACGCCGGTGGTGTCGATGCCGGCGTAAAAATTCCCGAGACGCGCCGACGCGCGTCCGCCGATCGCGTGCACGCCGGTGTCGAAGCGCGTGTCCCAACGGTAGGCGTGAAAGAGGCGCAGCTCGACGTCGCGCATCCGCTCGAAGCCCGGCGCGAGCACGCGGATCGCCGTGACCCAACTGTGCAAGCTCGACCCGAGCACCTGCGGCTGATCGTTGACGAGTCGATCGTAGGCGAGGATCAAGAACGCGCCTTCGTGTTCGGACGCGTTGCGCATGTCCTTGTTCTTGAACGCCTCGAGCGGCTTGGTCGCGAAGAGGATGCGATCGACCGAGTTGCCGCGGTTGGCGACGCCGAAGCGATTCTTTCGTCCGTCGCCGTCGTTGAGCGCCACGCTCGCTCCTGCGGTGAACGGCTGTCGTCCGATGCGAACGAGACCGATCGGCGTCATGACGTCGCCGTAGAGGCGTCGCACGAGGAGCGGATCCGCGGGGCACAGGCCGTAGTGGTACGCGTCGGGGCTGACCTTGTTGCCCGTGCCCGCGTAGGTCATGCAGACCTTCGCGACGTTCGGGTTGTTCGTGTTGATGTGCGCGCCGTTCGCCGGCTCGGGCGCGGTGCCGAGCGATCCGTTGTCGCCCCAGAGCACGCCGTCGAGCACGTCGACCGACGTCGTGATCTTCACCTTGTCTTGCCAGTCGACGACGCCGTCGAGGCGAAGGCGCTGCTCGAGCCACATCGCGCGGCGCTCTTTCTCGCTGCTCAAGTTGACGGGGTTCACCCAGAGCGCTTGCGTGCGGTACTCGGCGCCGCCACGAAAACCGTAGTCGCCGAGCTCGAACCGACGCGGCGGCGCGGACGGATCGTCGTCGGACCACGGCTCGGGCTCGGCGGCGTGCGCGACGGACGACGCGAGCACACACGTCGACCCGATCGCGACGGAGAGAGCGAGCGAGAGGGCGCGCACGCTAGGAGACTACACGATCACGGAAAGCGTCCGGACGCGACGAGCAGCTCGAGGCGCGACGTGCGCGCGGAGTCCTCGGACACCGCGGCTTGCGTCTCGGCGTCGCGCGCGCGGCGCTCGGCGTCGATGACCTCGATGTTCGTCGTCGCGCCGGCTTTGTACGCGAGCTCGGCGAGCCCGAGCGCTTCCTTCGCGAGCGCCGCCGCGTCGCGCGCCGACTTGAGCGCGTCGTCCGCCTTGCGCATCACGTCGAACGCCGTGCGAACTTCGGAGCGCGCCTGACGCAGCGTCGCGTCGAGCTGAATGCGCGCTTGCGCCGCGAGCGCATCGCGCTCTTGCGCCTGACCGTAGCGAAGCCCGCCGTCGTAAAACGGCAGCGTGAGGACGAGCTGCGCCTGCCATCCGGTGAGCGGCGTCACGAGTCCGGGCGGGTTCGTATAGAAGGGCTGCCCGATCAAGGTGAGGTACGGCGAGTAGTCCCTCCAGTTGTCGTGCACGACGCGACTCGCCGCTTCGACGCGCGCTTGCTGCGCGGCGACGTCGCTCCGCTTGCGCGCATCTTCGAGCGCCGACGCGAGCTGAGGCGTGTCGCCGAGGACCGGATCGTCACCCGAGTCGACCGCACCGTCCATGCCGAGGAGCACGCCGAGCGCCTCGCGCGCGCGAATGAGCGAGCCCTGCGCCGTCGCGAGGAGCGAGTCGTCGGCCGCGACCTCTTGCGCCGCGCGAACCTCGTCGATGCGATTGCCGACGCCGCCTACGAAGCGCGCGTGCGCGAAATCGAAATGTGCTTTCGCCGCGTCGCGCGCGCGCTCGGAGACCTCGACGAGCCGACGCTGCACGACGATCGCGAGGTACGCGCGCCCGACCGCGAGCGCCAGCTGCCGCTTTATCTCTTGGCCACCTGCGCGCGCGACGGCCGCGTTGTCCTCGGCGTGCGTCCACTGCGACCACGCCTTCGGGTGAATGATGGGGACGATGATCTGAACGTTGGCGGCGAGCTGATCCTTCGGCGCGATGATGCGACCGTTGAGCGAGCGATCGTCGTCGAGCCGCGTGTACACCGCCGTGCCGATCACCGACGGAAACGACGCCGCGCGCGCCTGCCGCACGAGCGCGTCCGCGCGCTGGATTTCCGCCTGCGCGAGCTGCAGCGTCGGATTGCGTTCGAGCGCGCGCTTTACCGCTTCGGTGAGCGACACGCGCGGGGCGGCGGGTGCCGGCGGTTGCGCGTGCGCGAACGACGCCGCGAAGAGAAACGCCGTCGCTGCGCCGGCGCGCCAAAGAAATCTCATCACGTGGCCTCCTCGGGCTCCTCGGGCCTGCGCTTCGCAAAACGATCGAAGGCCGTATAGAGCGACGGAATCAAGAACAGCGTGAACACCGTCGACACCGTGAGCCCGCCGATGACGGCGCGCGCGAGCGGCAGGTTCGTCTCGCTCCCTTCGCCGATGCCGAGCGCCATCGGAATCAATCCGACGATCGTCGCGATGGTCGTCATGAGGATCGGTCGCAGTCGCGTGCGCGCCGCTTCGACCGTCGCTTCGACGAGCGGCTTGCCGCGCGCGCGGAGCACGTTGGCAAAGTCGACGAGGAGCACGCCGTTCGACACGACGATCCCCACCATCATGATGATCCCCATTCCGCTGTTCACGCTGAGCGTCGTATTCGTCACGTACAGCATCGCCGCGACGCCGCTGATCCCGAGCGGCACGCTGAACATGATGACCAGCGGATCGACGAGCGATTTGAACTGCGACGCGAGCACCATGTAGACGAGCGCGAGCGCCATGAGCGCCGCGTACTTCAGCCCGTTGAACGCTTCTTTTTGCGCGGCGGTCTGTCCGCCGAGCGTCGCCGTGAAGCCGTCCGGCGGTGCGGTGTCGTCGATGGTTTTCTGCACCGCAGCGCTCGCCGTGCCGAGGTCTTTCCCCGGTGCGATGTTCGCCGTCAGATCGATGATCCGCTGCAAATACTTGCGCGAGATGAGCACCGGTCCGCTCGAACGCTTCACCGTCGCGATGTTGCTCAGCGGCACGAGGCCGTTCGTCGGCGTGCGCAGGAAGACGTCGCTCAAGTCGTCGACGTGCGATCGGTGCTCGTCGTCGAGCCGTACGTTGATGAAGTACTCGTTGCCCGTCTTTCGATCGACGAACGGGATCGGCGAAAATTGGGTGTTGCCGACGAGGCTCGAGAGGACCGTCTGCGCGACCTGCGTCTCGTTGATCCCGAGCGTTCCCGCCTTCTCGCGGTCGACGACGACGTCGAGCTCCGGGTAGTTCTCCTCGCGCGAGATCTGCAGATCCGTGAGCAGAGGTCTGCCGTCGGCGTCCGACAGCTCGCGCAGCTTGGGCAAGAGCCGCTTCGCGTACGCCGACGCCTCGTCGAGATCGAAACCGAGGATCTCGATGTCGATCGGTGCCGGCGCGCCGAAGTTCAAGATGCGCTTCACGATCCCGCCGACGAAGAAGATGTTCTGCGTCCCGGGGAAGTCGTCGCCGATCGCGGTGCGCACCATTTCGCCGGCCTGGACGTCGCTCATCGGACGCTGCGATCGCGGGACGAGGTTGATCTGCAGGTTGCCCGAGTGCTGCCCCGTGTTCGACGTGTAGAGCGCGGTGCGCCCGAGCGGCAGCCCGCTGTCGGTGAAGTACGTCGTGTAAAACGGGTGATCCTTGCCGAGCGACTGGATGACCTTTTGTTCGAGGCGCGCCGCGACGAGCTCGGTCTTCTCGACGCGCGTTCCGATCGGCGTCTTGAACGTGACGTTGACCTGCGCCTCGTCGCTCTGCGGGAAGAACTCGGTGCCAATCTTCTTGAAGAGGAAGAGCGACGCGATGAAGACGCCGAGGATCGCGGTCACCACGATGAGGCGATGCCGAAGGACGACCGTCAGCGCGCGCGCGTACGCGTCGTCGAGCGCGTCGAGCGATCGCGTGATGAAGCCGGGCAAACCGCGCGGCTTCGCGTCGTGCGCCGGCGCCTTCATCCACATGAGGCACAGGAGCGGCGTCACCGTGCGCGAGACGAAGAAGCTCATGATGAGCGCGAACGCGATGGTGAGCGCGAGCGGCATGAAGAGGTTCTTCGCGACGCCCTGGAGGAAGAGCACCGGGAAGAAGACGATGATCGTCGTGATCGTCGACACGAGGATCGGCATCGCGACTTCTTGCGCGGCGGCAAGCACGGCCTGCTTGCGGCTCTGCCCCATCGCGAGGTGACGATGGATGTTCTCGAGCTCGACGATCGAGTCGTCGACGAGCCGGCCGACGCCGAGCGCAAGACCGCCGAGCGTGAAGACGTTGAGCGTCTGCTTGGTGAAGTAGAGGAGGATGAACGTCGCGACGATCGAGAGCGGGATCGCGATCGAGACGATGATCGTGCCGCGCACGCTGACGAGGAAGACGAGGATGACGAACATCGCGAGCGCGCCGCCCTGGACGGCCTCGTGCTCGAGCGATTTGACGGCGGAGCGGATGTATTGCGACTGGTCGAACGAGATGTCGAGCTTCACCGTCGGCGGGACGTTGCGGAGCTTGGGGAGCGCGGCGCGCACGGCGTCGACGACGGCGATCGTGTTCGCCCCCGGCTGCTTCAAGACGCGCATGTAGACGCCGCGTCGTCCGTTGATGCGCACGACGTTCGATTGATCGGCGGTCGAGTCGATGACCTTGGCGACATCAGTGACGCGCACCGGCGCCGAGCTCTGCGCGTTGAACATCGCGGCGGCGGTCCCGGTCGCGCCGGGCGCGGGCGGCGCGCCGGGTCGAACGACGACGTCGTTGAGCGGTCGCGCGTCCTCGACGGAGGTGTTCGTGAAGACGTTGTAGTCGAGGTTCCCGGCGCGGAGATCGCCGCTCGGGAGGAGCAGGTTCGACGATTTGACGGCGTTGACGACGTCGAGGATCCCGAGCTGCCGCGCGCGGAGCAGATTGGGATCGACCATGACCTCGATCTCCCGCTGCTTGCCCCCCGCGACGCTGGCGCTGGCGACGCCGGTGAGCCGCTCGAGCTGCGGCTCGATCACGTTGTACGCGAGATCGTAGAGCTGCTTTTCGTCGAGACCGTCGCTGGCGATGCCGACGGCGACGACGGGGATCGTCGTGATGTCGAACTTGTTGATGAACGGCTGCTGAATCCCCGGCGGCAGCGTGTTCATGATGTTCGCGAGCCGCTGCTGCACCTCGAACTGCGCGTTGTCGAGGTTCGTGCCGTACGCGAACCACACCGACACGATCGACACGCCTTGCTTCGACGTGCTCTCGACGCGATCGACGCCGGGCGTCGCGGCGACGGCGCGCTCGACCGGCTCGGTGATCGACTTCTCGATGTCGGCCGGACCTGCGCCCGTATAGAAGGTCGCGACGCGGACGACGGGGATCGTGATGTCCGGAAAGAGATCGACGGCGAGGCTGTCGACGGCGACCGCGCCGAGCGCGATCACCATCAGCGACATCATCAAGATGAGGATCGGATTTCTGAGCGCGAGCCGGGTGAGCCACATGGCGACGCCTCGTCAATTCCTCGACGCGGGGGGCGCGCTCGTGCCGCTTGCCGACGGCGTCGCGGTGAGCTTTCCGCCGGCGTACGGATCGACGTCGCGCTGGACGCGCACGGTCGTGCCGTCGGAGATCGCGTCGGCGCCGGCCGTCACGATCTCTTCGCCTTCGTTCACGCCCGCTTTGATCTCGACCCACGTGCCTTCGTCGACGCCGATCTCGACCGCGCGCCTTTGCACTTTGTCGCCGACGAGCACGAAGACGAACGCTTTGTTGTCGCTGAGGAGGATGGCCACGGCGGGGACGACCGGGACGTGCGGGTGCACCGACGTGACGATCGCACCGTGACCGAACATGCCGGGGCGAAGCTCGCCGTCCGGGTTCGAGAGGCGCACCTCGACGTCGAGCGTGCGCGTCGACGGGTCGAGGATCGGCGCCATCTTCGTGACGGTTCCGAGGAACGGATGCGCGGGCATCGCGTCGAGCTCGACGCGCGCATCGAGGCCGAGCTTGATGTTGTGGATGTCGCGCTCGGTGACGGGGATGAAGACGCGGAGCTTGTCGATCTTCACGATGGTGACGATCGCGCCGCCGCCAGGAGGCCCCACGATCGCGCCGGGCTCGAGGCGACGCACGGAGACGATGCCGTCCATCGGAGCGTCGATGCGCGTCTCGCCGAGGCGCACCGCGAGCGCCGACACTTGCGACGTCGCCGCGGTCACCTGCGCTTCTATCTGTGCGACCGCCCCCGTCGCGTTCGCGAGCTCTTGCTGCGAGACGACCCCTTGCGGCGCGAGCTTGACGGCGCGATCGAGGTTTTGCTTCGCGAGCGCGAGCGACGCCTGTTGCTGCGCGAGCGTGCCGCGCGCCGCGGCGAGCTGATCGGGGAGATCGCTCGGACGCACGAGCGCGATGAGCTGCCCGCGCTTCACCCTGTCGCCGCGATCGACGAAGACCGCGTCGAGCACGCCCAGCGTCTTCGATCCGACGTCCGACTGTTCGAGCGCGCGAAGCTCGACCGGCGCGCGCACCTCGACGGGCACGTCGCGCGCGATCACCTTGCTCACGATGACGAGCGGCGGCGGACGCGCGCGTGCTCCTCCGCCATCGGTTTTGCCGCACGCCGCGACGAGCGTCAGCGCAAGGACCGATGCGCCACGTGCGATCCCCCCGAGGACGGTGCGTCGTCGGTCGCGCATGGGTGAAGGTTACAGCTAGTCGACGTGCAAGTAGCACGTCGAAACAGAGCTCGTTGCCTCGCTCTAGTCATACGATGCCGCCTTCGTCCAATTCGTTGCGCGCAGCGCGAGCGTCGGGTTCCGATGACACGGTGTCATCTTCGCGGACGCGTGAAAGCGTTCTCGCGAGCGGGCTGAGCTACGGATCGCGCGGATCTTCTTTGCGTCGACCGCCGGTCGCGCGTCGCCCTTCGGGGCGCGGAGGGAACTGACGTCGATCGTCGTCGGGCCCGGCGCGTCGCTCGCCGGTAGCGGTTCGGCGATCGCCGATGTCGGGGCGCGCGGAGGCGGAGATGCGCGGGTGTCGAGGGCGCGGCATGCGTCGACGATCCGGGGCTCCGGGGCGATGGGCCAAGTTTCGTGCGACAACATCGGAATGTCCGTCGATCCGAAGAACGAGCGCGATGCCGTGCCGACCGACACCGATCCCGCCGCGGCGCTCCGCTCGCCTCTCGCACGATCCACCGCCATCTCCACCTCCGTCCCCGCGATCACCGACGACGACGTCGAGGAGCTCGCCGACGAGTATGACGCACGCTACCTGCGCACCGACAAGCTCGGCGAAGGCGGGATGGGCGAGGTGATCCTCTGCGCCGATCAGCGCATCGGTCGCGAGGTCGCGATGAAGGTCATTCGCGCCGCACGCGGATCGCGACCCGACGCGCGACGACGCTTCTTGCGCGAGGCGCGCGTGCAAGGACAGCTCGAGCATCCGTCGATCGTGCCGGTGTACGATCTCGGGCGCGATCCGACCGGCGCGGCGTACTTCACGATGAAGCGCGTGCGCGGCGTGACGCTCGAACAGGTGCTCGACGCGCTCGCGACACGACAGCCTGGCGCGGCGACGAAGTACACGCGGCACAAGCTCCTCACGGCGTTCGGAAGCGCGTGCCTCGCGATCCATTTCGCGCACGCACGCGGCGTTCTGCATCGCGATCTCAAACCGGCGAACGTGATGCTCGGCGACTTCGGCGAGGTGTACGTCCTCGATTGGGGCCTAGCGAAGACCGGCCTCGACGACGAGCGCGCGCCGATCCCGGACGGCGTGAAGCCGGTGTCGGGCGACTCGACGACGTCGACGGAGCCGATTCGCACCGGGCACGGATCGGTGATGGGGACGCCCGGGTACATGGCACCGGAGCAGATCACCGGTGATGTCGACGGGCTCGACGCGCGCACGGACGTGTACGCGCTCGGTGCGCTCTTGTTCGAGCTTCTCACGCTCGCGCCGCTGCACGGTACCGGCGACGCGAAGAAGCTGATGGCGTCGACGTTGAGCGGTCCCGAAGTGCGTCCGTCGGTACGCGCGCCCGAGCGCGAGGTGCCGCCGGAGCTCGACGCGATCTGTGCGCGGGCGTGCGCGCTCGAGCCGGGCGATCGGTTCGCGACGGCGCGCGATCTCTACGACGCCATCGAAGCCTTTTCGAGCGGCGATCGCGACGTGGCGCTGCGGCGCGAGCTCGCGCGGGAGCACGCGCGCGCCGCGGAGGCCGACGCAAAGCGCGCGCTTCGCGGTGGAGACGATTCGCTCGACGCACGGCGCAGCGCGATGCGCGAGGTGAGCCGCGCGGTCGCGCTCGATCCGTCGAATCGCGACGCGCTCCGCACCCTCGCGCGTCTCTTCACCGAAGCTCCGCGCGATCTCCCGCGCGCCGCGCGCGCCGGGCTCGACGCCGCGCACGTCGCGTCGCAACGTGTCGGCGCGCGCGCCGCGGGCTTCGCGTACTTGAGCTGGCTCTTCTACGCGCCGCTCGTCCTCTGGATCGGCGTAAAGAACGCCGGTCTCGGCATCCTCTGCGACGCGCTCTGGGTCGGCGCCGCGGCGGCGAGCTTCTATGCTTCGCGCTCGCCGAAGAACATGAAGCGCGCGACGGACGTCGTCATCGTCCTCTCGACGCTCGCGCTCGGCTGCTCTGCCGGTCTCTACGGTCCGTTCACGTTCTTGCCCGGCGTGGCGGCGGTCAACACGATCGCGTTCGTGATGACGGCGGATCGATCGCGTCGCGTGCCGAGCATCATCCTCGGCTGCCTCGCGATCATCGTCCCGTTCGTGCTCGAACGCCTCGACCTCGTGCCGAGGTCGATGGTCTTCCGCGACGGCGCGCTCGTCCTCCTTCCGCGGATCATCGAGCTCCCGGAAGCACCGACCGCGCTCTTCCTCTTGCTCGCGAACCTCGCCGTCATCATCACGGCGTCCATCTTCGTCGCGCGTTTCCGCGACGCGCTGGTCAAGACGGAGGCCAGGCTCTACGCGCAGTCGTGGCAGCTCCGTCAGCTCGTGCCGGACGACGCGGCGCGCGCGATCGACTCGCGCCTTTCGGAGACTCGCTAGCGCGTCAGCGCCCGACCGAGAGAAAGTGCGCCTTCATTCCCACGCCGAACGGCGTCGGCGTCCCGTCGTACGACGTGATCAACGCCGGCCCTTTCTTGCAGTCCGACGTGTTCCACGTCCAACCCAAGTACGAGACGCCGCGCGCGTCGGCCCACGGCATGAACGTGCCGACGAACTCGTGCGCGCAGTCGTCCTCTCCGAGCTCGCCCGTCACGAGCGGGACGGCGTTCGCGACCGGCGCGACGTGCGACGCCCAGCACGCGGCGTCTTTGCATGCGTTGAAGTTGTAGACGTGAAACGACGCGGCGAGCTGCCCGATCGGATCGCTCGGCCGATGCGCGAGCCATCCGCTCAGATCGTTCGCGTATGCGAGCCCGCCCACCAACACGATGTTGCGTGCGCCGGTCGATCTCACGGCGTCGACGAGCTGCTGCATCCCGGCGCTCTTCCACGTCCCGGCAACGTCGGGCGACTTCGTGATCGTGCAGCCGTTTTTCCAGCAGGCCCAAGGATCGCCCGTCTCGGCGTTGTCGGTCGACACGAACGGCTCGTTGTACAAATCGAAGAGGACCCCGGCGTCGTGCGCGAACGCCGCAGCGACGCCGCGCCAAAAATCGGGCGCGTGATCGAGATCGGCCATCGCTTGCTGATGCTTCGCGAGCGTCGAGCCCGGCGCGCTCCAATGCAAATCGAGGATCACGTACATGCCGTTGTCGCGCAGCATCGCGACGTGATCGACGACGGCCTTTCGGTACGGTTCCCCGGAATACCGCGGGGGCGCGCCGTTGATGCCGAGCCAACAGTCTTCGTTCAGCGGAACGCGCACCGTGTCGATGTGCCAGCGCGCCATCGCCTTCGGGAGCGTCGCGTCGTTCGGACCTTCGAAGATTCCGTTGTCGCCGACGCATGCGTACTCGCTCCCCGAGTGGTTCACGCCGACGAGCCGCACGACGCGCCCGTCGGCGACGAGCGCGTTTCCCTCGACGTGGAGCGCGCGCGTCGCGGAACGATCGCCAGGCGTGTGGCCGTCGTCGATCGCGCGAGTGCGCACGGCGGGACCGGATCCGCACGCGGTCGCGGCGGCGGCGAGGACGACGAGCGACGCCGACGCGCGCAACATCCGCGAAGCTTACATGCGCGCGCGCATCGTGATCGTAGAGTAGGCTTGTCGCCGGATGGAGGCGCGCTTTCGCGATTTGATCGAGGGTGCGCCCGACGGCGTGGTCATTTCGCGCGACGGCGTCGTCCTCTACGCGAACGCAGCCGCGCTTCGGTTGCTAGCGTACGACCGCAGCGAGGAGCTCGTCGGCCAGCCGATGACGCTGTTCCTCGAGCGCGACGCCGTCATGACGATGCGCAAACGCCTCCAGGAAATGCGCGAGACCGGGAAGCAGCCATCGCCGTACGAGTACGAAGCCCTGCGACGCGACGGCGCGCGCGTCACGGCGGAGATCACGTCCATCTTCATCGAGTACGACGGCGCTCCGGCCGTCCTCGCGTTCGCGCGCGACGTCACCGAGCGCGTGAAGATGCGCGCGCGGCTCGAGCAGGCGGATCGGCTCGCCGCGGTCGGGCTCATCGCGAGCGGCATCGCGCACGAGATCAACAACCCGCTCGCGTTCGTCTCGCTCGCGGCGGAGCAGCTCGAACGTCGTCTCGCGGCCACCGACACATCGAGCGACGTCACCAAGCTGGTCCGCGACATTCGGATCGGCGTCGACCGCATCGCGGCGATCGCGCGCGATCTACGGACGTACACACGCAACGACGGCTCGCCAGGTGCCCACGAAACACTGACCGACATCGCGGTCACTGCGCGGTCCACGCCTGACCACGCCGAGTCGGCGCCGCAGGCGTCGTCCCCGCGGCGTCGCGTTCTCGTCGTCGACGACGAACGGCTCATCGTCTCGGTGGTCAAGCGCACGCTCGGCGACGCGCACGACGTCATCGGCGAGAGCGATCCGCACGTCGCTCTCGATCGCTTGCTCACCGAGCCGCCGTTCGACGTCGTCCTCTGCGATCTCATGATGCCCGGGCTCACGGGAATCGACGTCTACACACGCGTCGCGCGCGAGCGGCCCGGCCTCGAGCGATCGTTCATCTTCATCAGCGGCGGCTCGTTCACACGCCAGGCACGCGAGTTCCTCGACACCATCCCGAACGCGCGCCTCACCAAGCCGTTCTCGGCCAGCGACATCTTGACGGCGGTCGCGTCGCTGACGGTCACAACCCCCGCATGAAGCGGCGCGTCGCTCGCGTCCTCGTCATCGTAGGGCTCGTCATCCTTCCGTTCGCGCTGCTTCGCATCGAGGCGGTGCGCACGTGGCTCGCGGGGCTCGTCGATCATCTGCGCGTCGCCGGCCCGCTTGGTTGGGCCGCGTTCGTCGCCGCCGATGTCGTCGGTGCGCTCCTCGTCGCTCCACTCTGGCTCATGTCGGGGATCGCCGGGTTCGTGTACGGCTTCGCGCACGGCTTCGCGCTCGCGATCTCCGGCGTCGTCCTCGGCGCCTTCACTTCGTTCGGTCTCGGTCACCTCGGGCTGCGCGGGCTCATGACGCCACGAGAGGACGAGCGCGGTCTCCTCCGATCGATCCACCGCGCCGTCGGTCACGATGGCCTGCGCATCGCTCTGCTCCTCCGGATCTCCGTCCTGCCGCAGGCGATGCTCAGCTACGTCTTCGCGACGACGCCGCTGCGCTTCCGCGATTTCGCGAT
>JBBQXV010000075.1:0-32243 GCA_038209335.1 Polyangiales bacterium | reverse complement strand
CGTCAGCGAATCCCCGGCGTATGCGCCCGCCGCGGCTTCGCAGCGCTCGCTCGCCTGAGTCTTCAGCGGCAGATGAAATAGCCGGGGAGCGTCGTCGTGCTGGGCAGGCAGTGCAGGGTCGTGTTCGCGCACGGCGTCGACATCTGCGGATCGCAAACGTTGGTCCGTCCTTGATTGTTCGTACACTCCGATTGCAGTCGGCACGTGACGTCTGCGGCGCCGCCTTGCGCGCCACCGGTCACGCAGCAGACGTCGCCCGGAGCGCCGAGCAGATCGCAGTCGCGCTGCTTGTCGCACGGGATCTCGAGCCCTTCGCCGCCGCCGCCTTGGCCGCACGTGCCGAGCGGCGTGCATGCGTAGGTGAACGCCGTGCCGTTCGCTTTTCGGCAGCATGCATCGGCGCCGACCTTGCAGCCCGGCGTGCCCATGCACGCGACGAGGTCGACAGGTGGCGGTGGGCTCGTGTCGCGCGGCGGCGGTGCGGAATCTTTCGGCGTGTCGGAGTCGGCCGCGGTCGCGTCCTTGCCAGGCATCACGCCGCCGTCGGCGACGCTGGCGTCGTGGTTGCCCGTCGTGCCCGAGTCTTCGCCGCCCACGCCGGACGAGCCACCGAACAATCCCGAATCGGCGGCGCCGCCGCACGCAGACACGACAGCGATCCCCAGCGCGAACGTGCACACAAGCAAGCGAGCGGTCATCGTCACCCTCGAAGTTCCAACATGGTGCTCGCCTCCCCATGCGGGCTGCGAACGATTGCGCTGCGAATCATGCATGATAAGCGCGGTGCCGCAACGGCTTCCCGTCGCCGAACCGCGTCTCCGAGGCGTCGCAACCGCCGACTCGTTTCGCTGTCGTTTCGCTTGGCGCATGCTAAGAGCCGCACCCCGCCGTCATGCCGGACCGAACCTCCACTCCGCAAGAGAACGCCGTCGTCGCGCGGCCGCCCAGCGTCGATCGCGCGATCGACGCGCTCGAGCAGGCGGCGATGTCGGCGGAGCGCGGCGTCGTGGTCGGCGAAGTGTTGCCGATGACGTCGGAAGACTTTCGCGCCGCGGCGACGCTCGACAAGGTCGCGGTCCGCGCGCGCCTCGATCGCGTCGTCATGGGCGAAGATCCCGAGCTCGGGCTCGATCAGCTCCTCGCCTCGGGCGCGCTCGCGGCGCTGTTCCCCGAAGTGCACGCGATGGTCGGCTTCGGCGACGGCGAGTGGCGACACAAAGACGTTTGGAAGCACACGAAGCAGGTCGTTCGTCAGGCGACACCCAAGCTCGAGATTCGCTGGGCCGCGCTCTTCCACGACATCGGCAAGACGAAGACGCGATCGATCACCACCGACGGAAAGGTCCACTTCCTCGGACACGCCGAGGTCGGCACGCGCATGTTCGACAAGCTCGATCGCCGCGTGCAGCTCTTCTCGCCCGAGCCGGCGCTGAAGGAGACCGTACGATTTCTCGTCTTGCATCACCTTCGCGCGAATCAATACGAGAAGACGTGGACCGACAGCGCCGTGCGTCGCTTCGCTCGCGAGCTCGGCGAGCATCTCCCCGAGCTCTTGTGCCTCGCGCGCGCGGACATCACGACCAAGCGGCCCGAGAAGAAGCGCCGCGGCCTGACGCAGATCGACGAGCTGCAGGCGCGGATCACGGGCCTCGCGGACGAGGACGCGAAGGTGCCGCCGCTCCCGACCGGCGTCGGCGACGCGATCATGAAGGCGTTCGAGCTCAAGCCGTCGCGCCTCGTCGGCGAGATCAAGCGCGCGCTCGAAGAGGCTGTCGCGACCGGAGAAGTCGCGCCGCATCTCGAGTGCGACGCGTACGTCGCGTTCGTCGGAGAGCGGCGCGAGCGGTTCGGGCTTTAGATCGCCGTCACTTCTTCATTCCGCATTTGTCTTCGCTCGTACCGCCGAGCGAGTTGCCCTTCGTCTTGTTCATGTCGAGCTGGTAGCAAGTCTTGCTCGCCGCGTCCCAGCCCCACCAGTAGTACGTGTCGGCTTCGACCTTGTGCGCTTTGCCGATCTTCGCTTCGACCGTGCTGAGCTGCTTGTCGAACGGGTCCATCATGTTCTTCGCCTTGTAGGCGTCGTCGAGATCCTTCTGCGTGAGCTTGGTCGCCGCCGCGGCGCTTCCGCCCGCACCGCCCGCACCGCCGCCGCCACCTCCGCCCGCGCCGCCCGACGACGCCCCACCCGCGCCTCCGGAGCCGCCGTCTTTGTTGCAGCCGGCGAACGCGACGACGCTCGCGATCAAGAGTGCAGTAGCCAACGTTCGCATCGGATCCTCCTCGAGATTCGTCGAGGCAAGATGTCACTTCTTCGAGCGAAGGTCGATCGTCGCGATCGCGTCTTGCAGCAGGCGGTCGCGGTGCATGCAGGGGAAGCAGTCGTTGCGTCGGAGGAAGCCGCAACCGCTCGTCGGGAGATAGAGCTTCAGCTGCGGAACGATTCGCCAGTCGCCCTCTTCCTTCGCGCGCTCGAGAAGCGCGCGCTTCGCGTCGCACGTCTTCGCGTCGCGGAACTCGAGCAGCACGAGGAGCGCGCGGCTTGCGATCGCGCGAACCGCGGCCTTCGTGAGCGACGCTCGCGCGCGCGTTGCGGCCGCCGGATAGAGCTGCCCCGAAGCGAGGAACCCAATGTCGTAGAGAATGTCTGTGCCCGCAGCGCCGAGCTTCTCTTCGAGAAGCATGAACGCGGTGTCCGTTCCGTCGCGCCCCGTGAGCGATGCGTTGCGAATGTCTTCGAGGAGCTTGAGGTCTTCGATCGCGGCGGGGTCGACGTCGATCCACGCCTCGGCTTGTTTCATCGCGGCGCCGGGATTCTTTGCGCCCGAGTACGCCTTCTCGAGGAGCTGGTGCACGTCGCCGCGGCGAGGGAAGCGTTGCTCGAGCGGCGCGAGCGCGTCGATCGCGGAGGCGTAGTTCCCTTTGTCGACGTTCGCGCGCGCGGCAGCGATCTCGGCGTCGATCGACAACTGTTGAATCGGCGAATCGGGCGCGATGCTCGCCGATGCGCTCGCGACGCTCGATCCGCTCGCAGACGCGCGCGCCATCGAGTCGCCGCCGCCGCGCGCGCTCGCGGTCACGCCGATCACGATGCCGATCCCGACGAGCAACACGAGAACGATCGCCGACGCGCCGCCGATCAAGATCCGTCGGTCGAGCCCGCCCACGCCGCTTCCGATCCGCGGCACCGCCGGCGGTCGAAACGCCGCGTCTTTCGATCCGCCCGCGACGTCGAGCGCTGGATACGGCGCGGACGCATCGGCGTTGAGCAGCTTCGGTCCGCTCGCGAGCGCCGGTCGCGCAGGACCGGTCATCGGTCCCGACATCGGTGACATCACGATCGGCGGCCCTTCGATGATCCCGTGCGCGACGAGCTGCCCTTCGATCGCGGTGACCGCGTCGACGAGCTCGCGTGCGTCCGCGAAGCGATGCGACGCCTCCTTCGCGAGCAACTTGGTCACGATCGCTTCGACCTCGCGCGGAATTCGCGCGTCCGGCGCGCGCTCGGAGAACGGCGGAACCGGCGCGGTGACGTGCATCCCCAGCAGCGCGACTTTGCTCTCGTGATCGAACGGCCGGTCGCCCGTCAGCATCTCGTACGCGATGACTCCGAGCGCATAGAGATCCGCGCGCGCGTCGACCTCTTGCCCGAGCGCTTGCTCCGGCGCCATGTACTCCGGCGTCCCGTAGACCATCCCGAGCTGCGTGAGCACCGGATGCCCCGGACCGCCGCCGCCCGAGTCTTTCGCGCTCCCGAGCTCGCCGACCGGCACCTTCGCGATCCCGAAGTCGAGCACCTTGACGAAGTCGGCGTCGCCGTCGCGCTCGACGAGCATCACGTTCTCGGGCTTGAGATCGCGGTGCACGATTCCGAGCTGATGTGCGCGCCCGAGCGCCCCCGCCGACTGCGACAAGATGTGGAGCACGCGCCCGAGCTCGAGCCGCCCGCGTCCGATCTCGTCGCGCAAGCTGTGCCCTTCGACGAACTCGAGCGCGAGAAAGAACGATCCGTCGTCGAGCTTGCCGAAGTCGGTCGCCTTCGCGACGTTCGGATGATCGATGTTCGCGGCGGCCATCGCCTCGCGTTCGAAGCGCGCGACGACCTCGGGCATGCGGCTCATCTCCGCGTGCAGCACCTTGATCGCGAGGCGCTTGCGCATGTGCGTGTGCTCGGCCTGATAGACCGCACCCATGCCGCCCTCGCCGAGGAGCCGCTCGATTTTGTAGCGACCGCTCAGCGTCATCCCGATCAGGCGAGACGGGTCTGCGGGGCCACCCGGACGCGCTGAAGGTCGCTCGCTTTTTCGCGCCGGCGTGCCGCGCGGGCCTTCCGCCTTCGTGGTCGCAGGCTCCGACTTTGTGGCTTCGTCCGAGGATGCCATCGACCGATTCGCTCGACTCTCCTCGTATCATACGGCACGCGGATGGCTACAGGTCGAGCTCGACGCCGATCGTCAGAAAAAGCGAAAACGCGTCGTTTCCGCGTGTGAGCGTGCTGTCGGCCTCACCCGACGCGGTGGCTGTGCGCCCGTCGTAGAACGGGCCAGCATGTGCGAACCCGACGCGACCGCCGAGCTCGGCGAAGAGGTTCCAGGGCTTGCGCAGACGCCAGCTCGCGCCGACGCCGATGGGCACCTCGAAGAAATGTCCCGGCGCGCCGCCGAAGAACTGGTCGACCGTGCGCGTCGGATCGCTCATCTTCGTGGTGTCGCGATGGAAGCTCGGCGCGTACATGCTTGCGTATCCGAAGCCGGTGAAGAACCACGTCGAGACGACGTCGGTGCGGATCCACGGCGGCATGATCTTCGCGCGAAGACCGCCGGAGTAGAAGTGACGAGCCGGCGCACCGGCCTGCGGCGAGATGTCGGTCGCGAGGTAGAGCCCGGCGCGCAACATCGGAAGGACCGCGATGTGACCGTGAACCTCGAGCGCCGGGCCGAAACTCGCGTCGGATTCCCCTGCGCGGCTGGTGAGGAACCGCCGCATGACGCCGCCCTCAACGCCGAAATCCGCGTGCACGCCCGCGCCGTCCGCCGCGGCGACGTCCGCCCAAAGCGTGCATCCTGCAACCATGGCGCCGGCGAACAATGTCGTCACGGCGCGTCGCTCGAACATGGCGCGTCTCACGCGGCGAACATTTGACCGAGACCTGCCTCGTGTCGAACGAAAAGCGAAGCCACGCCGCGTGAAGCCGCAAGTCGGCGTCATACGCGCGCTACCCCACAGATCCTTCGCGCGACGCCGTCGTTTTTCTTCAGAGAGGTGATTTGTCGCATGTCACCCGTGTTGGAAGTTGACAGTGGACGCGCGCGCGAAGAATCATGCGCGCGCGAGTCGAGCCTCCCGAGCCGACCTAGTGAAGATCGGAAGGGGAATCTCGGGGGCTTCAACACAGCTCGCAATAACGGAGGGCGACGACAATGCAGAAACTAATGTTGGGAGTTCTGGCGCTCATGGCACTCGGAACGTTTGCGTGCGCACGCTACTCGACCGCGGTCGTGTCGACGGGCGGCAAGGCGTACGTGACGGGCGCCGGCTTCCTGAACCAGACGATGTACTTGTGTGACGCGACGAGCGGCAAGCCTGTCTGCAAGCAGCTCGAAGAGCAGTGAGAGCGTCGCCGCGCGCCACTCGCACTCGCAAGAGCGAGTCGTCTGCGCGGCCCACCACCCAAGACAAAGATTCAGGAGGATGATTCGTATGAAAACTCTAGGTGTGCTTCTGCTCGCAAGCGTCGGTATGGCAGTCCTTTCGGGCTGCTCGTTCATCACGTCTCACCAGCCCAGCTCGACGGCCGTGACCGGCGAGGCTTGGTACTCGAAGACGCGCGTCTTCATCATCCCGTACGCGAACCAGATCTATTACTGCGACGGCAAGGGCAACGTCTGCAAAGAAGCGGAGATGCAGTAACCACTTCGCACGACTCCGACGTTTCGCGTGCGCGGCGTCCCTCGTGAAGAGGCGCGCCGCCGCGCGAGCGGGCGGCTCGCGTGGAATGCGCGAGGAGGTGTCCCTGCTAAGCTTTCTTGGGATTTGTAGCTTCGGTGTTTCGGTGTTTGGAGAAGGACCATGCGAACGGCAGCTCTGCTCGTGATGATGGCGATGCTCGGGCTCGGTGTGTCGGCGATGGGTTGCCGCTCACTCGAGAACGCCGGCGGCGATCTCGACCGAGGCTTCCGCGATACGCAGCAAGACTTGCAGCACGGCATCCGCGGCGAGCCCGATCCCAGCGGACCGCCGCCCGCGGCGTCGAGCGCGCAGCCCGGTCCGCCCGCGCAGCCGCGTCCTGCCGCGCCGCCCCCGCCGGCGACACCCGCGCCGACGAACAGCGGCGTCACGCTCTAGTCGAATCCGTAGTCAGTTCAGCTGGCGCTTCGTCGCGCCGAGCTCTTCGATCCGCGCGCGGATCGCGCCGGCGTCGGCCGCTTCGGGCTGCAGCTCGAGCGAGCGCGCGAGATCCGCACGCGCGGCCTCGACGGCGCCGAGCCGAGCCGCGAGCATCCCGCGCTCGCGCACCGCGGCGACGGACTCCGGCGTGAGCGTCACCATGCGATCGAGCGCGAGGTGCGCGCGCGCGAGGTCGCCGCGTGTCGTGTAGATCCATTTCAAGTTGACGAGCATCCGCACGAGGATCGCGCGGGACGACGCCGGCACGAGATGCTCGTCGGCGAGGGCTTGCGCGGCGCCCGCGGCGCGACGAAGCAGTCGCTCGAGCGCGGGGCGGTCGAGGATGCGGCCGCCGAAGAAAGGATCGACGAAGACCGGCGCCGCGTTCGTGCCCGCCGCGCCGTCGATCCGCACCAGGAAATGCCCGGGGAACCCCACGCCGTGCGCGACGACGCCCGCGCGGCGCGCGACCTCGACATAGACGAGCGCGAGCGTGATCGGGATGCCGAGCTTTCGATCGAGGACGTCGACGAGGAGGCTGTTCTTCGGATCGTAGTAGTCCGCTTCGTTGCCGCGAAAGCCGATGACCTCGTAGAGATGCCGGCCGATTTCGATCGCTTGCGCGTCGAGCGGTAGCGCCGCGAGATCGCGCGCGACGAGCGGCGCCGCGAGATCGTCGAGGCGTGCGAGGAGTGCGTCGACGTCGAGGCTCGCGTAAGCGTCGCGAGCGATGAACGCTGCTCCACGCGCGGCGTCCAGGCGATCGTCGCCGAGCGCGGCGAGCTCTTCGAACGAGCGCGAACCCGGCGCCGAAGGAGCACCCGTGTTCGCGGGCGGGACAACGGAAGCGGCAAGGCTCGACGGTGCGGTCATCGTGGACAGAGGCTTGCCGCTTTCTCGCGGCGCGCGCAAGCCTCCACGGCGCTTGACGTCTCGCGTCGCGCCGGAGCAAATGCGCCCCATGCCGAAGCCGAAGCCCGCGTCCTCCACCCGCTCGATGCGAAAGCAGTTCGACCGCGCACGCGACGTCCGCCCAATCGCGATCACCGGACGCGAGCGCCCCGTCGACATCATCACGCACATGTTCCCGGCATACGTCGGCCGCCAGGAGCGCGCCGCGTTCGAGCTGATGCGCCGCAGCGTCCTCGAGAACTGCGCGATCTTCCTCACGCTCTCGGGGGCGATGACGCCGGCGGGTCTCCACCAGTCGTGCCTCATCCCGCTCATCGAGCGCGGCGTCATCGACTGCATCACGACGACCGGCGCGAACCTCTACCACGACGCGCACCGCATCATCGGCCACCGCATCCGCGAAATCGAGCCGAACGCGGGCGATCTCCAATATCGCCTCGCGCGGATCATCCGCATCTACGATCTCGGGTTCTGGGAAGAGACGCTGCTCGAGACCGACAAGCTCTTCTCGGCGATCCTCCGCGGCCCCGAGTTCCAAAAGAAGATGACGACGCCGGAGCTTCATTGGCTACTCGGTCGGCGCATCGCGGAGATCGAAGAGGCGCTCGGCGTGAAGCAGCCGTCGATGCTCGCGACGGCGTACCGCTACGGCGTTCCGATCTTCGTCGGCGCGGTGCAAGACGGATCGATCTTCCTCAACATCGTGAAGCTGAAGCGGCTGCTCGGTCCGGCGTTCGCGCTCGAGATCGACGTGAACGACGACGTCTTCGAGATGGGCGCGATGCAGCACCACTGCTTTCGCACGCTCAAGAAGAAGATGGCGATCTGGATCTTGGGCGGCGGCGTTCCGAAGAACTACACGCTGCAAGGCGAGCCGCTCCTCGATCAGATCCTCGGCGTGCCGACCGACGGCTTCGACATCGACGTGCAGTTCTGCGTCGATCCCGTCGACAACGGCGCGCTCAGCTCGTGCCCCGCGAGCGAAGGGCACACGTGGGGCAAGGTCTCCGCCGACAGCGTCGCGCGCGGATCGAGCTACGTGCACGCGGACGTCACGGCGGTGTTCCCGTGGATCACGTACGCGCTTCTGTCGGACGCGCGCATTCACCGCAAGCCGCGCCGGCTCATCGACGCGCGCGGAAAGGCCGTCGCGAATCTCCAGGCGGAGATCGACAAGCGACGTCGTCAGCTCGCGGCGACGCTCAAGTACGATCTGCCGAAGGTGAAGTCGAAGGGGCGATCGAAGGCGCGCTCGTAGCCTCGGCTCACTCGTACGAGATCGTGTTCACGAGCTCGAAGAGCGCGAGCGCGCCGGTCGGGCTCTTGTGCTCGAATGCGACCCCCGCGCGCGTCGGCTCGCGCGGGACCGCGGGGCCGACCCATGCCACGCGCGCGCGCAGGACGAGCGGATCCCAGAGGGTCGGCGCGGTGAACGACAGCGATACCGTGTCGTCGACGGCGAGGAGCTCGTCGACCACGACGCAAGCGCCCCCGAGGCCGACGTTGATCACATCGGCCTGGCGTTGCCACCCTTCGCCGACATGGGTCACGAGCGCGCGGAGGTGCGTCGAGCGTCGCGCGTGTGCGCGGAACTGCCCCGGGCCGGCGCTTCCGATGTGAAGAGGCCTTCCGCGGCGATCCGTGTCGACCACGCCGCGAACCTATCATGCCAGTTGGCTTTTTTCTCCCCGTGCAGGTTACGATGATGGTCTACGGGCGGGAGAACGCGAACGATGACCCAGGACACGCGGAAAGATCGACGCGTCAAGATCGTCAGCTTGAACGTCCGCTACAAGAGCGCGACGGTCGACGAGTTCATCGAGAATCACTCGCACGACGTGAGCAAAGGCGGGATCTACATCAAGACCCCGAACCCGTTCCCGCCGGGGACGCTGCTCAAGTTCGAGATTCGGCTCGCGGGCGACCAGGCGGTCATCGCGGGCGTCGGGCGCGTCGTGTGGAAGCGCGACAACACGCAGGCGAACGCCGAGCGACCGGCCGGAATGGGCGTGAAGTTCATCAAGATCGACGATCCGTCGAAGACGGTCATCGACAAGCTCGTCCTCGCGAAGGCCGACGCGGGCAAGTCGTTCGAGTCGGAGATCGCGACGGACGTTCCCGAGCCAGCGCAGGCGCCCGCGGCCAAGCCGATGACGGCGACGCCGATCGGCGGAATCGCGAAGCCGGCTGCGGCATCGCCTTCCGGCGGAATGATTCGCAAGGCGACGATGATGGGGATCGGCGCCGTGTCGTCGGCTCCGACCGCGAACGCCAGCTCGCCGCCGCCCGCCGCGATCCCCGCGCCCGCGGGCCCGCCGCGTCCGACGCCTTCGGTGGGACCGACGGCTTCGCCCGCGGCCGCCAACATGTTCCCGTCGACGAACAGCCAGGCGGACATGCCGCCGAAGCAAGAGCAGACGGTGATGAAGCAGGCCGCCGAGCTCCTCGAAGAGGCGCTCAAAGAAGCGGGCGGCTCGATGGACGAGATCGGATCGAATCCGCTCTTCGCCGGCAGCGGTAACGACATGGCGAGCGCGGGGCACGCCGACGACGCTATCAATGCCACCGTCGCGGCGACGCCGGCTGCCAAGGCGAGCGGATCGTCGCCTCCGGCCGCGTCGTCGCCCCCGGTCGACGCGCTCGCACGCGAGGCGCAAGCGGCCGCCGCGATCGCGAAGAGCGTGCCGGAGGCCGCGCCGCTCACCGCGCGCGAATCGCCGAGCGCGAAGAGCATTCCGGTTCTCGACGAACGCAAGCGGAGCACACCGCCGCCGCGTGCCGTCGCGGTCGACGAGGCGCCGCAGAAAAAGAAGGGGGGCGCCGGCATGTTTGTCGGAGTGTTCCTCGTCGCCGCTGCCGCGGGCGTCGGCGTTTTCCTGTTCCGCGACAAGATCTTCCCGCAGGCCGATTCGCCGACTCCGACCGCGGCGACCGTGACGCCGCCTGCGAGCGCGTCGAGCGCAGCGCCGCCGCCTGCGAGCGCGTCCACTGCGCCGATCGACACGGCCATCGCTGTGGCGGCCGAAGCAGGAGTGAAGGACGCGGGAGTGCCCGAAGCCGCGTCCACCATCGCGGCGACGACCGCGATCGTCCCGCCCGTTCCGCCGCCGCCCACGACGGTGAGACCGCCCGTGACGGCGCCTCCGACGACCGCGCCGCCGCCGCCTCCGACGACGGCGCCGCCGCCTCCGAAGCCGCCGCCGCCGAAGCCGCCGCCGACGAGCGACAATCCGTACTGATCGACGGACCTCACCAAATGAAGCGCTGTCCGTTCTGCGCTGAGCAGATCCAAGACGAGGCGATCAAGTGCCGTTATTGCGGCTCGATGATCAGCGGCGACGCGGCCGCTGCGCCGCCGGATGGCCGCGCGGGTGCGCCCGCGGCGCCGATCGCGCTCGGAGGCCCGCCGGCGGTTCTCTTCAACGGCGTCCCGTCGTGGCGTGCGTCGTTCGCGTCGTTCGCGCTCGCAACGCTGCTCGTCGTCGCGGGGATCGCGCTGGGTGGATGGCTCGTGGTCTCAGACGAGGTCACGTACGCGATCGGTGGCGGCGTGCTCGCGCTCGCCGGCGGCGTTTGGCTGCTCGTGCTGCGCGTCTTGCAGGGGACTCGCCGCGTGCGCATCACGACGGAGACCGTCGACATCGAGTCGGGCCTCCTCGGAAAAAAGATCACCACCTTGCAGCTGTGGCGCATTCAAGACATCGACTTCGCGCAGACGCTCGGCGAGCGCGTCCTCGGGATCTCGCGCATCCATCTCGTCACGCAGGACAAGGAGACGCCGACGGTCACGCTCGTCGGATTGCCGGGATCGCGTGCGCTGTTCGACCGGTTGAAGGACGCGATTTCGATCGCGCGGCAGTCGAAGAACGTTCTCGGCCTGGTTCAGTAACCACGCCGATGGATCACGACGATCGCGATCGCGCGTTGCTCGTCCCCGCTCGTTTCGCGCGCGGCGTGTCGGCGCGATCGGTCGCGCCGCATGTCGTGCTCGCGATGAGCCGAGCAGGCGATGCGAGCGTCGTGTCCGCGGACGAAGAGCGGCTCCGGCGCGCGCTCGAAGGGACGTTTCGTGACGCGGCGGCGACGAGGGCGCGCGAGGACGGCGGCGTCGCGCGCATCGACGCGCCATTCGCGAGCGCGCTTCCGCTCGCGCCGTCGTGGCTCGCGTCGGCGTTGCCGGGCGCGTCGAGCGCGCTCGTGTGCGTGCCGTCGCGCGACACGCTTCTCTTCGCCGTCGACGCGGGCGACGACGCCGTGCGCCTCTTGGCCGATCGCGGCGAGCGCGCGTACCACGCCGCGCGTGACGCCGTGTCGCCGGCGATTTACGAGGCGCACGAAGACGCGACGCTCACGCCGTTTCACGCCGATGGATCGCTCGCGAACGCCACGCGTCTCGGTCACGCGCTGCTCGCGATGAGCGAGTACGAAGCGCAACGCGCTGAGCACGATGCGATCTCTTCGCACGACGCCGTCGCGGAGTGCCAGCTCGTGTTCCGTCGGGAAGACGATCGCCCGACGACCGTCGCCACGTGGGGCGAGCGCGTGACGACGCTCCTTCCGATCGTCGATGTCGTCGTCGTCGCCGGCGGCGATGCGAGTGCGGGCTGGCGCTTCGCGATCGCGTGGGGCGAGCTCGAAGCGGTCGTCGGCGCGACGTGCTGGCAGCGCGACGAATCGTTCGTTCCTCCGCGTGTCCGGACGATCGCTTGGCCCGACGCCGCGAGCCTTCGTGTGCTCTACGCCGCGCGCGACGCGCTGCTGGCGGCGACCGCGTCTCCGCCGCCGTAACGCAGAAAATCGACGACTGCCTCCGCCACCACCGGCGAGAAGAGCAGCGCCAAATGCGAATGCCCCTCGACGACGACGTCGCGTCCACCGCGCGCCGCGAGCATCGACGTCGCCGGCGGATGCACGACGTTGTCGTGCGTCGAATAGATGCTGAGGCACGGCACCGGCAACGCATGCGACGCGCGCGCGATCGCGTGATCGGATCCCGCGCGAAGCTGGTTGGCGCACGCGCCGAGGATCGGCCCCTGCCACGCGACACCGCCATGCGGCGACGCGATCGTCACGCACTTGCGAACGCGCGCGCCCGCCGTCGTCCGCAGGTACTCGGTCGCGACGAGCCCGCCGAGCGAATGGCAAACGAGATCGACTTTGTCGACGCCGCGCTCGCGGCACACGTCGTCGACGAACTTCGCGAGTCGCTCCGCATTGTCCTCGACGCGCGAGAACCACGGATAGTTGAAGCCGTACGCCGGCCCCGCGTTCGCGTCGCGGAGCGCGCGCCCGATGCGCACGAAGTCGACGCGGTTCTGCATGTAGCCGTGCACCATCACGACGGGCACGCCATCGCGTCCGCCGCCGAGCCGACGGCCGACGAAATAGAAGAGAGGAAGGAGCGGTTGGGTGACGAGCGCCCACATTCCCTCCGCAAAGGCAGAGCGCAGCGCGTCAGATGTGGGGCGTTTCGACGTGTGCGTTCGCATGAGCGCGAAGGACGCCGCAACATAGATGGCAATGCCCACAACAAACGCGAGCGCGATCCCTAGCGCGATGCGTTGCAGAATGTCAGAACTAGTCATATGACGCGGAGCGTAATCTACCCGCCCCGTAAGAAATGGCGAGCGCCAAGCGTTTTCAGAGCAACCCCTTCCCGGAATACCCGAAGGACTTTGCGCGCTTCCTTGGAGAATCTTTCATGAATCCGGATAGCAAGAGCCCCCCGCGACCCAGCCCGAAGCACGGTGACGACTCGTTCACCGACCTCGACAAGCTCGATCGCTCCGAGCTCGACGACGAAGACGCCGACTGGGAGAACGAGACCGGCGTGCGTCGCGTGCGCAAGACGAATCCGCCACCGCCGGCGAAGCTCACGGGCTGCGCGTAGTCCCGCGGTCCGCACCGCCGCGTCGCGCGCGGAGAACTAGCGCGCGTGCGGCGGATCGTGGCAAAACCGCGGCGTGATGGTCCGGCCTGCATCGCGCGCATCGGTCGCGCTCGTCGTGCTCGCGCTGGCGGCGTGCAGCCGCTCGCCGAAGCCGGACGCATCGGGTGACGGCGGGACGGGCCCCGAGGCCGCGCTCGTCACCGCCGGCGATCCACCGATGGCCGCGCCCGCGGTCGACGCGCCGCGACTCGGCGTCATCGCCATGCAGGTCTACATCCACGATCGCCCGACCGGCGCGTCGCGTCGCATCGGTTACTTGCGACTCGGCGCGAAGGTCGTCCGCGAAGCATCGCCAGCGGGCGGCGACGGATGCGCCGGCGGTTGGTACCGGATCTATCCGCGCGGCTACGTTTGCAACGGCGAGACGACGACGCTCGATCTCACGCACCCACTCTTGCGCGCGTCGGGCGTGCGCCCAGATCTCACGAAGCCGCTCCCGTACAAATACGGATTCATTCGCGCGGTCTCGCCGCTCTACTTGAAGGTGCCGAATCGCAAGGAGCAGGTCTCCGCCGAGTTCGGTCTCGATCTCCATCTCGAGTGGTGGCGCAGCGACGAAGGGAAGGCGTCGAACGACGTCGTCCTCGGCGCGAACGATGTCCCGATCGACGCGCGCGGCGTCGCGATCTCTGGAGCGGCGCTCGGCTCGCAGGGAAAAAAATCGACGGACATGCTTCAAGGCGAGCTCTTCGGCGGGACGAGCGACACCGAGCCCGTCCCGTTCTGGCTCGTCGGCTCGAACTACGAGCGCGCGATCCCGAACGTGTCGGGATACCAAGTGCCGAACAAATCGGTGTTCGCGAATCGCGTGCGTCGACACAGCGGCGTGTCGTTCATCGGATCGTTTCCGACCGGCGACGACGCCTTCAGCCGACGCTTCGCGATCACGACGGACCTTCGTCTCGTGCCGACGTCGAAGGTAAAGCCCGACACCGCGTCGACGTGGCACGGCATCGAGATCACCGACGCGCTGCCGCTCCCGTTCGGCTGGGTGCGAAACTCGATGAAGTCTGTGCCGGTCTATCGTCTGAACGGGACGCGCCCGCAGAAGACCGACGAGAAGATCGAGAAGCGACTCTTGGTCCGCTTCAGCGGCAACGTGCAAAAGACGAAGGACGGTCTCTTCCGCGAGACGATCGACGGCAAATGGTTCAAGGCCAGCGACCTCGGCGTCGTCGCGATGCCGACGGAGTGGCCGCCTATCGCGAACACTGGCGAGAAGTGGATCGAAGTCTCGATCGACAACCAGACGTTGATCCTGTGGGAAGGCAAGCGCCCGGTCTACGCGACGCTCGTCTCGACGGGCCAAGACGGAATGGAGCACTGGAAGACGTCGAAGGCGACGATCCGCGGCACGTTCCGCATTCGCCACAAGCACGTCACGACGACGATGGATTCGAGCGGCGCGTCGGCCGAGGGATCGAACGACGGATCGACGAACCCGCTCGTCGAGCGCGAGGTGCCGTCGAAGGATGGCGCGAAGGACGACGGCAAACCGAAGAAAGGCGCGGGGGCGTTCGAGCTGCGCGACGTGCCGTGGGTGCAGTACTTCGAGGACGCGTACGCGATCCACGCGGCGTACTGGCACGACGTGTTCGGGGTCGCGCGAAGTCACGGGTGCATCAACATGTCGCCGGTCGACGCGCATCGCGTCTTTTCGTGGACCGATCCGCAGGTGCCGACGGACTGGCACGGCGTGATGGCGAAGACCGATACGAATCCCGGAACGACGATCGTCGTTCATCGCTGACGGCCGCGGAGCGCGAGCACGACGCCGGAGCCGATGACGAGGAGCGAGCCGCCGACGGCGACGAGCGTGGGCTTTTCACCGAAGACGGGGAGCGCGAAGACGCGCGTGAAAACGATCCCGGAGTAGCCGATGGCGCTGACGCGCGCCGCGCTGTCGAGCGCGTACGCGCGGGTCATGCAGATCTGCGCGAGGCCGCCGGAGAGTCCGGTCACGAACAAGAAGAGCGCGGTGCGCGCGTCCGGCGTCTTCCACACGGGAATCGACGCGAGCAGCGCGACCACCGCGCCGAACGCGGAGAACTGAAAGACGATCCCTTCGCTCGATTCGTCCGGACCCATGCGGCGAAGCCACACCATCGCGAGCGCCGAGCTCACGGCCGCGAACGTTCCGCTGCCGACGAGGTACGAAGCGGTCGCGAACGAGGGCTCCGCGACCGCGATGATCCCGGCGAACGCGAAGACGAGCGCGACGACGACGCTCCCGCCGACCTTCTCGCCGAGGAGCGGCCACGAAAGGAGCGCGACGAAGATCGGCGCCGTCGCGAAGAGCGTGACGGCGTCGCCGACGGCGAGCTCCGGCGCGGCGAGCGTGAAGAACGTCGCGAGCGCCGCCGCGGTGCCGAAGATGCTTCGCCACACTTGCTCCTTTTGGCGAATCACGCGCAGCGTCGATCTTCGAACGAGCGCTACGGCGACCGCAGCGAGCCCGCCGACGACGAAGCGCGACGCGGCGACCTCTTGCCACGGCACGCCCTGTCCGCCGAATCGCGCGCTGATGCTCATCACGGCAAACAGCGCCGACGCGGCCGTCATCCAGAGCGCGGCGGCGAGAGGACGCGACGTCGTCATTCGACTCGCGCGAGCACGACCACCGAGTAGCCGACGGCCGCCTTGTCCCCCGGGTTCGCGTACGAGTGCCGCTGATCGCCGCGGAAGACGACGATGTCCCCCGGCGCGAGCGCCCACTGCTCGCCCGCCGCGACGAGAACGATCCGCCCCGACTCGCACGTCAGGTACTCCGTCGTCCCCGGCGTATGCGGAATGCCGTTCATTCGCGCGCCGGGCGGCAGGCTCATGCGATCGATCTCCATCCCCGGGATCGGATCGGGCAAGAGCTTCCGGATCGTCACGGCGCCGCGCGTCTTCGTCGGCACCGTCGCCGCCGGGTAGTGCTTCACCGCCATCCGCGGCGCCGAGATGAGCTCTTCGATCGAGACCTGCAGCGCGTTCGCCGCGCGATGAAGCACCGACAACGTTGGGTTCGCCGTCCCCGACTCGAGGTGCGCCCACGTCGCGCGCGGGAGCTCCGCGAGCTTCGCGATCTGCTGCTGCGTCAGCCCGCGCGCCTCGCGCAGCTGCGCGACGTTGGCGGCGAGGCGGGAAGCCATCTCGACGGTCATGCCGACACGTTAGCCGTCTTCCAACAGATTGGCACGGACTCCAACATACGGGCGGAATGGATCCACCATGAGCCGTGGAGGCAATCATGGACATTCGAGGCATCGGGGCGCTGGTGACGGGGGCGAGTCGCGGACTGGGCGCAGCGTTGGCAAATGAGCTCGCGGACGCGGGAGCGCGCGTCGTCCTGGTCGCGCGGCACGCGGCGCCTCTCGACGAGATCGTGCGATCGATCCGCGCGCGCGGCGGCGACGCACACGGGCTCGTCGCCGACGTCGGTGACAAGAAGGACGCGCATCGGATCGCAGGTGCGGCGGCCGCGTTGGTCGGGCCGATCGAGCTCCTCGTGAACAACGCGAGCACGCTCGGTCCGGTGCCGCTTCGCCCGCTCCTCGACACCGACTGCGAAGCGCTCGAAGCGGCGCTCGCGGTGAACGTCGTCGGACCGTTTCGGCTCACGAAGATCGTCGTGGGCGCGATGGCGCTTCACGGGCGCGGGCTCGTGGTCGATGTCTCGTCGGATGCGTCGGTCAGCGCGTACCCCGACTGGGGGGCGTACGGCGTGTCGAAGGCGGCGCTCGATCACCTCGGACGGATCTGGGGCGCGGAGCTCGAAGGAACCGGCGTGCGCGTGGTGACGGTCGATCCCGGAGAGATGGACACGCGGATGCACGCCGAGGCTTTGCCGGACGCGGATCGCGCGACCTTGCTGACGCCGTCGATCGTCGCGCGGCGGATCGTCGCGCTGGTCCGCGGCGCGAGCGCGCTGTCGAACGGCGCGCGCGTCGAAGCGTCGCGGTTCGCGGAGGTGTCGTCGTGATCGCGGCGACGTGGCCGCGCGCCGAACCGCTCGACGAACGACTCCTCGTCATCGACGTCGACAGGCGCTCGACGGTCGACGCGCTGATTCGCGATCTCCCCGCGCAGCTCTACGCGGGCGATCTCCTGATCGTCAACGACGCGGCGACCCTGCCCGCGTCGTTCGAGGCGCGCACCGAGGGCGACGCGCGGATCGAGCTCCGCCTCCTCGCGCGAGGCGCCGACGACGCGACGTGGCGCGCGGTGCTCTTCGGCGATCGCGATTGGCGCACGCGCACCGAGGATCGCCCGTTGCCGCCCCGGCTCGATGCGGGCGCGCGTATCGTCATCGACGGCGATCTCGCGGCGACGATCGTCGCGGTCGATCCGATCTCGCCCCGCCTCGTGACCGTTCACTTCGAACGCTCAGGCGACGCCCTTTGGTCCGCGCTCTATCGGCTCGGAAGGCCCGTGCAATATGCATACGTCTCCGCGCCGCTCGATCTCTGGGCGACGCAGACACCGTACGCGTCGCGTCCGTGGGCGGTCGAGCAACCGTCCGCGGGGAGACCGCTCCAGTGGCGCGTCCTCGCGGCGCTCCGCGCGCGCGGCATCGAGATCGCGGCGGTCACGCACGCCGCGGGTTTGTCCGCGACCGGCGATCCGGCGATCGACGCCGCGCTCCCGCTTCCAGAGAGGTTCGACATTCCGTTCGCAACCGTCGCCGCCGTTGCGCGCGCGAAGCGGCGTGGCGCACGCATCGTCGCCGCGGGGACGACGGTCGTGCGCGCGCTCGAAGGATGCGCGCGCGATAACGACGGCGAGCTCGTCGCGGGCGAAGGCATGACCGATCTGCACATCGACGGCTCGCTCCGCCTGCGAATCGTCGACGCGATCGTCACCGGGCTCCACGAACCGACCGCGAGCCACTTCCGCCTGCTCGAAGCGTTCGCGCCGACCGCGCTCCTCGCGTCGGCCTACGACCACGCCACGCGCGCCGGATACTCGAACCACGAGTTCGGCGACTCGAGTCTCATTTTCGCTCACGCGAGGTAAGGCGCTATGGTTCGTGCTGCATGGGCGGCACACGCACACTCCTCGGCCTCGTGCTCGCCGCGTCGACTCTCGTCTCGACGTCGCGCGCGCGCGCCGAAGAGCCGTCGTGGTTCGTCCCTGAAGGCGAACGAACGAAGACGCTCGCGCTCGAGATGAATCCGCTCGGGATCATCATCGGTCGCTTCGGCGCGAACATCGAGTACATGCTCGCGCCACATCACGCCGTGGTCATCAGCCCGCACTACTACTTCGCGTTCCCCGGCGTTGCCGACCTCTTCGACGGCCCGGGCATCGAGGCGGGATACCGCTACTACACCGGCCAAAACGGGCCGATTGGCTGGTTCCTCGGCGGCAGTCTCTCGTTCGGCAACTACCACTACCGCCACATGGCCGACGTCGCCATCCGCACGATCGACAACGTCACGCTCGATGGTCCGGTCGACAAGTCATGGCAGAGCATCGGCGCGGCCGTCGACGCGGGCTACCAGATCCTCGTGCGCGACCACATCGTCCTCGGCGCCGGCTTAGGTGTAGAATACAAGTATTACACGCAGGACCCGAGCTTCGAGTATCTCTCGCACGCGCGCCACGAGCTCCTCTACGGATCGGGTTTGCGACCGAGGTTGCTCGCTGCCGCGGGCGGCGTCTTCTGACGGCTCGATGTCGGCCGCTCAGGGCGAGTGAAAGCGCTCGCCCTTCTTCGCCATGTCGACCAACAGCGGCGCCGGCGCCCACCGCGCGCCGAAGCGGTCGTGGTATCCCTGCACGCGGCGAAGGACTTCGGCCGCGCCGAGCGCGTCGACCCAACGGAACGGCCCTCCGCGAAACGGCGGAAAGCCGAGCCCGAACACCGCTCCGACGTCGCCGTCGCGCGCGCTGCGGAGGATCCCTTCGCCGAAGCAGAGGACCGCTTCGTTCACCATTTGAAGCGCGCAGCGCATCTGGATCTCTTCGAAAGGGAGCTTGGCCTTCGGCTCGACGCCGAGTGTCGCGTAGATCGACGAGTCGACCTGACGCTTGCCCCCCTTCGTCGCGTCTTTGCCGTAGCGATAAAATCCGCGATCGTTCTTTCGTCCCTTGCGACCGTCGGCGAGGAGCTTCGCCATCGCAGCGGGCGGCGTGACGCGATCGCCGAACGCGGCGTGCACGATCTCGCCGACGTGCGCGGCGACGTCGATGCCGACCTCGTCGAGGAGCTGCATCGGTCCGACCGGGTATCCCCACCGAACCATCGCGTCGTCGATCGCGTCGATGGGCACGCCTTCGGAGACGAGGTACGCCGCTTCGTTCATGTACGGTCCGAGGATGCGGCTCGTGTAGAAGCCGACACCGTCCTTCACGACGATGACCGTCTTGCCCTGCTTTTTCCCGAGCGCGACGACCGTCGCGACGACCCACGGCGCGGTCTGATCGGTGCGGATCACTTCGAGGAGCGGCATCTTGTGGACGGGGCTGAAGTAATGCATCCCGACGACCGTCTCGGGTCGCGACGAGGCCGCCGCGATCTTCGCGATCGGGATCGACGACGTGTTCGACGCGAAGATGCACGCGACGTTCGTCACCGCTTCGACGTCGCGTAGCACCGCCTGCTTCAGCGCGAGATCCTCGAAGACCGCTTCGATGACGACGTCGGCGTTCTTGATGCCGGAGAGATCGGTCGCGCCCGTGAGTCGCGCGAAGGTGAGATCGCGCTCGAGTGTTGTCGTCTGCTTCTTCTTAACGCGCTCGTCGAGGAGACCGCGCACGTACTTCAATCCACGACCGAGCCCAGCGTCGTCCTTCTCTTTCATTCGCACCGGAACGCCCGCTTGCAGCGTCACGTACGCGATCCCGCCGCCCATCAATCCGCCGCCGAGCACGCCGACGTGCTCGACTGCGCGCGGCAACACGGCCGGATCGTCCGTGCCGGTGTCCTTCTTCAGCGCGGTCTGCGCGAAGAAGATCTCGATGAGACGATGCGCCGTCTCGCTCACGACCAGCTCCCCGAAATTTTTCGCCTCGAGCTCTGCTGCGGAGGCGAAACCCTTGGCGCCGAAGCGCTCGAGCACGTCGAGGATGCGCTCGGTCGCGGGGTAGTTCCCTTGCGACTTCTTGCGCGTCTCTTCGCGTGCTTTTCGGAACAACACTTTGCGACCGAGCGGGTTCGACTCCAGCGCGAACGCGAGCGCCCCCTTCGATTTGGATTTCTTCTTCGACGAGCCCTTCGCCGTCAGCGAGAGCGCGAGAGCGCAAGCAACGTCGATCAGGATCGACGGAGCGCAGACGTCGTCGACGAGCCCGAGCGCGCGCGCCTTGGAGGGTCGCAGGTTCTTTCCGGTCAACCCGAGATCGAGCGCGACTTGCAGTCCTGCGCGCTCGGCGACACGCAACAGGCCATTCGCCGCGGGAATGAGGCCGAGCTGCACTTCGGGGAGACCGAAGACCGTCTTCTTGTCGTCGGTCGCGACGATCGCGTGGCACGCGAGCGCGAGCTCGAAGCCACCGCCGAGCGCCGCGCCGTGCACCGCGGCGACGAACGGCTTCGATCCTTTCGCGAGGCGCACGAGACCCAGCGCGAGCTCTTTCGACATGCGCTCCGCGTCTTCGGCGAACTTGATCGTGCGAAGCACCTCGACGTTCGCGCCGACGACGAAGCTGTCCTTCTTTCCACTAACGAGCACCGCAGCCTTCGCGGACGCGTCGGCCTCGACGCGATCGAGCGCCGCGAGGAGCTGCTCACCGAACGCGGGCGTGATCGTGTTGAGCGGCGCGGACGCGTCGTTCATCGTGACGATCGCGACGCCGTCCGGGCGCACGTCGACCGTGACGAGCTTCTTCTCTGCTGCCGCCGCGGACACCTGCGCCACCGCGCTCACGCGTCCACCTCGAGCACCACGGCCGCGCCGAGACCACCGGCCGCGCACGCCGTCGCGAGCCCGAACTGGCCGCCGCGTCGCTTCAGCTCGCGCAACACCGTCGTCACCATCCGCGCGCCCGTCGCGGCGAACGGGTGGCCGATCGCGATCGATCCGCCGTGCACGTTGAGCTTCGTCATGTCGATCTCCCCGATCGCCGCGCTTCGCCCGAGCTTCTCCTCGGCGAACTTCTTCGACGCGAACATCTTCGTGTTGCACAAGACCTGCGCCGCGAACGCCTCGTGCATGTCGATCACATCCATGTCGCCGAGCTCGAGGTGCGCGCGATCGAGCGCGAGCGGCGTGGCGTACGTCGGCCCCATCAGCATCCACCCGTTCGGATCGAGCGCGGCGTATGCCCACGATCGCAAGTAGCCGAGCGGCGTGTAACCGAGCGCCTTCGCCTTCGACTCGGTCATCAACAGCAGCGCGCTCGCGCCGTCGGTGAGCGGCGACGAGTTGCCCGCGGTCACCGTGCCGTGCCGACGATCGAACGCCGGCTTCAGCTTGGAATACCCATCGGGCGTCGAATCCTTGCGGACGACGTTGTCCTCGGCGATCGGCCGATCGAACGTCGGCGGCGGCAACACGTGCATCACCTCGTCGGCGAACAGGCCCGCGTCCCACGCCTTCGCGGCGCGCGAGTGACTGCGGTGCGCGAACAAGTCCTGCTCCTCGCGCGTGATCCCCGCCTCCTTCGCCATCTTCTCGGCGCTCTCGCCCATCGTCAGTCCAGTCGACGGCTCCTTCAGCGCGGGCGGCACCGGCACGAGATCCTTCGGCGACAGCTTCGCAAAAATCTTCAGCTTCTCGCCGAGCGACTTCGCGCGCGACGCATCGACGAGCGCGCGCGACAGGTTCCGCGACACGGCGATCGGCACGTCGCTCGCGCTGTCCGCGCCTCCGGTGATCGCGACCGTGCATTGCCCCGCGAGCATCGCCTCGGCGGCGCTCGTCATCGACTGAAACGACGTCGCGCACGCGCGGCTCACGCTGTACGCCTGGATCCCCTTTGGCATCCCGGTGCCGAGGACGATCTCGCGCGCGATGTTCGGCGCCGCGAGCGATGGCACGACTTGTCCGTACACGCACATCTCGATCTCTTTCGGATCGAGGTTCGACCGCGCGAGGAGCTCGGCGACGACGACCTTCGCGAGGTCGAGCGCGCTCATGTCGCGGTACGCGCTCCCTTGCTTCGCGAACGGCGTTCGCAGCCCATCGACGATCGCGATGCGCTCGGGCTTCGCGCCGGCCTTGCCGTTGGCGCCCCCGTTACCGTTCCCGGTCTGCCCGCTCTTCTTCGCCATCGCTGACCTCGCATGCGCGGGAAAACTGAATCGCCATTCAGTCCCGTGCCGCGCAATCTGCGGCCAGTAACGCGACGTGTCAAGTGACCGCCCGCAGGCGCTGTGCTAAGGCCGCAGACCGAAACCGCCCCCTTCCCCATCCTCGAAAGGGAAACGTCACATGTCGAGCCTCACCGAAGCCCTCACCAGCGACGCGACGAAATCCGCGGTCGTCGAAGACTGCCTCGCGCTCATCGACTCCGAGGTCGCCGACAAAGGGGGGCTGTCCGGGTTGGCCATCAAGGCCGGGTACGGAGTCGTGAAGGGGATCAAGCCCGGCTTCATCAAGCAGGCCGTGAGCGATCTGCTCCCCGAGTTCGCAAAGGCGCTCGAGCCGATCTACGACGAGGCGAAGTCGAAGAGCAAACCGGTTGCAGAGTACATGAAAGACAACGCGACCCGCGTCGCCGATGCCCTCCTCGCGATCACCGACGCGAAGGCGTCGCGCTCGAAGAGCGGCGCTGTCAAAGGGACGTACGAGAAGCTCCGCGGCAGCGCGAAGAAGAACGTCGAGGCCGCGATCCCGCGCCTCGGCAAGATGGTCGAGAAGCACGCGGGCTGAGGCGCGCCTCGTACTATTTTGGTTGGGGCACGACCTTATCCAGCTTCACGACCTCGAACGCGCTGGCGGGGACGGCCTTGATCTGACTGAGATCGTCGTCGTTCCATTTCGTGTCGGTCGTTCCCGAGATGTACCAATCGCTCCCGTTGTCGGCGAGGAACATCCCGTACTTCTTCAGCGCGGTGAGGATCACCTTCGACTGGCCGGTCGCCGCGGAGGTGTCGTAGCTCGCCTTCATTCGCACGCGCAGACCCATCGGCGGCGCGTCGGCGCTCGTGTCGCTGCTCGCGCCGTGCGTCGCGGGGTGCACGAACGCGTTTTGCGTCCTCTGCACCGTGAAGCGGAGCGCGTGCTTGATCTCGCCGGTCGTGATCTCTTCGACGCGAGCGAGGCCGGCGAAGATCGACAAGCCGGCGGCGTCGGCCGACGTCCATCCGTCGGGGCGGAGCTTGTTCGACTTGAGATCGAACAGCGCACCGGCACCGGCCGTGAAGCCGCCCGCGCCGTCGGCCTTCATGTTGCCGGACTCGTAGAGGAGGCAGTTGTCCTTGTCGACGACGAGGACGTGCCCGTCGCCGCCCGCCTCGATCGGCGGATTTTGCGGGACCGGGTACGGGCCGGGATCGCTCTCGGTGGCGTAGTCGAACTTCATCGGCACCTTCGGCTGCGTGCCGGGGACGACGACGTATGGGATCCCATAGGATGGATCCGAACCGAAATCGGGATGGAGCTTCTTCGTGGCCGCGTTCATGTGCGCCATGTACGCGTCGGACATCGGGTCGATGGCGGCGCCCGAGACGTCGAGGTTCCACGGGTTGTCCGGCGGGAACACGGTGCAGCCACCGATCGATCCGCCGCCGCCTGCGACACCGGTCCCGCCGTCGCCGCCGCTCGGGGCGGACCCCGTTGGGGCGTCATCCCCGCATGCGGCCATGCTCACCGTCGCCGCCGCTACGAGGACCCCCAACCAACGCGCGACGTATGTCATCCTCCGATGATTACGCGAGCCAAAGGGCACTGCAAGCGATGACCACTCTCCCGCCGCCGCCGCACGTTTCCACCGAATGGCTTTCTGCGCATCTCGCCGACGAGGACCTTCGCGTCGTCGACATTCGCGGCAAGGTGCTGCCCGCCGGCACGCAAGGCAACCGGTACTTCCCGAAGCGCGACGAGTACGACGTGGGCCACGTCGCCGGCGCGGTGTTCGTCGATTGGACGAGCGAGATCGTCGATCCGGACGATCCGATCCCGAACCAGGTCGCGCCGCCGGAACGCTTCGCGGCGTTGATGCTCGCGCTCGGCATCGGCGATGACACGAACGTGATCGCGTACGACGACTACAACTCGATCTTCGCGGGGCGGTTCGTCTGGGCGCTTCGGTATTACGGCCACGCGGCGGCGCGCGTGCTCGACGGCGGGTGGACGGCGTGGGTGAACGAGGGGCGCGCGGTCGACGATCGCGTGCCGCATCCTCGGCCGGCGCGGTTCACGCCGCGCGCGACGCCGGCGTTGCGACGCATGTCGGATCAAGTCGCGGCGCAGCTCGGGAGCGGCGCGCTCCTGATCGATGCGCGTCCGCCGTCGCAGTATGCGGGGGCGGTCAGCGCGGCGTCGCGCGCGGGTCACATCCCCGGGGCGAAGAACGTGCACTATGCAACCCTGATCGATCAGGCGACTGGCAAGATGCTCCCGCGCGAAGGATTGAAACGGGTCTTCGCGGAGGCGGGGATCGACGTCGACTCGCTGCCTCGCGAAATCGTTTGTTACTGCAACGGAGGGGTCACGGCGACCGTGCCGCTGACGGCGTTGCACGTCCTCGGGCGCGATGACGTCGCCGTGTTCGACGGATCGTGGAACGAGTGGGGGAACGATCCGAAGCGGCCGATCGAGACGTGACGCGTCGTGTGCCGACGCGTGCCGTCTCCGGCGCGATGTCGCAGAAAACAGCGCGTCGCCGGCGTGAACGCGCGTTGAAGCGGCGCGTTGCGCGCGTGGCATCGACATTGCTGAAGCATGGCCCATGCGACGAGCTCTCCTCACGTGCATCGCCTGCGCGACCGCGTTCTTCGCGGCGTGTGGCGGTACTTCCGTGTCGGTGATCGGTGACGACGGCGGCGGTGGCGATGCAAACGGCGACGCCAACAGCGGCGACGGCGGGTGCATCTCGCCCGAGCCCGCGGAGGGATCGGCGTGCACGCCCGGCGACGCCGTCTGCTCGAGCGGCGGCGACGTATGCTGCATCGGCTACATCTGGAACTGCGATGCGACGACGCACAAATGGGCGAAGCTCGGCCTCGGATGCGCGTGCCGTCCGCCCGACTCCGGCACCGACGCCCCTGTCGGCGACGCGGGACCGTTCGCGTGCGGCAACGTCACGTGCTCCGGCGCACAGTTCTGCACCGATCATCCACCGGGGATCCCACCGCCGCCGGACAGCGGACCGCTCATGGATGCGTACCAGTGCAACGCGATTCCCGCGGGCTGCGCGGCGACGCCGACGTGCGCGTGCATTCGCGCGACGCTCGGAAATTCGTGCGAGATGCCGATGTGCGTCGACGACGGTGCGGGGCACATCACGTTCCACTGCCTGGGGGTGTAGTAGGCTGCCGCGCGTATGGTGATCGCACGCGCGCCGGTCCTCGCGGCGCTTTTGCTCGCAGCTTGTTCGCGCGAACGTTCGTCTCCCGCGCCCGTCGTCGACGCTTCGGCGATCGCGCCGGTCGAACCTGCGGCGAGCGTTGCATCGGCATCGGCGTCTGCGTCTGCGAGCGCGGCGCCGTCGAAGCCCACGCCTCCGTTCAACGTCGTCCTCGTCTCGATCGACAGCCTGCGCGCCGACATGCCATGGGCCGGTTACGCGCGCGACATCGCGCCGCGTCTCACGGCGTTGAGCAAGCGCGCCGTCGTCTACACGCAGGCGCACTCGATCTCGTCGTTCACGTCGAAGAGCCTGCCGGCGATGCTCGCGAGCAGGTACCCGTCGGAGATGCCGCGCGACGGGCTCTTCTTCACCAAGTACGCGCCGTCGAACGTCACCCTATGCGACGTGCTCGCGGGTGAGCAGGTCCCGTGCGTCGCGGCGATGGCGCACGCGTATCTCGCGAAGGGGTACGCCGGTATCGATCACGGTTTCAAATCGTGGTCGCTCGTTCAAGGGATCTCGTTCGACTACAACACCGATCCGTTCGTCACGAGTCACAAGCTGGCGCCGCTCGCGATCGAGACGCTGAAGGATCCGACGCTTCACGCGGGCTCGCGATTCTTCGCGTGGTTTCATTTCATGGATCCGCACGACGAGTACCAGTCGCACCCCGAGTCGCCGCACTGGGGAAAGTCGCTGAAGGATCTGTACGACGAGGAGGTCTTCTACACGGACCTCTGGGTCGGGAAGCTCCTCGACTTCATCGCGGAGCAGCCGTGGGCGAAGCGCACGGTCGTCATCGTGACGGCGGATCACGGCGAGTCGTTCGGCGAGCATTACAAATGGAAGCACGCGCAGGAGCTCTACGAGACGCACGTGCACGTGCCGCTGATGTTCCTCGTGCCCGGTCAGGCGCCGCGGACGATCGATGCGATGCGGAGCCACGTCGATCTCGCGCCGACGATCCTCGCGTTCATGGGGGCGAAGGCCGCGCCGTCGATGAAGGGGACCAGCATGCTCGACGAGATCCTCGGCGGCGAGGCCGGACCGCGCGACGTGGTGAGCGATCTGCCGCCCGACGAATACAATGACAAGCGACGCATGATCATCCACGACGGATGGAAGCTCATCGTCTACGGGTTCGACGAGAAGTATGCGCTCTACAAGCTTTCGGATGATCCGATGGAGCTGAAGGATCTCTACGCGAAGGAGCGCGACGTCGCGGCGGACATGACACGTCGCTTTCGCGAGGCGTCGAAGGAGATCAAGGACGTAGCGCCGACAGGCGGGATTCCGAGGCACTGAGCGGCGACGGCGCGTACGGCCTGAATCCGGAGATCGCGTCGTTCGACGCGTTGGTGCGCGCGAGGAGGCTCGGATCGTCGGCGACGGAGTTCGCGGCGCAGAGCGTCTCGCCGTCCTTCACGACGTAGCGCGACCCTGTCGCGGACTGGTAGGTCGAGTGCGATCCGATCGTGAGCACTTTGCCGGGAGCTTCGCGCGCGCCGCTGATCTTGCCGCACGCGGCGCCGCGCGGGACGACCCACAGATGAAGCACGAGCGCCGAGTGGAGCGACGTCACCACGAACGGGCCGTCGGTGATCGGCGTGCCTGCGAGCGCGCCGCTCGCGTCGGAGTGCGCGGGGGGAACGTCGAAGCGATCGAGCTGCGACGGATCGGTGTCCGCGGTGAGCGCGCGCGCCGGCAATCGAGGCAGGGAGATCTCGGGGGTCTGCGCGTTTGCGCTCGAACCCGACGACGCGACGAGCGCGGTGTGAACGAGCAGCGCCCCGGCCAACGTGCCGAGGACGATCGTGAGCTTCGATGTCATGGGACCACCGTTTCGGAGTGACCATGCGCATGCATCGCAATGCGCATGCCGATGCGTGAAATGCGGGCGATCCGCGATCGCGAACGCGACGCGCGCGGCGTTCGGTCCCTTACCGCGGCGCGCGTGGAGGCGGCTCGGACCAGCGGACGCTGAAGAGGAAGCTGCGACCCGGGAGGGGGTATTGGTAGAGATCGCCGATCGGCTCGTGTGCGGGACCGGTGGCGCCGTCGTACGTCGCGATGCGAGCGTCGAAGAGGTTGCGGACATCGAGCGCGAGACGGAGACCCGGTGCGCGAGGGACATCGAAGCGCGCGCCGGCGGAGTGGAGCATGCGCGCGGGGACGCCTACGTACCCTTTGAGATCGGTTGTGATGCCGGCGAGGACGTCGACGCCCCACCGCACGCGCAGTGGTCCGATCGCATACGCGAGATCGCCGACGACGTCGTGTGCGGGGCGACCGGGGAGCGCGGGGCGATCGCACGCGCCGGAGGTGTAGTTGCACTCGGCGAGGTTCGCGGTCGCGAGGCCTGTGTAGGATGCACGTAGATCGAATCCGCCGGCGCGCGCGCGGATCGCCGCTTCGCCTCCGACGAGACGTGCGCGGCCGATGTTGGTCGCCTTCGCGCGTCCGTACGCGCCGATGTTCACGAACGTGATCAGATCGTCGGCCCAGGTCGAGAAGCCGACGAGATCGATCTCGAGGCGCAGCGGCCCGAGGCGATCCGCGTAACGGACGCCGGCGTCCGAGGTCAACGCGGATTCGGGACGGAGGCGCGGATCGCCGATGAATCCGCCGCGGTTGCCGTAGCGCTCGACGAAGCTGGGTGGACGCGCGACGCCGCCCGCGTGCGCGGCGATCGCGAATGGACCAACCGCGACCTCGCTGCCGACGTGGCCGCTCGGGTGGAGCTCGGTGGCGTCGGGGACGGTCGGATCGTCGGTGACGTCGCGCCAGGCGTCGACGCGAGCGGCGGCGCTGAGCACCCATTCATCGCGTGCTTGCCACTCGGCGTCGACGGCGCCGCCCGTCGATGCGCGCGTCGCGCCTGCGGGTTCTGTCGCGCCTGCGTACGCTCCCGGTGCGAAGCGCTCGCCGCTGCCGTCGACGCGCGCTTCGACCTTCACGGAGTCGCTCGCGCGTCCGCGCCATCCGAAGGCGCCGCCGGTCGCGACGATCGCGTCGTTGGTGTGCGACGGCGCGGTCGAAATCACAGCGAACGCGACGTCGTCGCGTAGCCGCAGATCGTCGCGACGTCCCCATGCGCGCGCCACGAACGCGCCGCGCCCTGCACTCGCGGTGAGCTCGAGCGCGGCGAGCTCGCGGTTCGAGTCGAGCTCTGCGAACGGTGTCGGCTGCTGGATCGTGCCGGGAAGGTGCTGACGTCGCGCTTGCGCCATCGTCGTCACGGTCAGGGCGCCACGGCTCGACGCGCTCCACGTCACCGGGATCGACCACGACGCGAGGCCGTTCAGCGCCGCGTGCCCGGCGTTCGCGCGCGTGGCGAAGACGTCGTGTGTCGGCGTCGATGCGAGCGGATCCAAGTAGCGAAAATCGCCGTCGGATCGCGACGCGCTCAACGCCGTCACGACGCGCGCTCCGCCGTCGAGCGCGCGCACGTCGCCGATCCGCACACGCCGCGCGCCGAACGATCCTACCGCGGCCCACACCTCGGTGCTCGGCGTGTCGGTCGCGCGCGGCGGATCGAGCGCGAGCGTGCCGCCGAGCGATCCCGGGCCGAGCGACGCCGGCGCGAACGATCGGTACACGCGCGCCTGCGAGCCCGGCCACAGCGGAAGCGTCGAGAGATCAAGCGCCGGATCCGCGCCGCCCGTGAGCGGCACGCCCGCGAAGAGCACGCTCACTTGCGCCGACGTCGAGCCGCGGATCGAGAGCGTGGCGAAGCCGTCGTCCGCGCCGAGCCGACGCACGTGCACGCCCGGCAGCGGTTCGACGAGGCTCGCCGCATCGGTCACCTCGCGCGCGGCGTCTTCCACACGCGCACGCGACGTAAAACCTCCGGCTTGCGATCCCAACACGACGACGTCGTCGGGCTCGGCGCCGCCGGCCGCGCGCGAAACGGCGAAGAGCGCCAGGCCCGCCGCGAACGCGCGTGAGAAGTAAACCGGACCTGCCATCGTCGCGCCTCGCTCGTAGCACGACGCACATCGAGCCGTGCACGCTTGCGACCCGGCGCGACGACGTGCATTTTACGGCTTCGATGGTGACGCTGCCCGATCTCGACATCCCCGAAGAGCTGCGCGCGGTCGCCGGCTTTTCGGAGCTGTCGCGCGACCTCCTCGCCGAGGTCGCGTCGGCGGCATCGCAGCGTCGCGTCCTCGCGGGCGTCACGTTGGTCGAGCAAGGATCGGTCGCGACGAGCCTCGACTTCCTCGCGCGCGGCGCGGTGAAGCTCGTGCGCACGAGGACGAGCTCGGATGGCGAGTCGACTGTGGTGCTCGACGTGATGCGCGCGCCCGCGGTGCTGTTCGACCCGGGGCTGTTCGACGGAGTCGGCGCGTCGGCGAGCGTGATCACGATGCGCGCGTCGCACCTCTTCTCGCTCGATCGTCGCGCGACCCTCAAGCTCTCGACGATTCATCCGCCGCTCGCGCGCGTTCTCCTCGCTCACCTCGCGCACACGGTTCGTCGGCACGTGCGCCGCATCGACGAGGTCGCGTCCGGCCCGGTCGACGATCGCGTGCGGCATCTCCTCGACGGGCTCGCGCACGATCACGGAACGCCGTTCGGACAAGGGCGCTTCATCGCGATTCCGCTGCGACGCCGCGACATCGCATGCATGGTCAACGCGACCACCGAGACCGTCAGTCGCTTGCTCGCGCGCTTCGAGCGCGAGGGGCGCGTACGCAGCACGCGCGACGGGATCTGGTGGCGCGGCACGGACAGCACCGCGCCTCCCTCCATGGCGCGCGAAGGCGAGAGCGTCGCGTTGGGCGCGCGCGCGAAGCGTCGCCCGGTCTGACCCGACAAGTTTTCATCTTTGCGGCGACGGACTAAGAAGAGGTCACCATGAACCCTCTTGCGAAACGAAGCAGTCCGACGACGCATGTCGCGGCGTCGGTCGCAGCCCTCGTCGCCATGGCCGCGATCGTGTCTCTCCCCGGCGTCGCGCGCGCCGACGACACGATCAAACATCCGGGCGATCACCCGAAATACTCCGTCGAAGCCGAGCCTCACGTCCTGCTCGGCTGGGACAACATCTACGCTTCTGGCGGATATGGCGTCGGCGCTCGCTTCTCGATCCCCGTCGTCGACAACGGCTTCATTCAGTCGATCAACAACAGCGTCGCCGTCAGCTTCGGCATGGACGTCACGCACTACGAAGGATGCTCGTTCCAAGGACTGGGCTGCTCCGCGACGTATTTGTTTTTTCCGGTCGCGATGCAGTGGAACTTCTTCGTAGGGCAGAGGTGGAGCGTCTTCGGCGAGCCCGGGCTCACGGTCTTCCACGGCTTCGTCGACGAGTGCCCACCGGGCGCGCAAAACTGCAACCGTCCGAGCGTCAACGGCATCCGCCCCGCGCTGTGGATCGGCGGGCGTTATCACCTGAGTGAAACGGTGTCGCTCACCCTGCGCATCGGTTGGCCGGCGTTCACCTTCGGCGTCTCTTTCTTTCCGTAGGTTTATTCCCGCAAAGAAGAGAGGCAGAGAAGAGAAGACGCGCCGCCTATCCAATGGCGAAGCGCGCTGGTCCGTCTATAGTTGAAGCATGTCGGTCGGGTATTACATCATCGCCGCCCTCGGTCTCGCGCTGCTGATGGTCGTGCACGAAGGCGGGCACTACCTCGCCGCGCGCCGCTTCGGAATGCGGGTGGTGAAGTTCAGCATCGGGTTTGGGCCGACGTTGTGGAAGCACAAGCCCAAGGACAGCCCGACGACGTACCAAGTCGCGATCATCCCGTTTCTCGCGTACGTGCAGATCGCGGGGATGAACCCGTACGAAGAGCTCGATCCGAAGGATCCGGGGAGCTACGCGAACGCGTCGCTGTGGGGGCGCACGGTGACGATCGCGGCGGGGCCGCTCACGAACTATTTGTTCGCGTCCGTCCTCATCTTCGCGGGGCTCCTCGTCGGTGGCGAGCGCGTGGTCGACGAAGCGAGCATGCGCGTCCAGGTCGATCCCGACGGTGCTGCGGCGATCGCCGAGATCAAAGACGGCGACAAGATCGTGTCGGTGGGCGGCGAGCCGGTGAAAAACTGGGACGAGCTCAAGAAGGCGATCAGCAGCCACCCCGGCGAGACGATCGACGTCGTCGTCGAGCGTGACGGCGTCGAGCTTCACAAGGCGGTGACGCCCGCGGCGAAGGGAACGAAGAACGAAGGAAAGATTCTGATCGGCCAGCACTATAAAATCGCGCCCATCAGCGTCGCGAAGGCGGCAAAGCTCGCGGTGATCGAGCCGCCGCTCGTCGTCTACAACACGGTCGTCGGGATCAGCCGATGGATCTCCGGCAAGGAAAAAGCGGAAGTGAGCGGCCCCGTCGGCATCGTCAAGGAGACCGCGCGCATCGCGAAGCTCGGGCCCGGCGAGCTGCTCATCTTTCTCGGTCGGCTCAGCGCGTACCTCGGCGCGTTCAACTTGCTGCCGATTCCCGCGCTCGACGGCGGGCGCTTGATGTTCCTCGGCGTCGAAGCGATCTCGCGCCGCAAGCCCAACGCCAAGCTCGAGACGCACGTCCATGCGATCGGCCTCTTGATGTTG
>JBBQXV010000074.1:0-32272 GCA_038209335.1 Polyangiales bacterium | reverse complement strand
GCGTCGGATCGGACGTAGGTGGTCTGTGCGGCACCGCAGCCGCCCAGCGGCACACATAGGGCGAAAAGGAGGGGCAACGCCGGAAATAGGATCTTGCGCATGTGCCTTAGGACGCGCTCATGAGAGGAACGATCTGCGGATTGAGAGTACGATGTTGGTTCGATGGGCGAGCCTGCGTTGACCGAGACACGACTCTCCGCCGGAGCGATCGTCGCCGATCGGTACCGCGTGGAGTCGGTGCTCGGCGAAGGGGGCATGGGCGTCGTCTATCTCGCCGAGCACGTGCACATGCGAAAGCGTGTCGCGCTCAAGGTGTTGCTCGCCGAGTGGTCGAACCTCCCCGAGGTCGTCGCGCGCTTCGAGCGCGAGGCGATCGCCGCGGGGAAGATCGAGCACCCGAACGTGGCGCGCGCGACCGACTTCGGACGGCTCGACGGCGGCTCGTTCTTCCTGGTGCTCGAGCACGTCGATGGCCGCACGCTGCGCGACGTCATCGCCGAAGGTCCGCTCGGCCTCGATCGCGCCGTCCAGATCGCGCGCGGCGTCGCGCTCGCGATCGGCGCGGCGCACGCCGAGGGGATCGTGCATCGCGATCTCAAGCCCGAGAACGTGATGCTCATCGATCACGGCGGCGATCCGGATTTCGTCAAGGTGCTCGACTTCGGCATCGCGAAGGTCGACGGCTACGGCGGCGGCGACAACGAGACGAGCGGCGTGTCGTCCAAACCGCTCACGCGGATCGGCGCCGTCATCGGGACGCCCGACTACATGTCGCCGGAGCAAGCGTTCGGGCAGGCGATCGATCTGCGGAGCGATCTCTATTCGCTCGGCGTGATCCTCTTCGAGATGATCGCGGGCGGGCCGCCGTTCAAGGGCGACGCTGTGACCGTCCTCCGCCAGCACGTCACCGCGCCGGTGCCTCTGCTCGGAGTGGCGGCAGGAACGGATCCGCGCGTCGAAGCCATCGTGCGCCGGCTGCTCGAGAAGGAGCAGAAGGATCGGTTCCAGAGCGCGAAGGAGCTCGTCGTCGCGCTCGACGATCTGTATGCGCCGGCGCTGCTGACGACTGGACTGCGCGCGCAGCTCCATTCGGTGAGCGGCGTGACGACGCCGGCCGCGTCGCAGGCGGTGACGTCGCCGCTGTCGCTGCAACGGATCGCGACGCCGCGCGCGCTCGCGGTCGCGGCGGCGATCGGCGTGATTCTCTTTTTGTTGGCAGTCGTGGTCGCCGCGCGCCCGCGCGAGAAGCTCCTCGTCGCGACCTCCGTCGAACTGCCCAGCGAGCCGTTCCTCGAAGCGATCGCCGCGGCGATCCCTCCGCCCGCGCCCGAGCTCCCGCCGCCGCCCTCCGTATCGTCGAACGGGGCGCCCCAACGGACCGCAGCGCCGACCCAGCGCGGCGCCGCGCCCGCACCGAAACCGGCGCGCCGCACCGGCCCGGGAGGGATCTACATTCCGCCGCCGAGCGAGTGGTTCAAGTAGGGCGCTTCCCAACCGCCGGCGCGCACCCCACAGTGCGACGACGATGAAGCTCTCGCGGAACGTTCTCCCCTCGTCCAGCGTCGAGCCTTCCCGCTTCGTCTTGTTCCGCCGCGGGAAGATCCTCACCGGTCGCGACGGTGGGATTCTGCACGCATCGGGCGTCGCAGGCGCCGACGAGTCGCGCGCGATCCACGTCGGCGATCTCGACGGTCGCGCGTGTTACGCGCAGGGGATCGACGAAGAGCCTCCGGGCTGCGCGTTCGTCCCGCTGCGCGCCGCGTTCATCTTGCTTCCCGAGGACCTCTTCTCGGTCGCAGCGACCGCGGCGCAGCTCCTGACGTGGGACGCGGGACATCGATTCTGCGCGCGATGCGCCGCGCCGCTCGCGAGCGTAGCCGGAGAGCGCGCGCGACGATGCGAGCCGTGCGCCGTCGATTACTACCCGCGCCTCTCGCCCGCGGTGATCGTGCTCGTCCACGACGGGCGTCGCGCACTGCTGACGCACAAAGCGCCCGCGCCGTTCTTCGCGCTCGTCGCGGGATTCGTCGAGGCGGGCGAGGCGCTCGAAGAGACAGTCGTGCGCGAGGTGCGCGAGGAGACGGGCGTCGAGGTCGACGAGATCACGTACTTCGGAAGCCAGCCTTGGCCATTTCCGCACCAAGTGATGATCGGATTTTTCGCTCGGTTCGTGCGCGGCGAGATCGTCCTCGACGGCAAGGAGCTCGACGACGCGAAGTGGTTCGACGTCGACGCGCTTCCGACGGTGCCACCGAACGGGAGCATCGCGGGGAAGATGATCGAGGCGTGGCGGACGAGGCAGCGACCCGCGTAGCGATCGCCGTCACACTTCGGCGACCTCGCGCGATGGCGCGGGATGAGGCTCGCCCACGCTCTCGCGCTATGAGGCCTCACCCCTTCGCCCATTTCACGAGCGCCCGCAGCGCATGTGCGCGCAGTGATTTCGGTGGCCGCGCCTCACCCGCCTCCGTTTCGACGAGCGCCGCGAGCCACGCCTCCGCCGGCTTTCGCGCGAGGATGCCGGCGAGATCGAAGAGCGCGATTTCTTCGACGCCGCACGCGCGCGCGATCGCGACGTCGTCGCGGAGCTCGCTCACGTCACGGTAAATCGGCTCGTCGCCGAACGCGCCGGTGTCGACCGCGCCGAGCGACACGCCACCCGCTGCGCCGAAGCGCTCGACCGTCAGCCTGCACGCGCCCGCGAGCACGGCGCGCGCATCGGCGCGATCGAGGAGGCCGCGCGACCACCCCTCGACCATCGACGTGTAGAGCATGACGCTGTACCGATCGAACGCTGGTCCGTCGACGGGCGTGCCCGCGAGGCGCTGCCAGCGCGCGCCGCGATCGTGTGTCTCGCCGTCGTCGAGGAGCGCGTGCGGCAACACCGCTGCGGTCGTCGCGACGCCGTTCGCGCGAAGCTCGTCGGCCATCGCGACGTACACGCTGCGCGCCTTCGCGAACTCCGCGGGCGTGACGCCGCTTCGGAGCGCGCGCGCCGCGCCGCCGACGCCGCTCATCAACGCGCGCACGTCGTCGATCGGCGGCTCGAGATCGACGGCGATCTCCTTCGCGCTCGCGTCGCGCACGCGCATCGTGAAATCGCGGAACAGCTCGGCGTTTCGCGCGTTCGCCCAGCGTCCATCGCGATCGTCGACCATCGGCCACGCCGCCGCCGACACGCCATGATCCGCGCACGCGGCCAGGAGCGACGGCAGCTCCGCGAGATTCCAAGGGCGCACCGCGACGAGCAATTCGACACCGAATCGTCGCAAGAGCCCGAGCACGTGCGGCTCACGCAACTGGGCGTACGGAAGCATCTCGGACCAGATGCGGCGACTCACGAGGCAGGTATACACTCGCGCGCATGAAGATCCTCTACGGCGTCGTCGGCGAAGGACTGGGGCACGCGATGCGCTCGCGCGTCGTCCTCGAGCACCTCGTGAAGACCGGCCACGACGTGTCGATCATGGCGTCGGGTCGCGCGACGGATTTTCTCGCGAAGCGCTTCGCCGACGTGAACCGCATCCACGGTTTCCACATGATCGCCGAAGAGAACCGCGTGCGCCTCGGCAAGACGATTCTCTCGAACGCCGTCACCGGCGCGACCGGCGTCCCGAAGAACATCGCCGCATACTTCTCGCTCATCCACGACTTCAAGCCCGAGCTCGTCATCTCTGACTTCGAGTCGTGGACGTACCTCTACGGCAAGTCGCATCGACTCCCGATCCTGTCGATCGACAACATGCAGATCATCAATCGCTGCACGCACCCGAAGGAGATCATCGAGGTCGACGAAGCGGCGTTTCACGCGGCGCGCGCGTTCGTCAAAAGCAAGGTCCCCTTCTGCAACCACTACTTCATCACGACGTTCTTCAAGCCGCCGATCCGCAAGCCCGACACCAGTCTCTATCCGCCGATCCTTCGTCCGGAGATCGCCGCGGCGAACGTGCGAAAGGGCGAGCACCTCCTCGTCTACCAAACGTCCGAAGGCTACGACTCGCTCTCCGAGACGCTCGCAAAGACAGGGCTCGAGTGCCGCATCTACGGGATGCGCCGCGGGATCACCGAAGAGCAGCGCGACGGGAACCTGCGCTACATGCCGTTCAGCGAAGACGGGTTCATCGACGATCTCGCGTCTTCGCGCGCCGTCATCGCCGGCGGTGGGTTCACGCTCATGGGCGAGGCGGTCTACTTGCGAAAACCGATGCTCGCGGTGCCGATGCTCCGGCAGTTCGAGCAGGTGATGAACGCGATGTACTTGGAGAAGGAAGGCTACGGGCAGTACGCAAAGACGCTCGACGATCCGGCAACGGTGAAGAGATTTCTCGACGCGGTGCCGGCGTGCGAAGAGAAGCTTGCAGGCTATTCGCAGAACGGGAATCAGCTCCTCTTCGATGCGCTCGATCAGGCGCTCGATCGCGGCGCGGCCGGAGTTCTCTGATCGAGCATGTTCCGCCTCGATCGTCGCGCGTTTTTCGCGCTCGCCGGCGCGGGTGCGAGCAGCCTCGCGTTCGGCTGCAAGAACGACGCGCCGCCGTACATCGACAAGCCACCGACGCGCTTCACCGAGAAGGCGCTCGACCTCATTCTTCACACCGATCGCCCGCCGAACCTCGAGACGCCGCTCCGCTACTTCCGCACCGACATCACGCCGAACGACGCGATGTTCGTGCGCTGGCATCTGAGCGGGCTCCCGCTGTCGATCGACGCGCGCGCGTGGCGGCTGCGGATCGAGGGCCACCTCGATACGCCGCTGAGTTTGTCCCTCGACGATCTCCGCGCGATGGAGTCGGTCTCGATCGTCGCCGTCAATCAATGCTCCGGCAATTCGCGATCGCTCTTCGCGCCGCGTGTCCCGGGTGTGCAGTGGACGCGCGGCGCGATCGGCAACGCGAAGTTCACCGGCGTGCGCTTGAAGGATCTCCTCGTGAAGGCGGGCGTGCGGACCGGAGCGCGCGACGTCACGTTCCGCGGCCTCGACCGCGCGCCGCTCGAGTCGGTGCCCGCGTACGTCAAGTCGCTCGCGATCGATCGCGCGAATGACGCCGACGTGATCGTCGCGTACGCGATGAACGACGCGCCGCTTCCGCTGCTCAACGGCTTCCCCGCGCGGCTCGTCGTTCCGGGTTGGTTCTCGACGTATTGGGTGAAGGCGCTGACGGAGATTCGCGTCCTCGACGCGGCGTTCGACGGCTTCTGGATGGCAAAGGCGTACCGCATTCCGAAGACGCCCGACGCCGACGAGTCGCCCGCGGAGCTGGCGAAGGAGACGACGCCGATCACGAAGATCAACGTGCGCTCGCTCATCGTTCGTCCCGAGCCCGACGAGACGGTTTCGCCCGGACGCGCGTACGAGCTCGAGGGGATCGCCTTCGACGGCGGCGCGGGGATCAAGCGTGTCGAAGTCTCGACCGACGGCGGCGCGACCTGGAGCGACGCGCGCCTCGGCGCGGATCTCGGTCGCTACTCGTGGCGACGATGGCGCGCGACCTGGACGCCGCCCGGCCCGGGGACGCACGCGATCCTCGCGCGCGCGACGAGCACGGCCGGCGAAGAACAGCGCGCGACGCCGCAATGGAACCGCGCCGGCTACATGCGAAACGTCTTCGAGCGCGTCGACGTGAGGGTCGGATGACGCGCGCTACACTTTCCGTAGCAGCGCTCACGCTGGTCGCGCTCGCGAGCTCGTGCGATCGCCGCGCCCCTACGCCTCCCGTGGATCCGAACATCCACGTCTTCGCGCTCCCCGAAGACGATCCGCCTCTTCCCGAAGCGCCCGGCAAGAGCCTCGTCGTCGGCTCGTGCCTCACCTGTCACTCGGCGCGCTACATCGGCGATCAACCAAAGTTCCCGCGCAAGACGTGGACGGCCGAGGTCGACAAGATGAAGAAGACGTACGGCGCGCCCATCGCGCCCGAGAGCACGAAGACGATCGTCGACTACTTGGTCGCGACGCACGGGCGTGAAGACGAACAGGCACAATGAAACGCGCCGAGCGTCTCTCGACACACAAGCGCGTCAGCGTGCGCACGCGTGTGTGTACGTGACTCGTACAGATGCCGAGCGCGCGCACGCGCGACGTGGAAAAACGTGTGTTCTTATCCGACGACCCAAGGTGGATCGCCGATTGCTTATCAAAGGGTCATGGTCCGTTCGAAGAGCTTCGTATCGAGTCTCCAAGGAGAGCGACGTGTCCGCCGTCCGTCAGGTGTGTTCGCCATTCCGCTCGCCGTCGCGGCGGCCTATGACGTGGCTGTCGCGCGCGATGAGTATGTTGGGCTCGACCGGCTCGACCGTGAAGAGCTCGATGAGACCGACGACGACGCGGGGCGAACCGCAGAGGTTCGCGTGATCGCCCCTTCCGTCTTCCGTCGCAGCGCTTAGTCGCGCGCGTCGCCGCGACGCCCCGCCGGCTACTTCATCTCGCCGAGGGCGAACGCATACTCGTCCGCGAGCTTCTCGACCCACTCGCGCACCAAGTCCGCACCGCCGTGACCGGCGTGCCTCTCGATTCGGAGGAGCACGACGCCGCCCGTCGACGAGGCCTGCAGCGCCGCCGCGAACTTTCGCGCGTGCATCGGATCGACGCGATCGTCGTTGTCCGCCGACAAGAGGAGCACCGAGGGGTATTTCGTCCCGCGTTGAACATGGTGGTAGGGCGAGTACGCGTAGATCGCTTTGAAGTCCTCGGCGTCGTCGGCAGAGCCATACTCTTCGATCCACGTGCGACCCGATCCAAAGCGGTGGTATCGCACCATGTCGAGAAGCGGCACCGCGCAGAGGCCGACGCGGAACAGATCCGGACGCTGCGTAATCGCCGCACCGACGAGCAAGCCGCCGTTCGAGCCGCCGCGGATCGCGAGCTTCTCGGGGCGCGTGTAGCCAAGCCTGATGAGGTTCTCCGCCGCCGCGATCACGTCGTCGAAGACGTGCTGCTTCTGACGTCGCATTCCCTGCACGTGCCACTCTTCGCCGTACTCGTTGCCGCCGCGTAGGTTCGCGATCGCGTAGACGCCGCCGCTCTCGAGCCACGGGTACACCGACGCGCGGAAGCCCGGCGTCTGCGCGCTTTGGAAGCCGCCGTAGCCGTAGAGGATCGTCGGCGCGTTGCCGTCCTTCTTCGCGTCCTTCGCGTGGATGACGAACATCGGAACGATGGTGCCGTCCTTCGACGGGAACTTCTCTTGGTCGACGACGTACTTCGACGTGTCGACGGGCACCTTCACTTCGTAGAACACCTTCTTCGCGCCGCTGCGCACCGACGTCTCGAAGATGATGCTGGGCTGCGTGAACGAGTCGTAGGCATAAAACGCTTCGTCGTCGTCCTCATTGCCGCTGAGCGCACCCGCGCTACCGAGACCGGGGAGCTCGACCTCGCGGACGAGCTTGCCGTCGAGCTCGTGCACTTCGACTTTGCTGACGACGTCCTTCATGTAGCCGAGCGTCAATCGCCCGCCGACGATGCTGTAGCTCTGCAGCGTGGCGTCTTTGCGCTCGGGGACGATTTCGACCCACTTGTCGCGCTCGGGGTGCGCGGGATCGACGCGGAGGACGCGCCAATGCGCCGCTCCGGAGTTGGTCTTCACGTAGAAGCGATCCTTGTACGCGAGGACATCGAAGATGCCGTCCTTCGCTTCGGCGAGCATGCGCCACTTGCGAGGCGCTTTCTCCCGCGTGTCTTGGAAGTAGACGTCGCTGCCGTTCCACCCGTGCTCGATCGTCGCGAAGATCCAGCGCCCGTCGCGCGACGCCGTCGTGTTGAGGAACGTCTTCGCGTCGCCCGTGCGCTCGTGGAGGACGACATCCTTCGCGGGATCTTCGCCGAGCTTGTGGAAGCGCATCTCGGCGAAGCCGGGGCGCTCGGCGGTCGGGATGGCCGGATCGGTCGGGAGCCAGGTGTAATAGAAGCCGTCGCCGTTCGCGGTCCAATCGGGGTACGCGTATTTTCCGCCGGCGATGGAGTCGACGTCGGACACCTTCATCGTCGCGACGTCGAGGACCTTGAGCGTCGACTCGTCCGAGTTGTTCGCCTTCACTTTGTAGACGACCTTCTTGCCGTCCCATGAAGGGCGCCAACCGCCGAGCGACACCGAGCCGTCTTGCGACCACGTGTTCGGATCGAGGATGACCGTCTCCGGTCCGGTCTTCGCTCCTTGCCGCGCGTAGACGACCGACTTCTCGCTCTTCGCGTCGCGACGCTGGAAGAAGTAGCGCTGGCCGTAGCGATGCGGGATCCCCATCGCCTCGACGTAAAAGAGATCGCGGAAGCGCTGGACCAGCTTGTCGCGACCGGCGAGCGGCGCGAGCTTGGCGCGCGCGAAGTCGTCTTCGGATTTCATCCACGACTGCACGTCGGGCGTCTTCACGTCCTCGAGCCACCGGTAGGGATCAGCTACCTCGACCCCGTGGAGCATCTCCGAGAAGTTGTCCCGTCGCGTCGCGGGATAGCCATATGCAGGCATGGCGGTAGCGGGCGGGCCGGCGTCACCCGGCGCAGCGACGACGCTGGCTGACGGCGTCGACGTCGGCGTCTTGATGACGGGCGGAACCGCTTCGTTGCACGCGCACGAGAAGGCGAGGACCGCGGGGACGAGCGCAACGGCGAAGGTGATTTGTCGATGAATCATGGCGGGGGTGCAAGATACACGATGAGCGGCATGGGGCCGCATCGGTCGAGCGTTGTAGACTCGATGGCGATGGCGAGCTCGAACAGCTACCAGGCACCGCCAGCCGCGGCAGTGCCCCCGGGGCCGGGCGCGCTTCTCGCAAAGGTGCGGCGGTTCTTCCGCGAGCACGGGCGAAAGCTTTGGTGGCTTCACTCGGCGTACGCGCTGGGGCTCGGCGTCGGCGTCGTCGCGTTCGCGCAAAAAGGATTCGAGCACGCGCGGTGGCTGTCGGTGTCGCTCGTCGCCGTATGGCTGCTCGTGGTCGTGTTCTTCCGCGTGTATGGCTCGGGCGCGACCCAAGCGAGCATGGAGGCCGCGGGGTCGAAGACGCGATTTCGCTTCTATGCGCTGACGTACGTCTTGAAGAACCTCTACCAGGGGATGCTCTTTTTTCTCCTGCCGTTCTATTGGAAGTCGACGACGTTCGGCGCGCCCAACGAGTGGTTCGTCGGGCTGCTCGGCGTATGCGCGATCTTGTCGACGCTCGACATCGTCTTCGATCGCTACCTGATGAAGTGGCGATCGCTCGCGTCGGTGTTTCATGGGATCACGCTCTTCGGATCCCTGAACCTCGTCATCCCCGCGCTCTTCCCGGACACGCGCACGCTGACGACGCTGCTCGTCGCGGCCGGCATCGCGGCGGTCGGCGTGTGGACGCTGCATGCGCCGGTCCGCGCGCTGAAGAGCAAGCTCTACATGGGGCTCGTCGCGGCGAGCATCGTCGCGAGCCTTGGCGTCGCGTACGTCGCGCGCGCGGCGATTCCGCCGGTGCCGATGCACCTGTCGTACGAAGCCGTCGGTCCGATGCTGACGAAGGACGGACGCCTGGCGATGGAGGTGAAGACGCTTCACTCGTCGGTCATCACGCAGCTCCTCGCCGTGACCGACGTCGTCACGCCGGGCGGCTCGGGCGATCGCTTGCACCACGTGTGGCGCTGCGACGGCCGGATGATCGCGACGACCGGATCCGCGTCGCGGCAGAAGACGAAAGAGGGAAACATTCGCCTTCAGTCGTCGCTCCTCGGCAAGGAGCTTCCGAAGAGCCTCGCCGGTCACTGGACGGTCGACGTCGAGACCGAGGACGGCCAGCTCGTGGGGCGCGCGTCGTTCGTCGTCATCGATTAGATTCGCTGGACGATTCGCGCCGAGTGTTGCAAGCATCGCCCCCGCGATGGCGCGCCTCGAGTCGGTCGAGCGGTACCTCGCTTCCGTCCCGGGGGGGATCGAGGCCTACCCCGACTGCGCCCACAAGGGCGAGCCGCTGTCGCTGTGGCTTCAACGAAGTCCGACGCGCGGCATCGCCGAGCTCCTTCCGCGCCCGATCGGAGCGCTGCTCGCCGACGTCCGCCGACTTCCGACCTGGGTTCCCGAGGTCCACGCGACGGCGCTCTACCTCGCGATCCGGGAAGCGCACTTCGCCGACGACGACGCGTTCCTCACGCACGCGCGCGCGTGCAACCAAGCGGTCCTCGCGACACCGACCAACCGCGTGCTCTTCTGGGTCGCTGCGCCCAAGGCCATCTTGCGCGCGGCTGGGCTCCGATGGGGGACGTTGCATCAGGGCAGCTCGATCGACGTCCGCATCACGAGCGACACCTCGGCGGAGGCAACGCTTCGCTTCCCGCCGAACCTCCTGCCGGAGATCGTCCTTCGCGGGAACGGCTCGGGGTTCGTGGCGGCGATCGAAAACGCGGGCGGACGCGACGGCACGTTCGAGCTTCGCGCGATCGACGCGACACACGCCGAATTCGTCGGAGCGTGGCGGTGAGCGGACGGTCGCCGTGACGAAGCCTCCGTTCCCGCGCACGTTCTACGTCGCGAACGCGATCGAGCTCTTCGAGCGGATGGCGTTCTACGGGATGTTCATCGGCATCTCGCTCTACCTGACGAACGTCGTCGGATTCGGCGACGTCGCGGTCGGGACGATCCTCGCGAGCTTTCGGCTCGTCTCGTCGCTCGCGCCGATCCCGTGCGGCGCCATCGCCGATCGCATCACCTTCCGCGCATCGCTGATCCTCGCGTTCACGCTCTACGCGGTCGGCTACCTCGTGATGTTCCTCTATCCGGTCAAAGAGCTCGCGCTCGTCGCGCTCGCGTTCATGGCGATCGGCGGTGGGTTCATGAAGCCCGTCATCGCCGGCACGGTCGTGCGCACCGCGCCCGAGGGACGACAGACCGAAGGCTTCGCGATCTTCTACCGGATGATCAACGCCGGCAGCGTCGTCGGAAAGACGCTCGTCTACGTTCTCCGCGTCGCGATCTCGCTGCGATGGGTGCTGATGAACTCGATCGGCGCGAGCTTCGCGGCGCTCGGACTCGCGGTGTTTGCATACCGAGAACCCGAGCGCGGACGCGGCACCGCGACGCCGCTGTCAGAGACGATGCGTGGCTACGCGACGGCGCTGAAGAACCTGAAATTCGCGACGTTCCTCGTCATCTTCGCCGGCTTCTATTTCATGGCCGATCAGTTTTACGTCACGTTTCCGAAGTACGTGACCCGGCACATCGACGCGAAGGCGCCGCTCGAGATCATCACGCTCATCAACCCCGCGTTCATCGCGCTCTTCCAAGGCGTCGTAACGCGCGTCCTCGCGAAGGTGCATCCGGTCACGACGATGATCCTCGGCGTCTCGATGGGCGCGCTCTCGATGCTCGTGATGGGCGCCGCGCCCGGGCTCGTCGGCGCGTGTTTGTCGGGCGCGCTCTTCGCGGTCGCCGAGATGACGTTCTCGCCGCGCTTCTACGACTACATCGCGAGCTTCGCACCCGAAGGCAAAGCGGGGATGTACATGGGGCTCGCGTTCGTTCCGCAGGCGATCGGCTTCACGATCGGCGGGCAGGTGTCGGGCGTGATGATCGCGAAGTATCTTCCGGAGGTCGGGACGCGCGCGCCCTTGACGGTGTGGGCGACGTACGCGGCGATCGGCGCGGCGTGCGCGGTCGCGATGATCGGGTATCGGCTCGCGACGGCGAAGGCGACCGTGACGAGCGCGCCGCGGTAGGCTCGGCGAGATGGCATCGGCGGCACGCATCGCGCTGTTCGTCATCGCGTCAACGCTCGCGATCGGCGTCGTCGTCGCGACGAGGAACGCGTCGGCGGGCGAAGTGGAGTGCGGGCCCGGCGTCGAGCGGTGGGTCCGCGCCGCGGCGCGCGAGACCGGAACGAGCTTGCGAACGCGTTCGTGTCCGATGGGCCGCGTCGTGGTTCACATCGAGCCGGTCGACGCGCCCGCGTTCGACGTCGAGATCGCCGAGGGCGACGGACCGGCGTTCCGGCGCGTCGATCGCTTCCGCGTCTCGCCGCTGCTCGAGGTCGAAGACTTCGGCGCGATTCCGAGGCCGCAACGCGACGCCTTCGAGCGCGTCGTGGCGTTCCTCGCCGCGCACGCGTCGGAGGTGACGCTAGCGGAGCCGGGCGTTCTCGCGTGGACGGGCGCGGGCTCGCGGCAGCTCGACGTGGGCTTCGGTGGTCCGTGGCTGATGCTCGCTGCGATCGCGATCCTCGCAGCGGTCCTGGCGGGTCGGCGCGCTCGGCGGATCGCGTCGCGTGATGCGCAGCTCTTCGCGACGACGTTCGCCGTGTCCCTCGTGCTTCGGCTCGTTCTCGGCGCGTGGGGCCCGCTCCGGATCAACGGCATGGCGCCGCTCTGGATCTTGGGCGCGGCGTCGGCGCCGGAGGAGACCGCGGGGTACGGCCCCGGGTATCCCGAGATCTTCGCGGCCGTTGCGCGGCTCGCTCCGACCGCGCCCGACACGGCGATCTTCGTCGCGAACGCCGCGCTCTCCGCGCTCGCCCCTGCGCTCGCGTTCACGCTCGCGCGCTCGGCCGCGCTCGCCCGCTCGCACGCGATGCTCGCCGCGCTAGCGCTCGCCGTGGACCCCATCGCGATCCGTGTCGCGACGTCCGAGGCGTACTTCCATCCGATCCTCGCGCTCACGCTCGCGGCGAGCGTCGTCGCGATCGACGCGGCGAGCCACGCCGCGCGCGGCGAACGCTTGCGCGCGCTCGGGCTCGCCGTCGCCATGGCGCTCCTCCTCGCGCAAGCGGCTCGCATCCACCCTTCCGCGTGGGCCCCCGCGGCGCTCGCGCCGTTCGCCGCGCTCGCTTGCGGAGAGAGCATGACGACGCGACGTCGCGCGCTTGGCGTCGTCGCGCTCGGCGCGATCGCGTCCGCCGTGATCGCGATCACGAGCGGCGCCGCGCTCGTCGCGGTCGCCGAGCACGTCGCTCGCGGCGATACGTTTCGGCCGCGCGCGTTCCTCCCCGGTGCCGCCGGCGCCGTGGTCCTCGTCGCGTTCGCCATCGCCTGCGTACGCCTGCCTCGCGCGCGTTGGCTCGCGATCGTCGCTGCGATTTTTCTCGCCGTCCTCTTCGTCACGCGAAAGAACTACGCGCAGAGCGATCTGTGGCTCGCGTCGTACGATCGCTTGTACCTCGCGGTTCCGATCGTAGCCGTCGCCGCGTGCATCCCACCCACGTGGCTCGCGCGGCGGAGCGTGACCGCGGCCCTGATCGCCGTGCCGCTCGTAGCGCTCGGCGTCTGGGGGCCATTCGTGCTCGGCGGACGCACCACGGAGCAGCTCGAATACAGCTGGATTCGCCGATGGCTCACGACGCTGCCGCCGGAGTGTCGAACGACGCACGTCGCGTTCGCCGCGCGCCACAACCTGCTCCTGCCGACGTACGTCGCGTCTGCGCGGGCCAACCGAATGTTCGTGCGCATCGACGCGCGCCAACCGGTGAACGTCGCGCAGGCGCTCGGCGCGCCCGGATGCGCGTTCTACCTGCGCACGTCGCTCTGTTCGACGACCGGAGGACGCGCGGCGTGCGACGACGTGGAGCGACAGCTCGATCTCGAGCCGATCGTGCGCACGTCGTTTCCGGCCGTCCCCGACAGCACCGAGACCACCTTCGATCGCGACTCGATCGACATAGTCATCTCGCGCATCGCCGGCGTTCACCCCTAGGGCTATCGTGCACCGCATGAGCACGCTGACGCGACGCGCTTTGCTCGCGGCCACCGCCGCCGCAGCGTTCGCGCGCGCCGCACGCGCCGATGTTCCGAAGGTGGGCGCGACGCCCGAGCTCGAGATCCGCGACATCAAGGTCGAAGGCGATCTCAGTCGGCGCTTCACGCTGTGCGTTCCGACCCACCTCGCGAAGCACGAGCGCGTGCCGCTCCTCGTCTTGCTCCACGGTCTCAACGAGACCGCCGAAGAGCGCATGGGCGCGTTCGCGTGGATCGAACGCTACGGCCTCGGCACCGCGTACGAGCGACTCCGTCGTCCTCCGCTCGCGCGCACGTCGACCGCGGCGCTCTGGACCGACGAGCGCGTCGTCGAGCTCAATCGCGAGCTCGCGCTCCGTCCGTTCCGCGGCATGGTGATCGCGTGTCCGTACATGCCGGATCTGCAGATCGGATCGTCCGCGGAGCTCGATCGGTATGCGCGCTGGATCACCGACGTCGTCGTCCCGCGCGCGCGACGCGAGGCGCCGACGCTCGACGGGGTCGAGCACACGACGCTCGACGGATGCTCGCTCGGCGGGCACTTCGGGCTCGAAGTATTTCTGCGTCGGCCCGAGGCGTTCGGCGCGTGGGGTGGCGTACAAACCGCCATAGGCGAAGTGAGCGCCGTCGATTACGCGCGACGCCTCGCCGACACCCTCGCGAAGATCGGTCCGCGCGAGATCCACGTCGAGACGAGCACCGGCGACGCCTTTCGCCGCGGCAACGAAGCGTTCTCCGCGGCGCTCGCGAAGCGCGGCGTCGCCCACGATTTCCGCATTTTGCCCGGTCCGCACGATCAAGCGTGGCTCCGAGAGTCGGGGACGCTCGAGATGCTCTTGTGGCACGATCAGCGCCCGCGGAAGGTGATGCGAATTCCAAGGTGAGCGCCTGCTTGCCTTTCGCCCGCCTTCCCGATACTTCGGAGAGAGCAGCCTACGGGGTCAACGATGGACAAGACGATCCGCTGTACCGTGTGCACGTGGCGTGGACCTTGGAGCGACGCAACCAGCGTCGCGCCGCCGCGTCCGTCGCAAATTCCCGGACCGCTCGAAGCGATCCAGGCCGCCATCGAAGAGAAGCAGCAGATCGCGCGGCAGCTCGGCTCGACGCATCCGCCGCCGCCGTGCCCGGTCTGCGGGCACCACACGACGACGGTCAAGCTGCACACGACGAAGCCCGTCGTTTAGTTCGTCGTCGTCGTCGTCGCCGCCGATCAGGTCGGCGTCGCGAGATCGAGCACGAGGCGTGTGCGGCCGACGAGGAGCTCGTCGCCGTGCACGAGCTCCTGCACGCCCTTGATGCGCACGAAGACGCCGGTGCGCGATCCGAGATCGACGAGGACGATGACGCCGGCCTGCTCTTCGACGAGGCAGTGTTGCTCGGACACGAGCGGATCGTTGCCGAAGACGAGATCGCCGACGGCCGATCCGATCTGCAGCGTGTTGCCGTGCGCGACGACGCACGCGCCGCGACCGCCGCCTTCGAAGATCTGCACCACGCGGAACGAGCTGATCCACTTCGGCGACGAATAGAAATACGTCGGTCCCGGATCCGGTCCGTCGTTCGGCGTCGGGTTTCGCTCCACGCGAAGCAGCTGGTCGCCGACGATGAACTCGTCGCCAGGACCGAGCTCGACGGATGTCTTGATCCGGAGGAAGACGCCGTTGCCGGCCTCGAAGTCCTCGAGCCAGATGCGGTCGTCCTTCGCGCGAATCGCCGCCTCGCGACGGTGGCAGAATCGCTCGCCAGGGAGCGAGATGAGACCGGCGGCGCCGATGACCGCTTCGTCGACGCGGGGCGCGTAGATCTCGGGCCCGCCGGTGAGGCTGCGAAGCACGTGGAGGCGAAAGCGCACGCGCGCCTCGACGACCGACGGACGCTCGTCTTCGACAGGCGGCGGCGGGACGACCGTCGGCTCTTTGTGAACCTGGACGGTTTCGTTCTTCTTCGTCGCGAGCTTCTGGACCTCGACACGCGGCGCGTAGTCGAGCGTCTCCATTCCGCCCATCGCGCGGCCGGCGATGACCTCTTCGAACTTTCCTTCGCGCAGCAAGATGGCCATCTCCATCTGCTGCCCCTTCATGAGCGCGCGCACGTGCATCGCGACGTCGGCGCGGTTGACCTCGGCGGCGTACGAGCGCTTGTGGCTCTTGATGACGCGGCCACCGTCGGCGAAGAGGTGGGTGATGACGTGCGGCTTGTCGAGCCCCGAGTCCTCGGTCTGGATGTGATAGACGTTGCCGCCGAACTTCACGTTGTTGTTGAAGCCGACCTGCGCGCGCCGAAAGTTCGGGCGCTTCATCTCGGTCTCCAGCTTCGCGAGCTCGGCGTCGCCGAAGCGAAGGATCGCCGCTTCGAGCGGCGAGTGATCGCCCGCGATCCCCTCCATGCGCTCGAACGCGAGCTTCGCGACGGCGTGGCTCGGATCGATCCGGAACGCCTCGGCGAGCAAGTTCTGCCCTTCGGGATCGTTGGGACCGGACGCGGCCCACGCGCTCAAGAGCTGCACGGCGTCGTCCGGGCGTCCTTTGTCGAGCAGCCACTTCGCGACCTTCGCCGCGCTGGCTCGCTTCGGGGAGGGGTTCTCCGTCATGCCGTACCATCATCATCGGGAGGCGGGCGTCGACGCAAGCGGTCTCGCGCACTATGACCGCACGGGTGTCGGCCGCCGCCTCGCCTCGCCTTCGCCTCGGGAAGGCCTCGGCCGTCGCGTGGTCTGTCGTTGTGCTCGCGACGGCGGCGCTGGTTTACCGCGCGCTCCTCGCCGAGCGGCAAATGGTGGACGATTTGTTCATCTATCTGCGGTACGCGCGCGCGCTCGCCGAGACAGGCGAGATCGCGTTTTCGCCGGGCGAGCGCGTCGAAGGGGCGTCGAGCATCGCGTGGACGATCGCGCTTGCGCTCGCGTTCAAGGTCGGACTGCGCGGCGTCGCGGCGTCGAAGTTGCTGTCGCTTGTCGCGATGACGGCACTGCCGGCGGCGTGCGCGGTCGGCGTTCGGCGCGCGCTGCCGTCGCAGCCGCTCGCGATGGCGGTGCCGGCGCTCGCGATCGCTGTCGACGCCGACGTCGCGATTTGGGGAGCGTCGGGGATGGATACGGCGGCGTGGGCGCTCGCGTGCGTCGCGTGCGTCGCGATCGCGGCGCGACCGGGGAGCGAACGCGCGGCGGCGGTCGCGCTCGGGTTCTTGCCGTGGGTCCGGCCGGAGGGGCCGCTGCTGACGGCGCTCGGCGCGGTCGCGCTCGCCGTGATGTGCGCTCGCGAGAAAAGGAGACGCGACGCGCTCGTCGTCGTCGCGCTCGCGGCCGCGCCGGTCGTCATGCTCACCGTCGCGCGCCTCGCGTACTTTCACGACGTCGTTCCGAACACGTTCTTCGCGAAGATGCGCGCGGTCGACGGGCGCGACTACACCGGCGCGGCGTACGTGATGTCGGAGATCGCGCGGCGTCCGCTCCTCGTCGTCGGCGGCGCGATCGGCGCGGGGATCGCCGTGCGTGCGCGCCAACCGGTGGCGGCCGCGCTCCTCGCGGGGGCGCTCCTGTTCGCGTTCGTCGCCGGCGGCGACTGGATGCCGAATCGGCGTCTGCTGGTGCCCGTGCTTCCGCTCGCCGCGATCGGCGCGACGATCGGCGCAGCGCACGTGCTTCGCGAGCGCGCGCATCGCCTCGCCTCCACGGCCGTGCTCACGATCGGCGTCGCGCTCTCGATCGAATCCGCCCTCTCGACGACGCGCTCGCTCGATCAGCGATGGCGCACGCGCGAGTACCTCGATCGCCGGATGGAGAGCGCGAAGATCACCGCGCGACCGCTGCGCGATCCCTACCCGCTCGACTGGATGCCGACGCATCTGCTTCGCCAAATCGCGCCGTACGTCGCGCCCGGCGACACCGTGGCGCACGTCGACGTCGGCGAGCTTCCGTACGTCATGGGGGACGTGCGCTTTCTCGACGGCTTTGGCCTCGTCGATCGCGAAGCGGGTCGCCTCACGTTCTACCCTGAGGATCCCAAGCGCCGCGTCGCCGCGCGCGAAGCGTTCTTCGCGAAGGATCCCGCGATCGCGATCGTCGTCATCGACGAATCGACCGGGCGCGCGTTTTCACCCGCGCAGGACGCAGCGATCGCCGATCCGCGCTTCGCCGCGCGCTGGCGCGAGCTCGCGCGCGTGCCGAGCTGGGGCGATCACCCGTGCATCACGTTCGTTCGACGCGATCGCGAGCCCGTCGCTCCCGATATCGCCGAAGCGCGCGTCCGCGCGTGGCTCGCGGCGGTCCCCGATGTCGTCGCCGCCTTTTGAAGTGCAGTCGAGACATGGTCTGCTGAAGGGATGCGGTCCGTCGCGTGGGCTCTCCTCTCCATCGTCGTCGCGTGCGGCGCCGCGCCTGCGCCGAGCCCGCCGCGCGCTACGGCAGCTGCATCCGCGTCGGTAGCGTCCTTCCCCTCCGCGTCGACCATCGGCGACGCAGGCGCACCCATCGACGTCACGCCGCTCGCCGACGACGCGACCTGGGAGAAGTGGAAGAGCGCCGACTACGCGGTCATCGCCCCGCATCGCTTCGTCGAAACGATCGCGCCGCTCGTCCGCCATCGCGAAGCCGGTGGTCACGCCGTCGCGATCCTCGAGATCGAGCCACTCTTCGCGCGCCTGTCGAAGGGGCGCCCGGACGCGCGCGCGCTCAAGGACGCCGTGACGCGACTCGCCGCGCACACCAAGGGAAAGCTTCGCTTCGTTCTCCTCGTCGGGGACGTCGATCATCCCAACGACTCGGCCGAGACCGATACGCACGTGCCGACCTTCTACGCGAAGAAGATGGACTACGAGCACCACTCGCCCGAGGTGCATCGGCGCGCGCCGAACGGAGTCACGCAGGCCGAGCACGAGAAATATCCGACCGACCACCCCCTCGAGCTCGCCGGCGCGAACGGCGCTCACCTCGCCGTCGGACGACTCCCCGTGCGCACCGAAGCGCAGCTCCGTGCTGTCGTGCAAAAGATCATCGACTACGAGACGAAGGATCCGGACGGGGCGTGGCGTCGCAAGGTCAGCATCTTCACCGGCCCCGCGAACTACGGCGCGGTCGCCGACGCGGTCATCGAGTCGATCGCGAGCCGCATGCTCGATGAAGAGCTCTCGTACGACTACGACGTCGACTTCACGTTTACCAAGCCCGAATCGCCGTACGCGCATCGCCTCGACAAGATGCGCGAGCGCTTCATCGCCGGGCTCGACGCGGGCTCGCTCGTCGCGGCGTACGTCGGTCATGGCGCCGTCGCGTCGTTCGATCAGGTCTACTACCGCGGGCAATACTGGGAGATCGGCACGGCCGACGACGCCGCGGCGCTCCGCATCGCCGCGGGCAAACCGATCTTCTTCTCGTTCGCGTGCGACACCGGCGCGTTCGATCGCCCCGCTGGCCGCGCGTCGATCGCCGAGCAGATGATCCTCAACCCGACCGGCCCGGTCGCGGTCTTCGCGTCGAGCCGCGAGAGCCACCCGTACGCGAACGCGCTCTACGCCGCCGCGGTCATCAAGGACTTCCTCGGCGTTCGCACCGCGACGATCGGGGAAGGGATCCTCGCCGTGAAGGAGGCGATGAAGGCGCGGTCGATCTCCGGCGCCGCGCTGATGGTCGACGTGGACATCGACCTTCTCAAGCGCGAGCACGAGGGGCTCTACAACCTGCTCGGCGATCCCGCGACGCGCTTGCGTTACCCGGACGCCGCGACGATCGCGCCGGCCGCGACCGAGGTGAAGCCCGGCGACAAGGTCACGGTGACGATCGCGGCGCCCGCGGTCGCGAGCGGCACGGTGACGGTGACGATCGAGACGCAGCGGAGCGTGATCCGCGGCGCGCTCGTGCCGGCGTCGTTGATGGAGTCGATGTCGCCGCAAGACGCGTTCGTTGCGATGGACGAGAACCGGCGGAAGGCCGCGAACAAAGTCGTGACGCTGCAAGCGCCGACCGCGTTCAAAGACGGACGCGCGACCGTCACGCTGGTCGCGCCGAAAGATCCAGGCGCTTACGTCGTCAAGGCGATCGCTTCGGGCGGCGGCGCGACCGCAGCGGGCCACGGCACACTCCGCGTCGCGCGCTGAGGCTCGATCGTCACGCGCACGCCATGCTTCGGCCGCAACGTGATCGTCGGCTCGAGGACGATGGGATGCCCCGGAACGAGCTGCAGGCGGTGACGCTGCGCGATCATCGCGACGATGATCTGTGCCTCCATCATCGCGAACCCGTTGCCGATGCAGAAGCGAGGCCCGCCGCCGAACGGAAGGTACGCATACTTCGGCCGGCCCTCGGACCGCTCCGGCGCGAACCGTTCGGGATCGAAGCCCTCGGGATTTTCCCAGTAACGCGGATGCCGGTGAAGCGTGTACGGCGAGATCCCGATGATCGTCTTCGGCGTCACCGCGTACCCCGCGATCGTGTCCGCTTCGACCGCTTGCCGCTCGAACGCCCACGCGGGCGGATAGAGGCGCAACGACTCCTCGAGGATCATCTTCGTCAGCTTGAGCTTCGGCAAATCCTCGAGCGTGGGCGCGCGATCGCCGAGCACCTCACGGATCTCCGCGCCGAGCCGCCGCGCGACATCGGGATGCGACGACAACAGATACCAAGTCCACGTCAGCAGGTTTGCCGTCGTCTCGTGACCCGCGAGGATGATCGTCATCATCTCGTCGCGGAGCTGCCGATCGCTCATGCCGTCCTTCGACTCTTCGTCGGTGGCGGCCATCAGCATCGCGAGCAGATCGTTCGGCTGCTTTGCGTCCGGCTTTCGGCGATCCGCGATGATGCGCAGGACCAGCTCGTCGAGCGTGCCGATCGCCTTCTTGAAGCGGAAGTTCGCCGGCGTCGGCATCCATTGCGGCATTCGCACGATCGACTCGGCGTAGTCGTTGGCGTGATGGATCGCCGCGCTGACCGCAGGCCCGATGCGATCCGCGTCGACCTCGACGTCGGTGCTGAAGAGCGTGCGCCCGACGATCCGGAACGTGAGGCGCATCATCTCTTCGTGCACGTCGAACGCATCGCGGCCGCGCGTCGCCCAACGTTCGAGCATCGACGCGGTGTCCGACACCATCGACTGCGCGAACCCGGCGAGCCGCTCGCGGTGGAACGCGGGCTGCACGAGCTTGCGCTGCTTGCGCCAGGTGTCGCCTTCGCTCGTGACGAGCCCCTCGCCGAGCACCAGCTTGAGCCCCTGGTAGTTGCGGCTCTTCGTGTAGTTCTTCGCGTTGTCGACGAGGACGTGGTGGATGGCGTCCGGATCGTTGAGAAACAAGTAATCGAACGGGCCGAACTTGAACTTCACCACGTCGCCGTGATCGCGCCACGAGCGCATCATCAGGCCGATCGGGTCCTTCCACGCGTCGAGCACGTTGCCGAAGAGCGGGACACCTCGCGGGCCGGGAGGCGTGCGAGTAGATTCGGTCGCCATGGTCACTCCTTCAGAACGTGAGACACTCCTCACGTTCTAGAGAATGTGAGACTAGCCTCACGTTTGTCAATGCCAACCCCTGCACGTCCCCGGAGATTCCCGTCTTGAAGAGCGCCTCGAAGAGCAAGCCCGCGCCTCCGCCCGATCCGGCGGCGCGGCGCGTCCCGACGCAGGACCGCAGCCGACAGCGCGTCGAACGCATCCTCGACGCGGCGGCGCGCACGTTCGCGGAGGTCGGCTACGAGGCGGCGACGACCGAGGCAATCGCCGAACGCGCGGGGACGTCGATCGGATCTGTGTACCAATTCTTCCCGAACAAGCAGGCGCTCTTCGACGCGATCGCGCAACGCTACCTCGATCGCTCGCGCGCGCTCTTCGACGGGTTGATGTCGCCGGGAGCGATCGCGTTGCCATGGTTCCAGCTCTTGGATCTCGCGATCGACGGGTTCGCGAGCCTCGATCGCGACGACTACGATCTGCGCGCCGTGTGGGTGAACTGGCATCTATCGAGCGGGTTTCACCTCGAGGGGCAAGCCCTCAACCGCGAGTTCGCGAAGCGCGCGGAGGCGGTGCTGTCCCACCAAACGAAGGGGCTCGCGCCGAAGGAGCGCGCGTTGGTCGCGACGATCGTGGTCGAGGTGATGAGCGCGATGTTGTTCCTCGCCGCGCGCAGTCGCCCCGAGAAGGGGACGGCGGTGGTCGCGGAGACCAAGGTGCTGCTACGCCGATACCTTGAGCCGTACATGCACGCGACGACGCGCGCTCCCGCGGCACGCACGCGACGCGGTAAGATGCGCGCATGACGAAGCGCTCCGACGAGGTCACCTCCGCGCGCTCGCTCCTCTTCGGAGGCGCGGGGCTCGTCGCGCTCGGGCTCGGGATCGCTGGGACCGCGAGCCCGAACGTCGGCGGGTTCGTGACGGTCGCCGGATGGCTCGCGCTCGTGTGGGCCATCCATCGCTTCGGCCGCGCGCGCGCCACCTAGCGAATTTAGAGAATCAGCTCGAAGAAGAGCGACTCCTCGACCGGGTTGTACCGGTAGCGCGCGGTGTCTTTGAAGCCGATCGAGCGATAGAGCGCGATCGCCTCCTTCATGTGCGGGAGCGTGTCGAGGAGCATGCGGCGGTATCCGGCGGCGCGCGCGTTCTCGACGACGGCGCCCGCCATCACGCGCCCGATCGAAGCACCGCGGTGCTCGGGGCGCACGTACATGCGCTTCATCTCACAGCGATCGGCGTCGAGCGGTTGGAGAGCGACGCAGCCCGCGAGTGGGTCGACACCTTCGATAGCGGTACGCGCGAGGAGCAAGCGCCCGCGCGGCGGCGCGTATTTTCCGGGGAGGTCGACGAGCTCGGCGTCGAACCCCTGAATGACGAGGTACTCCTGGAATCCTCGATCGTCCGCGAGCGACGCCTTGTACTCGCGGAAGAGCGTGCGCGCCTCTTCCACGAGCTCGGGGGACGTCGTCGCATCGAGGACGGTGACCATGGAACGAAATAGAGTAAACGAAGAAGCCTCGATGACCCCACTTCTCGCCCACTCCGCCACGCGCCTCGCGCGCATGATTCGCGACGGCGAGACGACGTCGCTCGAGGTCGTGGACGCGCACATCGCGCGGATTCGCGAGGTGAACCCGCGCCTCAACGCCGTCGTCTGCGACCGATACGACGCCGCGCGAGCCGAGGCCAAGCGGGCGGACGACGCGGTGCGCACGACGCCGCGCGATCGCTTGCCGGTGCTTCATGGCGTGCCGTGCACGATCAAAGAGTCGTTCGCGCTCGAAGGGATGCCGAACAGCGGTGGGCTCGTCGCGCGGCGCGATCACATCGCGACCGAGGACGCGACCGCCGTGAAGCGCCTGCGCGCGGCGGGCGCGATTCCGCTCGGCGTGACCAACGTCTCCGAGCTGTGCATGTGGATGGAGAGCGCGAACCGCGTCTACGGTCGTACGACGAACGCCTACGACGCAGGACGCATCGCGGGCGGCAGCTCCGGCGGCGAAGGATCGATCGTCGGCGCGGGGGGCGCGCCGTTCGGGCTCGGTGCGGACATCGGCGGATCGATCCGCATGCCGGCGTTCTTCAACGGCGTGTTCGGACACAAGCCGACGGGCGGTCTCGTTCCAGGGAGCGGCCAGTACCCGCTCGCCGAGAACGACGCGCTTCGGTACCTGACGACCGGACCGATCGCGCGGCGCGCCGAGGACCTCATGCCGGTGCTGCGCGTGCTCGCGGGGCCGGACGGGATCGACGATCGATGCGATGCGCGCGTCCTCGGCTCCGTCGACGACGTCGACATCTCGAAGATCCGCGTGCTCGACGTCGCCGGCAACGGACGCATCGGCGTGTCGCGCGATCTCCGCGAAGCGCAGAAAAAAGCGGCGCGCGCGCTCGCGTCACGCGGAGCAAAGATCGAAGAGACGCGCATCGACGGGCTGAAGAGCTCCGTCGAGATCTGGGCGGCGATGATGGGGACGCAAGAGACGACGTCGTTTCGATCGCGCCTCGAGTACGGCCAAGACAAACACCTCGGGCTCGAGCTCGCGCGCTGGTCGGTCGGTCAGTCGCCGCACACGCTGCCGGCGATCGTCCTCGCGCTCATCGAGAACATCACGAAGGCGAGCCCGAAGGAGACCGCGCGCTTCGTCGCGATGGGGCACGCGCTCAAAGAAGAAGTGGCGGCGCGGATCGGCGAGCACGGCGTGATGCTCTATCCGTCGTATCCGGAGGTCGCGCCGCGCCACCACGCGCCGCTGCTCCTGCCGATCAAATGGATGTACACGGCGATCCTCAACGTCCTCGAGCTCCCGGTCACGCAGGTGCCGCTCGGGCTCGACGCACGCGGGCTCCCGCTCGGCGTGCAGGTCGTCGGCGCGCACGGCAACGATCACCTGACGATCGCGGTCGCGATGGAGCTCGAACGCCACTTCGGCGGGTGGGTGGTGCCGACGTAAGGGCGCGCTACGATGCGTCCGTGCGCCTCGCGCTCTTGGCTTCTCTGTTCGTCGTCGGGTGCGGCTCGTCCGAGTCGCTCGTCACGGTGCCGCTCGCCGATGGATCCGTCGACGACGCGCTCGCGCCGGATGCGACCGCGAGCGACGCGGGCGCGAACAGCGACGCCGCCGACGCGCAACCGCACGATCCGGGCTGTCTTCCGGGCATGGTCCGAATCGGTGCATTCTGCATCGACAAGTACGAGGCGTACGTCGTTCAAGTCGACGGCCAGGGCAAAGAGCAGCCGCACTCGCCGTACGCCGTGATGCCCGACGGCGGCGTGATGCGCGCAAAGGTCGCCGCGGGCGTCGTGCCGCAGGGGTACATCTCGCAAGTGCAAGCGACCGCCGCGTGCGTGTCGGCGGGGAAGCGCCTCTGCGCCGCGAGCGAGTTCTCCGCCGCGTGCCGCGGTCCCGACGCCGGCAACTACTACCCGTACGGCGGCGAGACGCACGTCCCCGGCGACTGCAACGAAGGCAAAGGGAGCAGCATGGTGCGCTTCTTCGGGAACAACGCGCAGCTGTGGACGTACGCCGAGTTCAACGATCCACGCCTGAACGATTGGGACGGCGGCCTCGCGACGACCGGCACGTTCACGAAATGCGTTTCGCCGTACGGCGTCTTCGATTGCGTCGGCAACTTGCACGAGTGGGGGAGTGATCCCGCCGACGTGAAGGGGCACGGACGATTCCGCGGCGGCTTCTACGGCGACGCGGAAATCAACGGACCGGGTTGCCTCTACGTCACGAGCGCGCACGAGCTCACGTACCACGACTACTCGACCGGCTTTCGCTGCTGCATGGACGCGACGCCGTAGCGATCGTTATGCTCGGGCGATGACCCCACCGCCCGTGCCCGCCGCTGGCGCGTCCATCGAGATCGCGCGAACGCCCGACGTCGTGCGCGCGCACTTCTTCGATCTCGCGGCGGCGATCGCGACGCAGCCGTACCACGGCGTCACGCTGTCGTGGGCGACCGAGGGCGATCACGAGAAGCGCGCGCGGCAGGAGATCCATGTGCTCGGGAGCGCGATCGTCGACGACTTCATCGTCGAAGAAGGCAGCGACGCGACGTGGGTGAAGCGCTTCATCGAGGGGCCGAACACAGGCGGACGCTACGTCGCGCGCTTCGAGGCGACGCCGACGGGGACGCGCGTCGAGATCGTCGCGCACGCGCCGCCGCACGGGTTCTCGTTCGGGCTCGGAAAGCTGTCGCCGCTCGGGCTCGAGAAGGCGTTGCGCAAGATGCTCGGCGAGCACGCGAAGGCGATCGAGAGCTACGTGTTCGAGCCGGGGAGCACGCGCGCGCCGGTCGTGGGAGTGCTGACGTCGCTCGAGGATCTCACCGGGCCGGTGATCGCGCTGGGCGGACGCGAGCGGCATGCGCTCGTCGCAACGTTGCTCGAGGCGGCGAGCTTGGTCGCGATCGCGGATCACGAAGCAGACGTCGCCGAGCGCGAGGTGATGGACGAGATCGCGCGGGCGCTGTGCGACAAGGAGCTCGATGACGAGACGCGGTCGCGCCTCGTGAAGGGGGCCGAGCGCGCGCTGTCGGCGGACGGGATGACGGTGCGGTGCGAGAAGCTCGGCGCGCGGCTGAAGAAGCTCGGGTGCGCGGAGCTCGGGCTCGCGGTCGCGACGATCGTCGCCGAGGTGAGCCACGGGATCGATCCGCCGGAGATGGCGGCGCTTCAGAAGATCGCGCACGGCGCGGGGATTCCCGACGCGGCGCTGGCGTCGATCATGGGGCGCATCGACGAAGAGATGACGGACGCTCTCCCGCTGGCGGCGAAGAAAGCTTGAGAAAAGCGAACGCGGAGGAAATCGATCCGCGTCGCCGCGCGTCCTAAGACGAGCACGCTTCGCTTCCCCACCGATCCACCCAGGCGCACGCGGCGAAGGCCGACCGCGCGCCGGAGGCAGAGCCATGTCGATTTCCATGTGGTTGCGCACACCGCGCGTCCGCCGCGGTCTCGCGGCCGGCGCGCTCATTCTCGCGACGGGCGGGTGCATCCTGTTCCGCGCGCGCAGCGACTCGCACACGATGATGCCGACCGGGCCGACCGAGTCGATCACCGGCGCGCTCCTCGCAACCGCCGTGAACGGCGGATCGTTCTCGGGCGGCGGAGCGCACGGCGCGCTCGCACTCAGTCACACCAAGGTCCTCGCCGGGCGCGATCGCCAAGTGTTCGCGGTGCTCACCATGAGCGCCGACTCCGTCGATCGCGCGGCCGCGCACGCGCCGCTCGCGATGGCCGTCGTCCTCGACACGTCGGGCTCGATGGAAGGCGACAAGATGCAGCAGGCCAAGGACTCGGTCGTGCGCATGGTCAGAGACATGCGCGACGACGACGAGATCGCCGTCGTGCGCTACTCCGACGACAGCGAGGTCGTGCAGTCGCTCGCGCGCGTCGGGCAGATTCGCGAGTCGCTCATCGCGAAGATCCGCGCGCTCCGCGCCGGCGGCGGAACGGCGATCCCGCGCGGGCTGAAGAGTGGAATGAAGGCGCTCGCGGACGCGGGCAACGAGCGCGTGCGGCGCGTCGTCCTCGTCAGCGACGGACTCGACTCGACGCGCGCAGAGGCTGAACGCCTCGCGAGCGACAGCTTCGAGCACGGCGTCGTCGTGTCATCGCTCGGGATCGGGCTCGACTTCGACGAAGGGTACATGTCGGCGGTGTCGCGTCACGGGCACGGCAACGTCGCGTTCGTCGAGGACGGCGCGGCGATCGCGAAGTTCTTGAAGCGCGAGCTCGACGAGACGGCGGCGACGACGATCGAGAACGCGACGGCGCATCTCGCCCTTCCGAAAGGGGTGCGCTTCGTGCGCGCGCTCGGCGCGGACGCGACGACGCACGGCGACGAGGTCGAGCTCAAGGTGGGATCGCTCTTCGCGGGCGACGAGCGGCGCGTGGTCGTCGAGCTGAGCGTCGAGATGGACGCGGGCGACGGGCGCGCGCTCACCGGGACGGTCGCGTGGAAGCGGCTCGGCGCGGGGGCGGCGGAGGCTTCGTTGCCTGCGTTGCAGCTCGTCGCGTCGACGGACGAGTCCGCGGTCACGGCGGGAATCGACGGCGCGGTGCTCGCGAACGCGACGAGCGTCCTCGCGTCCGCGCGTCAGCTCGAAGCGGCGGCCGCGTACACGCGCGGCGACACGGCGCGTGCGAAGTCGCTCATGCAGCAGAACCAAGCCGATCTCTCCGCGGCAGCGGCGGTCGCGCCGAAGCCGGCGGCGACGGCGCTCGAGATGCAGAAGCAAGACTACGCGGGGAGTGCGGCGACGATGGCGACGTCGTCGCCTACGAGCGAGACGTGGAAGCGCGCCGCGAAGGGGAGCGCCCAGAAGGACAACGACAACATGAACCGGAAGACGTACTGACGATGAAACGCATCGCCTTCTTCGTGGCAGCGGCGTGCGCGTTCGGCGCCGCGCCTATTGTCGGCCGGCTCGGCGTCGTCGGCGGATCGCTCGCGCTGGTCGCGATCGGCTTGGCCCTCGCGATGGCCGCGAGCGGCGGCGTTCAAGCGCTCGCGATCGCGGGGGGAGCGACGGGCGCGTTCGCGGCGACGCTCCTCGCGCCGGTGTGGGCGCCGCTCGCGGGCGCCGCGCTCGTGGGCTTCGCGACGGCGGAGCGCTCGATGCGTGTTCGGAATCGCCGAGCGCGCGCGGCGCATGTCGCCCTCGCGATTGTCGGCGGCGCGATCGCCGGCGGGATCTCGAGCTCGTTCGCGTCGGGATCGATCGCCGTGCGCGTCGTCGCGGCGGTCGTCGGCGCCGTCGTGGTCACGTTGCCGCTCCTCATCGAAGCCGACGACCCGCTGGCGCATGCGCTCGATGTATCGGCAGAGGGCGTCGGCGATCCATCGCGCGCAGCGCTCCGCGAGGGGGCAGCGTTGCGGCGGACGGCGGACGACGTTCTCCTCGATCGGCCGGCGATGCGGCAAGTGCGCAAGACGTGGCGCTCGCTCTTGCGCCTCGCGGAGGCGCGCGTTCGCCTCGAGCGACGCCGCACGCCCGGAGCTCCGTCGGCTTCCGACGCGGTCGTCGCGATGGTCGACGATCGGATCGTCCAGCACGTCGCGGCGCTCACGCGCGCGTTCACCGCGCACGACGCCGCTCGTGCGGCCAGCGTCGGTCTCGACGACTCCGCGCTCCGCGAAGTCCAGAGCGTCGGCGATTCGCTCGAGACGCTCAGCGAAGCGATCGTCGAGACGCGCTGATCGCGCTTGCGCGTTCGCCGCAGCTCACTCGCCGCGGTACGCCTTTTCGATGGCGTCGACGTCGGCGCCGACGAACCACGTGACGTCGTCGCTGCTGCGCGCGACGCTCGTGATCGGGATGACGTTCTTCCCGGTCGCGCGCTTCGCGACTTCGTACGCCTTCGGGTTCTGATCGACATCGACCATGTCGAACGGGACGCTTCGATCGCGGAGCCCGCGCTCGAGCGATTTGCACGCCGAGCACCACGACGCCGCGTAGACCGTGACCGCCACGTCGCTCGAGAGCGCCGGAGAGGCGGGGGCCGCGCGCGCGACGGAAGGGACGCCGAGCTCGCTCGCGCCGGCGAATCCGAGCGCAACGACCGCGAGGAGCATGACGACACGGCGCATCGACATGAAACGTAGCACGCGCCCCGCCCCTTGGGTCGCGTCAGCGTCCGAGCTCGACGCCGAGCATCGACGAGATGATCCGCAGTGTCGCTTCTAGCTGATCCTGCGTCGGCCGCGCGTGGACCTGAACGTGCGATCCGACCGCGGTCACCGTCACGCCGCCAAGGAGGTTCTTCGTGAGCATGCGGACGATCATCCCGTTGTGCTGATGGATCGTCGCGCGGATTTCGTCCGCCGCCGCCGTCGCCGCCGCGTCGTCCGCGCACTCACCGACCGCGGTGATCTCCGCGCTGCCGTCGTCGTTCGCGGCGACGCTCACGTACGCCTCGGTGATCGCCGCGGGCACTTGCCTCATGAGGCGATGCGGCTCCTTGACCACGGTGCGGAGGACCTCCGCGCCGCCGAGCGGCGGGAGGACGCGGCTCCGAACGAGCGTCGCCGCCACCGCTCGCGCGAGGTCCGGTGGCACGAGCGCGATCACGCTCAGCTGCGCGCGCACGATGACGCGCGGACCGCCGTGGCCGAGGTTCGCGAGCGTCCCCTTCGCTCCCGTGACGCCGAGATCGTACGGCACCGCGGACGGCGAGCGTTGAACGAGCAGATCGAGACGCTCTTCGATCGTCGCATCGGGGAGCGTATGCCGGACGAGGAGCGCCCCCTTCTCCGAGCTCGCGAGCGACGGCCCCGCCATGTAGATCCAGTCGACGTCGGTCAGCGGATCCTTGAGCACGCCTTGGACGACGTCTTTCCACTGCGGCATCGCGGCGACGAGCGGGCCGAGTTGCCGCCCGATCGGATGCGTGCGAAGCGGCGCCATCGCGATCGCGAGCACCACCGTACGCGGCTGGACGTCGACGATCTTGTCCGGCGTGAGATCGACGCGCGGTGGAGGCGCGGGGGGCGCGCTGGAGCTCGCGCTGGACGCACTGGGATTGTCCGCGGAACGAGGCGCAGACGCCGCGCATCCGGTGAAAGCGATCGCGACGGCGATCGCGATCGCGATGTCGCGCAACCTCGACCTCGACCTCGACCTCGACCTTCGGCATACGACCATGACCACAAGAACGCCTACGATCCCGATCCCCCTCCCCTCTCCTCGACCCACCGCGCATCCCCACGTCGGCGCCGGTCCCGACGCCCCCTCCGGCTTGTCCGCGTGATTCGGATCTCCGCCGTACGACAGCTCGTCGAGATCGAACGCACCGTCGCCGTCGCTGTCGACGCGATCCTGCTTCATCGCGTCGAGCGCCGCGCGCACCGACGCCACATCGCCGCTTCCACGCAGCCCGCGCGCCTTCATCGACTGCGCGAAGCGCGTGTCGACCGCACCACCATCCGGCGCCTCGTGGCAGAGCTCGCACTTCGGCGCGCTCGCGAGCGCCAGGTCGCGCTGCAGTGCCGGCGAATACTCCGTTGACGCCGACGCGCGCCCCGCGACGACGACCACGGCGAACACGATCGGCCATGCGAGCGCGACCGCGAAGCGCCACGTCGCGGCGCGCGTCACGACGGCGGCTGCGACGTGTACTCGATCTTCGACGTGTCGAACTTCTTCACCGCGGCACGATCCAAGAGCCCCTTCACCGTCGTCGGATCGAGCGTCGGCGTGCGGCTGAGGATCCACAGATACGAACGCGAGGGCGTCCCGATCACGGCGTACTCGTAGTGCTCGCCGACCTCGAGGATCCAGTAGTCGCCGTAGAAGCCACCGACGTCGAGCGAGAGCTTGGACGGAACCGAAGGATCGTCGATCTTCGCCTTCATCACGATCGACTTGAGCTGGCCGCTCGCGCTGCCGAGGTGGCACTCGTTGCGAACGTCGATGTCGCCACCCGGATTGAGCGTGTAGAAGGCGGTCGTCGCGACGCAGTCGGCCTGCGTCGATCGCGGGAGCTTCGCGACCTCGAACCATTTTCCCTGGAAGCGTTGCAAGTCGACGCTCGGCGCGACGTCGAGCGGGTCGTGGCTGCAACCGGAGCCAACGACGGAGATCGCGAGCGTAACGGCGAGGGGGACAAGGCGGAGGATCTTCATCGCGGCCGCAGTATACGTCAGCGCGCCATCAGCCAGAAGACGAGGACGCCGACGACGATCCGGTAGTAGCCGAACGGCTCGAGGCCGCGCCGCTGCAGGTACTTGAGGAACGCCGCGATCACTGCCCACGCGACGAGGAACGAGACGACGAGACCGATCGCGATGCTCAGAACGCCGACGTCGGGCGACATGAGCTCCTCGCGCGACTTGATGCCGTCGTAGATCGTCGCCGCGCCGAGCGTCGGGAGCGCGAGCAAGAACGAAAACTCCGCGGCCGTCGTCGTCGAGAGCCCTGTCGCCTGCGCCGTCAGGATCGTGCACATCGAGCGCGACGATCCCGGGATCATCGAGACGCACTGCCCGAGACCGATGAGAAACGCGCGACCGAGCGTGACGTGCTCGAGCCCCTCGACGCCCACGATGTGCCGCGACTTTCGCACGCGCTCCGTCACGATCATGAGAACGCCTCCGACCGCGAGCGCGATCGCGACTGGGATCGGCGCGAAGAGGAGCGCCTTGATCTTCTTGTAGAACAAGAGGCCCACGACCGCTGTCGGCGCGAACGCGATCGCAATCGCGAAAAGGAGCCGCAACGACTCCGGCTTTCGCGCGAAGATCCCCGCGACGTGACGCGCGAGGAGCGCGCGGTAATGAACGACGACCGCGAGCACGGCGCCGAGCTGAATCACGATCTCGAATGCCCCCGCCTTCTTGCCGAGAAAATGCGCGGCCAAGATGAGGTGCCCGGTCGACGACACCGGCAGGTATTCCGTGAGCCCCTCGATGACGCCGAGGAGTGCTGCGATGAGCGGGTTCATGTGCCCGCCCGAATAGCACGTCCCGTCAGCGCGGGCTGTCGGTGCAGAAACCGCCGACGCACTGCGCGTTCGCGGCGCAGCAATCGCTCGCGACCATGCAGGCGTCGCCGTTCGACACGCACCCCGGCGGCTTCATCACGCACACCGGCGCGCCGCCGTCCCCGCTGCGACAGAACCCATCGCAGCACTCGTAGCCGGCCTGGCACGACTGACCGAGCGTCTTGCACGGATCGAGCGCCCACTCGCCGCGCATGTTCTGGTTTCCGAGGTCCTGGCCGGGGAGCCAGAACGCCGGATGGCTCGGATCTTTGCCCGGCAGCGGCATCGCGTCGATCGCCGTTACCCAGAGCTGCTTGTGCCGCGTGTTCGCGTTCGCGTCGGTCAGCGTGTTGCCGTACGTGCGCTCCGACACGATGACGAGCCAGAAATATCCGCCGACCGCGACCGGCATGAACGTCGGCTCGTAGTTCGCGTCGGTCTGCGTGATGACGTTGACGCCGTTCGTGTTGTCGAGCGGCATCATGACCGACCCGTCGATCTTCGTGAGCCAGATCTCGCTGTGTCCGCCGCGCGATCGCGCCTGCGTGGATCGCTCGAACGCGATCCATTGCGAGTCCGCCGCGAACGCCGGGTAGGTCGTCGTCGGGCGCGTGCCGTTGTTGTCGACGATCTTGTGCGTGTTCGAGAACGTCTTGGTCGCGAT
>JBBQXV010000073.1:0-32359 GCA_038209335.1 Polyangiales bacterium | reverse complement strand
CGAACGCTCGAGCGTCAGATCGCGAGCGTCATTCGTGGCGTCGCGGTGAAGATCGCCGAGGGCGATCTCACGCCTCGGAAGATCGAGAGTGAAGAGCAAGTTCGCGAGTTCCTCGGCGCGCAGCGGTACACGAGCGACGTGTCCGAGCTCACCGAAGAGACGGGCGTCGCGACCGGCCTCGCGTGGACGAGCGTCGGCGGAGAGATTCTCTTCATCGAGGCGACGAAGATGTTCGGCTCGGGCAAGCTGCAGCTCACGGGGCAGCTCGGCGACGTCATGAAGGAGAGCGCGCAGGCGGCGCTGTCGTTCGTGCGAACGAACGCCGAGAAGTACGGCATCGCGAAGGACTTCCTCGAGAAGACCGACATCCACGTGCACATCCCGGCCGGCGGCATGCCGAAGGACGGACCGAGCGCGGGCGTCACGATGTTCACGGCGCTCGTCTCGATGCTCACGGGCATCCGCGTGCGCCACGACGTCGCGATGACGGGCGAGATCACGCTCCGCGGGCGCGTCCTGCCGATCGGCGGTCTCAAAGAGAAGGTGCTCGCGGCGCACCGCGCGGGGATCAAGCGTGTCCTCGTGCCGGAGCGAAACAAAGCCGACCTCGACGAGGTGCCGGCCGAGGTGAAGAACGATCTCGAGTTCTTCTTCGTCAGCAAGATGGACCAGGTATTGGAAGCGGCGCTCGAGTCGATGCCGGGACCGGCGGTTCCGGCGGGCGGCGAAGAGAAGGCGGCGGCGCCGGCGACTCCGAACTGACACGGCGCTCGTGCTAAAAGTGCGCGCATGAAGAGCGTGCGCCTGGGGCTCCTCGGCTGCGGAACGGTTGGTGGAGGCGTCATTCGCCTCCTCCGCGACAACGCGAGCTACCTCGCAGAGAGCGTCGGCGCGCCTCTCGAGGTCGCGCGCGTGCTCGTGCGCGACATGGACAAGGATCGCGTCGGCGAGCTCGATCGCGCGCTCCTCACGACGAACCCCGACGACGTGCTCGGCGACGAATCGATCGACGTCATGGTCGAGGTGATGGGCGGCGTCGATCCCGCGAAGGGATACGTCGAGCGCGCGATCGATGCGCGGCGGAGCGTCGTCACGGCGAACAAGATGCTCCTCGCGCTCCACGGGCCCGCGCTCGTCGACCGCGCGATCGCCGCGGGCGTCGATCTGGCGTTCGAGGGATCCGTCGGCGGCGGGATCCCGGTGATCCGCGTGCTGCGCGAAGCGCTCGCGAGCGACTGGGTCGAGTCGATGCAAGGCATCGTCAACGGGACCTGCAACTACATGCTCACGCGCATGAAGCAGGACGGGCTCACGTTCGATGCGGCGCTCCGCGAAGCGCACGACAAAGGGTACGCCGAAGCCGATCCGAGTCTGGACGTCGATGGCCACGACGCCGCGCACAAGCTCGTCGTCCTCGCGATGCTCGCGTTCGGCGCGCGCGTCGAGAGCGAGCGCGTCCCGACCGAAGGCATCCGCGCGATCGAGCCGATCGATCATCGCTTCGCCGAGCGCTTCGGCTTCGTCATCAAGCACCTCGCGATCGGGCGCGATCGCGGCGACTCCGTCGAGCTACGCGTCCACCCGGCGCTCGTTCGGCACGACACGATCCTCGCGAACGTCGGCGGTGTCCTCAACGCGATCGCACTTCAAGGTCGCGCGCTCGGCCCGTGCCTCCTCTCGGGACGCGGAGCGGGAGATCTTCCGACGGCGGTCAGCGTCGTCGCCGACGTCCTCGACGTCGCGCGCGCGCGCAGGCACGGCACCTCCGGGCTCGCGACACGCAGCATCCAGCTCGTCGCGCGGCCGCTCATGCCGCTCGCCGATGTTCGATCGCGCTACTATCTGCGTTTCCAGGTGTTCGATCGACCGGGAGTCCTTGCGCGCCTCGCCGGCGCTTTGGGCGACGCGCACGTCTCGATCGAGCAGATGGTGCAGGAAGGGGGCGGGGACCGCAGCGGCGCGCCGGTGCAGGTCGTCCTGTTGACCCACGAGGCCTACGAGCGTGATGTCTCCGCGGCGATCGCAAAGCTCGCCGGCTCGGAGATCGTCGCTCAGCCGACACGACTCTTGCGCATTCAAGACGGCGCGTGACCTGCCGAGGGGGTACGCTTCGGGCATGAAGCGACGAATGATCGTTCTAGGGTTCGTCGCAGCGGTCGCGAGCGGCTGCGGACCGAGCACTACGTCCACGAGCCAGCGGCCTGCCGACGACGTCCGAAACACGCGCGTCGATACGCCGCACGACTCGCAAGGTCAGGGCGGCGGTGCCGACATGCCCGGCAAAGGCCGAGGCGGCGAGCATCGCCCCGAAAAGCACTGACGCGACGATCAGAGATCGATCTGCTCGACGTTCGGTACCTCGCCGCCGAGGAATCGCGCGGCGACCTCTGCGAAGGATCGCGGTAGATCCGTCGCCAAGAGCTCGACGGTGCTCGGCGCGGTCGCGGACGGCGCGCGCGTGATTCCGCGTGCGCGCAAGAACTCCGTGACGTCGAGCGCGATGGCGTGAGCGCTGTCGACCACCGCGGTCTCTGGTCCGATCAACGCGCGCGCCTCTTCCTCGATGATCGATCGCAAGAGTGGGTAGTGCGTGCAGCCGAGCACGACGACGTCGACCCTCGCGCGCGCGAGCGGCTCGAGATAACGCCGCACGGCGAGGCGCGGCACGTCGCCCTCCGTCCATCCTTCTTCGGCGAGCGGCACGAGCAGCGGCGCGGCCTGGCCGATCACCTCCGCGCGTGTCGAGTATTGTGCGACTGCGCGCGGATACGCACCCGACGCGATCGTCCCTGCGGTCGCGAGGACGCCGATGCGCCCGCTGCGGGTCGCGGCGACGGCGGCGCGCGCGCCCGGATCGATCACGCCGAGCACGGGCAGATCGAGCTCGATGCGGAGGCGCTCGGGGGCGACCGCGCTCACGGTGTTGCACGCAATGACGATCGCCTTCACGCCGCGACCGACGAGATGTTGCGCGCACGCGAGCGCGTAGCGAACGACGGTCGCGGGCCCTTTGGTGCCGTACGGAACGCGCGCGGTGTCGCCGAGGTAGACGATGTTCTCGTCCGGGAGCGCTTCGCGCAGCGCGCGGACGACGGTGAGACCACCGAGGCCCGAGTCGAAGACGCCGAGCGGCGCGTTCCCGGAGAGCCCGGACGGCTTCGACGTCACGCCGTCGCCTTCTGCGTAGCAGCGCCGTCGCCGAGCACGACCAGCTCGAGCACCGCCATGCGCACCGCGACGCCGGCTTCGACCTGCTCGAGGATCACGCTGCGGTCACCGTCGGCGAGCGCGGGATCGAGCTCGACGCCGCGGTTGATCGGGCCGGGGTGCATCACGATCGCGTCGTGCTTCGCGCCCGCGAGGACGCGCGCGTTGAGACCGAAGGTGCGACTGTACTCGCGCGTCGTCGCCATCATCGCGCCCGCAAGTCGCTCGGTTTGAATTCGCAGCATCATGACGACGTCTGCGCCGTCGACCGCTTCGTCGATGCGTCGCGCGACGCGCACGCGCGCGCCGAGCGTCTCGGCGGCGATCGGCATCATCGTCCGCGGCGCGCACAGCCGAACCTCCGCCCCCATCTTGCCGAGCAGGAGCGCGTTCGATCGCGCGACACGCGAGTGCAGGATGTCGCCACAAATCGCGACGACGAGGCCGTCGAGCTTCCCCTTGTGGCGACGGATCGTGAACGCGTCCAAAAGCGCCTGCGTCGGATGCTCGTGCGCGCCGTCGCCCGCGTTGACGATCGACGTGCGCGTTCGCGACGACAGAAACTGCGGCGCGCCCGACGCCGGATGCCGCAGCACGATCGCGTCGATGCACATCGCCTCGAGGTTCTTCGCCGTGTCGAGGAGCGTCTCGCCCTTGGTCACGCTCGATGCGGACGGGCTGACGTTGATCACGTCGGCGCCGAGTCGCTTCCCCGCGATCTCGAAGCTCGATCGCGTGCGCGTCGACGATTCGTAAAACAGATTCACGATCGTCTTGCCACGGAGCGACGTCGCTTTTCTCACCGGCTCGCGCGAGAGCTTCCACGTCTCCTCGGAGCGGTCGAGGACGCGCGTGACGTCGGCGGCCGTGAGCGCTTCGATGCCGAGGAGGTGGCGGTGCGTCCACATGGCCACGCTTGTTTCGTCCGCCCGGCGCGCAGAGTCAAGGCGCGCCTGCCCGGGCTCAGTTCAAGTACCGCTTGTCCTTCGGTGGTTTGCGCTTGCGGAGGACGTCCTCGAGCCCGCCTTGCACGAGACGCAGCGGCGGTGCGCCCGGCGCGCGCGGGCGACGCGGCGCGCTCTTCGTCGCTGCGGCGATCAGATCATCGGTGACGAGCGATGCCGAGCGCCGCCGAAGGATGCCGAGTCGCAGCTGCAACCACGCGCGCCTCGCGAACGACGGCGTTCCCGCGAACGCGAGCCCGACGAGCACGCCGCCGAAGAGCGCGGCGATCCCTTCGCTCGGCGCCGAGCCGCGCACGAGCATGTAGACGCACGCGCCGATCGTGAACCAGAGCAGGTACTTCCCCTTCACCGGGATGACGAAGTAGAGACGCACGCGCGCCTCGGGGTTCTCGCGCGCCCACGCGACGGCGATCGCGGTGAGCGCCGCGTCGGGGCCGAACATCACCGTCGGGCTGAGGAGCGGTCCGCCGACGCCCGCGAGCGTCGCGAAGAAGCCGACCGCGATCGCGACGAGATTGCCGACGACGACCGCGATCGCGAGGAACGTCACGAGGCGGCGACCTCCCCATCGCCGCTCGAGATCCGCGCCGAGAAAATAGAGACCGAGCAGCTGAAAGAGGAGCGAGAGCAGATCGCCCGGCGGAGTGAGGACGCCCGACGTAATGAGGCGCCACACTTGCCCGTGCAGCACGTCCGTGACGTGGCAGCTCAGCCAGTGAAGAACGACGGCGCCGACGGCCGTGCGCCCGTCGAGCAGGGCCATGACGATCGCGATGGAGAGAATCGTGATGATGACCGCCCAGAGGGCGCGGCCTGGGCGCGGCAAACCGTACGACACCTGGCCGTTCATCTACGCTTAATCATAGTGGCGCACGATCGTCGCCGCAAGGCGCGGGCCGGCGCGATCCGCGAATGACGGCGGGATCTCGACGACGAAACTAGTTGAACGCGGGGCAGGCCGGCGTCGTGGTCTGTCCGGCCGTCGTCTTGGCGGTGCAACCCGTCGCGAGCGCGACCGTCTTCGTCCCCGTCGTGAGCGCGATGTCGAGGTGGTAGGTCACGTTCGCCACCGCGGGATCGATGACGAGCGGAGCCGGGCACGTGATCGCGCCGGTCTGCATCGGCGCTTGATCGAACAGCGCGCGCACGGTCGTGAAGTCGATGCCGCAGACGAACATGCCGCCGTCGGCGCTAGGGAACGACGCGGTGCCGAGCTCGATGCGGGTCGCGGTCGGCGGGGGCGGGGGCGGCGCGACCGCCTGCAGGTGATCGCACACCGCGAGCACCGCGATGTTCGCCTGCTGCGTCGCGTGGCACGTCGTCGTCCAAGTCGGCTCGAGCGCGCCGACCTTGTTCGGATCCGCCGAGTCGACCGCAGCCGATTGCGCGGTGTACGCGGCCTTGTTGAGCGCGAAGATTCGCACCGTGAACGAAGGATTGCCCGTCTCGGGGAGCGGAACGTTCGAGAACACGCCGTCGGCGAAGCAGTCGAACGCGTTCGCGAAGGCGTACGCCGTCGGCGCGTCGTCGCTGGCGACCGCGGCGACATATTTGAAGACTTGGCCGGCGCCCGTCCCGCAGCCGAGGCCGCTGACCAGCGCGTCGGAGCGGATGAGGATTCCGGTGATCGGCGTGACGCCGGTCGCGGCGGTCGTCGTCCCGCACGCGACGAAGCCAACGGGCGCGGCGACGAGGACCAAGCACAAGAGGGCGCGAGCTGTGACGCGAAGCACGGCGAAGGATTAGCACTAAAATCCGCAGAGGTGAGCGATCTCCGCCGAGCAATCGGCGAACGCCGTCCCGCTGCCGAGCGTCGACACGCCGCACGCCCCTTGCCAGCAGAGCCGCTGTCCCGCGTACCCGGTGACGTCGAACGTGTACGACGCGTTCGGGTAGAGATCGGTGAACGTGATCGGCTCCTCGCAGCGCGCGGTGCCCGTGTCGCCGGTCTCGCGGTTGGTGACGGTCCAGCTCGTCATGCCGCTCGAGCAGTAGGCGTCGAGGTTGCGCACGGGATCGAACTGGACGTTCGGCGGACCGTAGTACGGCGCGGAGTGATCGTGCTCGACGATGCATCCCGCGCCCATTGCCGCGAACGCGGTCGCGATCAACGCTCGCTTCGCCCAACCTACACGCGTCTCCGAAGTCATCTTGTCCCTCTCACTTCTGCCTACGCGGGCAAAACGTCGCGATATCGAGGTCGTTCCTCGAAAGAAAATGAACATGACCCACGTACTGCACAGTGCCTGCCAGGAGGGTAGTCTTAGGACGTGCGAGCGATGCCCAACGAACGACGACTCCCCGCATCGGCGAGGTGCCTGAGCGCGGCGAGCATCGCGGCCGCTCTGGCGATCCTCGTCGCCGCCGCGCCGGCGATCGCCGAGTCGCCGACGACGGCGACGCTCCCGCACGCGACGACGGCGTCTGCGCGTGGAAAGATCGTCGTCGACGGCGCGACGCGCGCGCCCTTCCGAATTGCGCTCACGAAGATCCTCGGCGCCAAAGAAATCTCGGAGGCCGTGCTCGAGGTCGAGACGAAGGATCTCGCGCAGTCGACCCTCTTTCATCTGCTCGAGCCGAAGGAGATCCACGTCAACATCGACGCCGAAGGCATCGGCATCGATCCGAAGGCGTGGAGCGCGGACGGCGCCGAGGCGATCGTCAAAGGGCAGTCGTCGATTCGCGCCGGCCTCATTCACCTCGAGATGCGGCTCTACGTCGTCGCGCGGGGCGCGGACGCGGTGCTCAAGGCCGAGTACGACTTTGCGCCCGGCGGGCTCCGCTCGATTCTCCATCGATGGGACAACGAGGTCGTGAAGGCGTTCACGCAGACCGCCGGGACCTTCGGGACGCGCCTCTTCTTCGGCAGATCGGTCGGCAAAGGCGACAAAGGGATCTGGGAGATCGGCAGTGACGGCGAGGGCGCGCAACGTCTCAGCGCAGCGACGAGCGTCGCGATCGCGCCGGCGTTCGGTCAGGGCGCAGTGCACTACGCGGGCGCAGGCGCGGATGGATCGTACGCGCTCTTCCGCGTCGGTCAGCCGTCGGCGGTGCTTCGAAACGCCGGGCAGATCTTCGGGGTCGCGTTCGGCGCGGGGAAGATCGCGGTCGTCGTCGCGCGCGATGGACAAAGCGACATCTACGTCGGTCTGCCGGACGGCAGTGGGCTGAAGAAGGCCACATCGGGCGGTCTCAACACGCATCCGTCGTTCGGTCCCGGCGGTCAGCTCGCGTACGCGTCGAACCGCGGCGGCAATCCGCAAATCTTCGTCGACGGTCGCCGCGTCAGCGCGCGCGGCACGTACAACATGGCTCCGAGCTGGTGCCCCAACCCCGCGGGCGCGCGCGTCGTCTTCATGGGTCGCGACGGCGCGACGTGGGACATCTTCAGCACCGACACGATCGGCGGCATCGACGCGATGCAACGCCTCACGCAAGACCAAGGATCGAACACGTACCCCGCGTGCTCACCGGATGGTCGCCTCGTCGCGTTCTTCTCGACGCGCGAAGGCGGCGGACTCTACACGAGCGATGTCCACGGACAGAACCAACGCAAGATCGCGAGCGGCGTCGGCGACGGCCTTCGCTGGGAAGGCAACTGACCGCTCAGTGCTTGCGGCCGATGAGGCGCTCGACGGTGCGCGTCGTCATGACGCCTTGGATGACTTCTTCGTCGGCGAGGAGCGCCTTGTGCAGCTCGATGTTGGTGCGGATGCCGCCGACGATGAACTCGTCGAGCGCGCGACGCATGCGGACGATCGCCTCGGCGCGCGTCGGTGCGTGCACGATGAGCTTCGCGAGGAGCGAGTCGTAATCGCTCGGCACGCGCCACCCACCGTACACACCCGAGTCGACGCGCACGCCCGCGCCGCCCGGCGGAAAATATTCCGTGATGAGCCCGGGCCACGGCGCGAACGTCTTCGGATCCTCGGCGTTGATGCGGCACTCGATCGCGTGGCCGCGAAAGCTCCACGGGCGCGTGTCGGCGAGCTCGATCTTCTCACCCGCGGCCGCGCGAATCTGGAGTGAGACGAGATCGAGCCCGGTGACCATCTCGGTGACGGGGTGCTCGACCTGCACGCGCGTGTTCATCTCGAGGAAGAAGAGGTTCTTCTCTTCGTCCATCAAGAATTCCATCGTGCCGAGCGACGTGTAGCCAGTCTCTTTGATCGCGCGGCGAATCGTCTCGCCGATCTGCTGGCGGAGCTCGGTCGTCATCGCGGGGCTCGGCGCTTCTTCGACGAGCTTTTGGTGACGGCGCTGCAGCGAGCACTCGCGTTCGCCGAACGTCCAGATGCCGCCGTGGTGATCGGCGAAGACTTGGAACTCGATGTGGCGCGGGCGCTCGACGAATTTTTCGAGGTAGACGTCGGGGTTCTTGAAGCCGGTCTCGGCCTCGCGCGTCGCGCTACCGAAAGCGTCGACCATCTCGCTGTCGGCGCGGACGATGCGCATACCGCGACCGCCGCCGCCGCCGGATGCCTTCAGGATGACCGGATAGCCGATGCGGTTCGCTTCGGCGATCGCGTGATCGGATCCGGTGAGCACTTCGCTGCCGGGGAGGAGGGGGAGCCCGAAGCGCGTCGCGTTCTGGCGCGCGGTGACTTTGTCCCCCCACGCGCGCATCGCCGCGGGCGTAGGTCCAATGAACGAGAGTCCGCACTTTGCGCAGAGGCGCGCGAACTCGGCGTTCTCGGAGAGAAAGCCGTACCCAGGATGGATCGCGTCGGCGGCGGTGATTTCGGCCGCGCTGATGATCGCTGGAATATGCAAATAGCTCTTCGCGGCCGGCCCGGGGCCGATGCACACGGCTTCGTCGGCGAACCGAACGTGCAGCGCGCGCGCGTCGACCTCGGAGTGCACGGCGACCGTCTTCACGCCGAGCTCGCGGCACGCACGCAAGATGCGGAGCGCGATCTCGCCGCGGTTCGCGATGAGAATCTTGCGGAACACGCCTACGCCTTCTTGATGCGAAAGAGCTTCTGCCCGAACTCGACGGCCTTGCCGTTTTGCGCGAAGCACTCGATGACCGTGCCGGAGCACTCGGCCTCGATCTCGTTCATGAGCTTCATCGCTTCGATGATGCAGAGCGTTTGTCCGGGCTTCACGACGGAGCCGATCTCGGCGAACGTCGGCGAGTCGGGGCTGGGCGAGCGGTAGAAGGTGCCGACGAACGGGCTGGTCACGTCGACGACGTCGTCGGGCTCGGCCGCGACGGCCGCGGGAGCGGGCGACGAAAGCGTCGCGGGCGCCATCGATGCGATCGCACCTTGCTGCGCGAACGTCATCGTTTGCGCGCGCGCGCCGCGGACGATCTTGAGTCGCGCTTTTTCGTCCTCGTGCTCGAACTCGGCGATGTCCTTCGTCGTCAAAAGGTCGAGAAGCGCACGCAGCTTGTCGAGATCCAGATCCATGTTGGGCGCGCACGGTACTCCCGAGCGGCCGCACATTGGAAGCGTCTTTACCCGCGTAACGGCGTTCGCTTCTCGGTCGGCGTCAGTCCGCGCGGCGCGCCTTTCAGGTGCGCGTCAGGTGCGCGTCAGGTGCGCCTTCAGGTGTGCGACGAGCCCCTCGAGCCCGAGGACGTAGCTTGCTCCGCCGAAGCCAGAGACTCGGCCGACGCACGCGGCGGCGATTCGCGATTGGCGACGGAACTCTTCGCGCGTGTCGAGGTTCGACAGGTGCACCTCGACCGCGGGGAGGGCGACCGCCTTGATCGCATCGTGGATCGCGATCGACGTGTGCGTGTACGCGCCGGGATTCAAGAGCAGCCCCTCGAAGCCGTCGTCGCGGGCGTCGCCGATCCAGTCGACGATCGTCCCTTCGTGGTTCGTCTGCTTCGCGTCGACCGTCGCGCCGAGCTGCGACGCGCGCGCCGCGAGCGCACGGTGGATGTCGTCGAGCGTCTGCGACCCGTAAATCTCCGGCTCGCGTGTGCCGAGCAGCTGGAGATTCGGTCCCGAGATGCAGAGAATTCGCGGCGACGAGCTCACGCCGCGATCCGTCAGCCGAGCTCGGCGATCAGCTTCGGCGCGGTCGTGCGCAGCATGTAGCGCCCCTTGCCGAAGTTTCCGTCCGGGCGCATCGCGAGCGCGAGAAAGTACGTGTCGCCGAGCGTCCGGATGATCGTGATCATCTTGTCGGTGCCGATCGCGACCTCGCTCGCGGTCCCCGCTTCGAGCGACTCGGCGGCGCGCTTCACCGATCCGAGAATGACGCCGAACTCGATGCCGACGATGTTGATGTCGAACGGCGCGTCGTCGCGCGCGTAGCTGTCGAGCGCGATCCCTTCGCGGTCCATGACGATCCCTGCGATCCCGCCTTCGGTCTTCTCCACGAGCTCGCGCAGCGCCTCTTTGAACATCCTACGAAGGTAGGGCTCCTGTGCGAATTCGGTCAACATTCGTCACAGGTGGGGTTCGGCCTGGACGTTCCCCCTTGACGCCCGCATTCAGCCGCTCAAAAATTGTAGCGACCGCAGCGACCGCTCCCGCCCTTGACCGTGCCGGCGCGGGGGGTCTAACGTCCCGCCCTCATGCGTGCACGAGCAGGGGATCCGCCCCGCACGATGGCTCAAAAAATACTCGCCGGACGCTGTTCCGATCCCACGCTTTCGGGCGAGTTCGTGCAGGCGAAGGTCGATCAGATCGTGCTCGCGCGCGCGCCGGTCCGCGCGTTCGTCGAGGCGCTCCACGCGGGTCTCAAGAAGACGAACGTCGAGGTCGCGATCGCCTACGACGGGCGCTGCGTGACCGACACGCGCGGGGCCGACGCCGAGCGCGCCGCGCCGTCCGAGATGTTGTCGCACGGTGTGCTCGTCGCTCGCCCGGGGGTCGGCTATCCGGCGCCGGTGCACCTCGAGCGATTCGCGAGCCCAGCGCGCCTCTGCATCACCGACGAGCCGCGTCTCGCAGGTGTCGGTGGAGTCGGGATGCTCAGCATCGTCGTGTCGCCGGCGCAGCTCGGTCAGGCGCTCGTCGATGGGACGATCACGCTTCGACCGCCGCGCAGCGTTCAGGTGCTCCTCAGTGGGCGCACGCGTCCGTTCGTGTGCGCGCGCGACGTCGCGCTCGAGCTCCTTCGCCGCGGTCTCTGCGACGTCGTGCGCCGCGTCGAAGAGCAGCAGCGTGCCCCCGTCGTCGTCGAGTTCGCGGGTCCGAGTGTGCGGCTGATGTCGGTGTCCGAGCGCGCGGTCCTCGCGTCGCTCGCGCCCCTGTTCGGCGCCGCCGGCGCGCTGTTCGTGAGCGACGAGCGCACCGAGGTCTACCTCCGCGATCAGCGCCGCTCGAAGGCGCACCGCGCGCTCGTGCCGGACGCGGGCGCGCCGTGCGACGACGTGCTCAACGTCGATCTCGGCGCGGTCGATCCGCTGCTCCTCGACGAGACGGGGCAAGTGCGCGCGGTCCGCGAGCTCAGCGGAAAGCGCGTCGCGCAAGTGCTCCTCGGCGGCGACAGCGGCGCGACGCTTCGCGATCTCTTCGCGGCGGCGGCGCTCCTCAAGTCGAAGCGCGTCCCGAGTCATCTGGATCTTCTCCTCGCGATTCCGTCGCGGCAGGCGCTCGAGGTGCTCGCGTCGTCGGGCGCGCTCACCGATCTCGTCGCGACGGGCGCGCGCCTCATCGAGCCCGACGCGCGCGTGATGGAAGGCGCGATGTATCCGGCCCCTTCGTCCGGCGGCGTCAGCTTGCGCACGTGCGATCCCGAGCCGCGTCCTGCGTCCGAGCCGCGCGCCATCGTCGCGTCCGCCGAGACGCTGGCGTGCGCCGTCGCGACGGGCGAAATCGGCGATCCGCGATCGTTCAAGCGCCCCGTGCGCGTCACGGTGCCGCGCACGTTGCCGACCGACGACGTGCTCGTCGCGCGCGAACGTCGCACCTCCGATCCATCGAAGATCGCTGCGGCCCAAAGCGCGGCGCGAGCGTTCGTGAAGGCCGAGCCCGCGCCTCCGTGGAAGGGGGCCATCACGCTCGATCTCGTCGACGCCGCGACGTTCGTTGGGGCGCCGAACGGGAAGGGGCACGCTGCCGCTCAAGTCGCGGTCGTGTGCGCTTCGCTCGACGAAGTGCGGCAGCTCGCTGCGCGCGCCGTGGATGTCGCGTCGATGGTGCGCGCGGTGATCGCGGCGTACATTCCAAGCGGCACGGTCGCGCTGCTCAGCGCGGCGGGCATCGCGGCGATTCGCGCCGACGGTGCGGCGATCAAGTCGTTGAAGGGGCAGCGATCGCTGGCGCTCCCCGCGCCGGCCCAGTGGAGCGAGAAGCAGGCGACGACCGTCGGCGGCGGCGCGTCGGGATCCGCCCGCGTCGCGCTGACGTGGCTCGCGCTCGGCGCCGAGCGTCACTGGGTCACGAGCAGCGCCGGCGGGGGCGTGCGAGCGAGCGACGGGCCGTCGCGGCAGAGCCCGGCCGATCATCGCACCCGCGCCCGCCACGACAGCCGACACTAATCCCCGTGACGTCGAAGCCTCGCATCTGGCATGCTCCTCGTGCGTGTCCAAAGGACGACTGACTCGCCAAGAGCTCGGGTGGCTGCTGACTCAGCAGGCCGCAGGCGCCGCCGAGCGTCTGCGCAAGGGCGTCGAGACGCTCAAGACGAACGTCCCGCCGCCCCCCGACTCCTCGGTGCCCGATCCCGGAATCGGCGTCGACACGACGCTCGCGGCGCTCGACGACGCGATGCGCATGCTCTCGAACCTGCACAAGACGCCTGTCAACGTACGCGGGCGGCGTGGTCGCATCGATCTCGCGTCGCTCTTGTGGGAGGTCGCACCCGAAGCGCGCGTGTCGATGGAACCGGGCAGCGGCACCGAAGTCTTCGGCGACGAGTCCGAGCTCCGCCGCATGCTGCACGTGCTCGTCGGCCACGGCACCGGCTCCGGCTCTGCGGTCAACATCCGGCGCGACCACGACTTCGTTCGCATCGGCGTCGTGCTCGGACCGGACAGCTCCGCGACCGCCGACACCGAGCGCGCGTGGCTGAGTCGCATGGCGATCCGGTACGGCGGACAGTACGAGCTCGAATCGGGCTCCGAGCTCTTGTCGCTCCCGGCCGACGGCGTCGACGAGCGCGACGAGCGCGAGGCGCTGCGAAAAGAGCTCGACGAAGCGCGGAAGCAGGGCGAAGCGTACGCGCGTGAGCTCGCGCAAGTGTTCGCGCACGGCGAAGAGCCGGTGTCGCAGTCGAGCTACCCGCCGCCGCTCGCGACGCCCGCGGCCGAACGCCTGACGACGCTCGTGCGCATGGCGGGAGGGGTCGCCGCCGCGCTGCGCGGAATGCTCTCGCCGGTCGGTCGCGATCTCGCTGAGCTTCGTTCGTCGCAAGCGGGCCATCGCAGCTCGCCCGATCTCCTCGACCCGCGCACGACCGAGCTCGAAGATCGCATCGAGGCGATTCGACGCCGACTCCTCCTCGTCCAAGATTTCGTCGCTGAGCTCTCCGGCGCCGGCGAGCTCGACGTCGAAGAGCCGATGGCCGAGCACGACTTGATCGAGATGACGCGCGCCGCCGCGCGAGCGATCGACGCGCGCATTCAACGCGCGGGGGTCGACGTGCGCATCGTCGTCGCGCCCGAAGGAGCCGAGCGCGCGCCTGCGCGTGTCGCAGGTCGAAGCGTATCGGCGATGCTCCGCGAGCTGCTCGCGCACGCGATCTCCGCGACGCCTCGCGGCGGCGTCGTCACGATCACCGTCGGCCCCAACGGCGCCGGCGGAGCCGATTCCCTCGGCTCGCGCCTCATTGTCGACGACGCCGGAACGTCGCTCCCCGCGTCCGCGCGTCGCGCGCTCCTCGCGCTCGACGTCGAGCCCGGAACGTACGGCAGGCCCAGCGCCATTCCGCTCTACATCGCGTCCGAGATCGTCGCGTACCAAGGCGGCGTGCTCGACATCGCCGACAACCCGAACGAAAGCGGCGGCGGTGTGGTCGCGGGAGCGAACAAGGGGAACGGCGTGCGCGTCATCGTGACCTTTCCACGCTGAGGAAGGTGTGCAAGAGTTCCCATCGTCGTGCGCATCCTCGTCATCGAAGACTCCGACTCCATTCGTCACATGATCGAAGCGCTCGTCTCCGGGCGCGGTCACGAAGTCGTCGCGGTCTCGAACGGCGCAAAGGGGATCGACCAGGCGCTCGCGAGCGTCCCCGACGCGATCCTCCTCGACTTGCACATGCCCGGATCGTTCGACGGCTTCGATGTCTGCGAGCAGCTCCGCGCCAACGACAAGACGAAGAACGTGCCGATCATCATCATCAGCGCGATGAGCGACGACGCGACGAAGCAGAAGGCGATCGAGAAAGGCGCGAACGCCTTCTACGCAAAGCCGTTCAGCCCCACCGCGCTCCTCAAAGAGCTCGAAGGCCTTCGTCGCTAGTCGCGTGTTGTTTTGGGGCCCCGGCCCCAAAACGTCGCGTGTTGGTTTGGGCCACGGCCCCAAAACGTCGCGTGTTGTTTTGGGGGCCCGGCCCCAAAACGTGGCGTCAAAGGAGATTGAGGAAGCGCTTCGCGCGCTCGGCGCCCGCGTCCATCAGCGCCTTCGCTTCGCTCTGCGGGATGCGGAGAACGTCGGCGAGCTTCACGAGGAAATCGACCTCGTCGGTCGACTGATCGCCGTCGGCGAACGTGAGGAGCACCGCGTGCTGCAAGAGAACGCGCCGATCGTCGCCCGAGAGATCTTGCAGGTTGATGTCCTCGAGGTTCTTCTTCTCGGCGGCGTATGTCCGCATCTCGCCCTTCTCGGCGTCGCTTGCGTCGTAGGCATCGAGGAGCGCGTCGAGCATCTCTTTCTCGCGCTCGGCGAAGACGCCGTCCGCCCAGGCGACGGGAACGAGCGCTTTGACGATGGCCCTGTCCTGATCGTGCATGAACCTCTCCTCCGAGGCCCCAAGCATCAATCAGCCACCGTGCTTCGTCAATGACCAGAGTCTACTTCGCGCTGATCCGTGCGGTGCGCACGCCCTTGACGTCGCCGCCGTCCTTGAAGTCGCCAGGGGCGGCGTGCAGACGCTTTCGCAACGTCGTCGGTCCGGCCACGAGGATGTCGACGTCCGCATCGCACTTGAGTTGCGAGATCGTCGCCTCCGGGCCGATCCCCGCGAGGAGCCAAACCTCGGCCCCCTTCGGGCTCGACACGACGTGCACGGTGCCGGGCGGTCCTTTGCCGCCCGCTTCGCTCCCCGGCTCGCCGGCGGGCCACAGATCGATCTGGCCGGGCTTCATCTTCGATTTTTCGAGCTGAACCGGCAGCTCGACGCGCGGCTTGCCGTCGGTGCCCGTGTCCCACGTCGCGCCCGAGAGGACGACGGTGCGCTTCGGCGCATATCCCTCCGCGGTCGCGACGAACTCGAGGCGCGCCCCGACCGGCATGTGATCGACGTCGATCGGCGCTTGCCCGACGCGAAGGAGCACCTCGGCGTGCGCGGGGACGTCGGTCACGACGAGCGTCGATTTGCAGAGGCTCGCCTTCTGCGCGGCGAGCTGCTTCAGTCGCTCGACCTCGGCTTGCGCGTTCTCCGCGTCGATCTTCTCTTGCGTGCGCCCCGAGAAGAACCCGGGCTTCAATCGCCAAATCGCAAACGCGCCGACGCCGAGAAAAATGAGCGCGACGAGCAGGATCAGCCCGCGCTTCGGTTTGCGCAGATCCGCGGACGACGTTCGCACCTTGAGCTGCGACGGTCCGGTCGGAAGCTGACGATCGTCGCTGTACGAAATCTGCGGTCCACGCGGCGCGGGCACCGGCGGCTCTTTCGCGCGCGCGGTCTCTGCGGGCGACGCCTTCGCGCGCGCGGGTCGCGACGACGGCGGCGGTGGCGCCTCGGCGCTCGGCGCACCGAGCTGCGGCGACGACGCCGACGACGCGCGCGGCGCGGGGGCGCTCTCCTGCGTCATCGCGATCAACGCGTCGACCTCGGAATCGCGACCCGCGACCCGCGGCGGCGGCGCGGTCGCGTCGATCCCGACCATCGCTTTCAGCTCGCGCGACACCTGCTGATCCGTCTTGCTCGACACACCGAACGACGCGATGAGCGAATCGACCGAGTCACGAGTCGGCGCCTGACCGGGCGTGAACTCGACGGTCGGCAACTCGCTCGCGTCGTGCACCTCGGCGCGCGGTGTCGGCGCGGCAGAGTCGGGCTCCGAGAGCGGGCGCGCGGTCGCGTAGACCTCTTCGGGAATGTTTCCGCGCGCGGTCGTCCGTTCCTCTTCGTGCGGGAACGCAGCCGGTGGCGTCGGCGGTCGGATCGAAGCGGGGCGCTCGTTTCGCTCCGTCTTCGCAGGCCGTTCGACCGGCTCGGGCGCGGGTACGGGGCGCGGCTCGGGTGGCGGCTGAACCGACGAATGCGACGGCGACGATCGGCGTGACGGCGGCTGTTGCTCCGGCGGAATCGATGCATTGCGCCCGACGCCGAGCGTGACGCGCTTGACCTCGCGCGCGAGTCGCGCGAGCGCACGTCGCCCCGCCGCGCGATTGACCGGGATGAGCGCCGCTTCGAGCTCCTCGACCAACGACGGAAGCCCGCTCCCTGCGCGTCGCTTCGACGCGGTCCCGAGCGCCGGAGTTTGCGATCCGCTCGACTCGAGGAGTCGCGCGAGAATCGATCGAATCGATCCCTCCGCGCTCCCCGTCGCGCCGTCGCGGCGCGGACGTACGAGGCCGACGGTCCCTTCTTCGCCGATGAAAACGAAGCGCGGATCGATGTCGCCGCCCGCTGCGTCCGCCCCCTCGGCGATCTCGAGCGCGAGGTACCCCGCGAGCTCGGGCGCGAGCGGAACGCGCTTCGCGTTGACGACGCCGAAGATCTCTTCGAGCGTCACCGACGTCTCGAGCGCGCTCATGCACGCACCTCGGCTTCTGCCAGACGCACGGGAACGCCGTGATCCGCGAGGTAGCGTTTCGCTTCGCCGATCGAGTGAACGCCGTCGTGAAAGATCGACGCGGCGAGCACGGCGCTCGCGCGCCCTTCGACGAGCCCCGCGCGCAAATCCTCGAGCGTCCCCACGCCGCCGCTCGCGATCACCGGCACCGAAACCGCGTCGGCCACCTTGCGCGTCAGCTCGAGATCGTAGCCGACCTTGGTTCCGTCGCGATCCATGCTCGTGAGCAAGATTTCTCCGGCGCCGAAGCGCACGACCTCTTCGGCCCACGCGATCGCGTCGAGCCCCGTCGCCGTACGCCCGCCGTTGACGAACACTTCCCAGCCGCGGCCATCCGCGCGCCGCTTCGCATCGATCGCGACGACGATCGCCTGCGCGCCGTAAGCATCCGAGCTTCGCTGAATGAGCTCCGGCGTCTTCACCGCGCTCGAGTTCATGCTCACTTTGTCGGCGCCCGCCGCGAGGAGCGCGCGTACGTCGTCGAGCTCGCGCACGCCGCCGCCGACGGTGAGCGGCGTGAACGTCACGTCCGCCGTCCGCGCCACGACCTCGACCATCGTCCCGCGCTTCTCGTGCGACGCCGTGATGTCGAGGAACGTGATCTCGTCCGCGCCTTCTTCGTCGTACCGACGCGCCTGCTCGACCGGATCGCCCGCGTCGCGGATCGCGACGAAGTTAACCCCTTTAACGACGCGCCCATCGCGCACGTCGAGACACGGGATCACACGCTTCGCGAGCATCGCCTTCGTGTTACCCCGCGGAGCGCGCTTTCGTAAAGCTTCCGGCGGTCATGCGGCCGCCGACTCGCCCGCGCACTCGGCCTACTCGCCCCGCTTCTTCGCTTCGTACACGTCGAGGAGCTTCTCGATCGACGCGAGGCTGTTGTCGATCGCGTCTTGCACGATCGTGTTCATCGTCGCGCTCGAGCCCTTGAGCGCCTCGTAGTAGCGCTGCCGCTCCGTCGAATGGACGATCGCCGGCGGATACCCGCCGCGAAGGAGAAGCAGGTTCATGAACAGCCGAGCGACCTTGCCGCTGTCGTTGGCGAACGGAAACACGCGCAGGATGTCGTAGTGCGCGCGAGACGCGATGCGCACCGTGGTGCGTGCGCGGCGCGTCTCGGGATCGTTCACCCAGTCGACGATCTGCCGCATTTTGTAGGTGATCTTGTCGGGCGGCGCGTACTCGTGAAAGTAGAGGCGGTGCTGCGGGATGTCCTTGCGGTACTTGACCGTTTTGACGTCGCCCTCTTCGGGATGGAGGATGACGTAAATCTTCTTGAGGACGTCGAGCGTGATCGGTTGCCGCCGCTTGATCGCGAAGTCGCGGACGAAGTTGAGCGCTTCGCGGTGCCGACGAATCTCTTCGACGACCGGCTGGAGGCTCGAGTCGCCGACGAAGCTCGCGTTCGGATCGATCGCCGTCTTCAGCTCTTGGAGCGTGTAGACGACCCCTTCGAGCGCGCTGTCGTGCGCGATCCACGACAGATCGAGATCGTCCCGATACTGCGTTTGCAGTGTAATTTCAGCCTCTTGCAACCGGCCCTCGAGGTACGCCGTGCGCTCCTCGATCGACTTCGGCTTCGGCGGTTCCGGCGGCGGCGCCGGCGCCTTTTTCTTCGCGGGAGTTTTCGGGGGCATATCGCCTGGACTTCGCCTGGAACTTGGAAGACGGCCTAACTGCCGGATAAGGTTTGCAATTTTGGAAACAGCTCGACCGGGCTCCGGCTAGGCTAGTGAAACGCACTCGAAGTCGTCAAGCGTACTGATTGAGGATGCGTCGTGTTACGTCACCGTCGCGATGTTGGTGGAGCTCACGGTTTCGAACGTCGTCCTGATCGAGAAGCTCGTCCTCGAGCTTCACCCCGGCTTCAATGTGCTCACGGGCGAGACGGGCGCGGGAAAGTCGATGCTCGTCGACGCGCTGTCGCTGGTGCTCGGCGGACGCGCCAGCCCGGAGATCGTGCGGAGCGGCGCGCGCGAGGCGGAGGTCGAGGCGCTGTTCGAGATCGATCCGGCGTCGCGCGTCGTGGCCAAGCTCGAAGCGGCCGGGATCGCGTGCGAGACTGACGCTCCGTCGACGACGCCGCGCGGGCTTCCGTTGATCGTGCGTCGCGTCGTTCAGGCGACGCCGCGCGAGGGGAGCAAGGCCGACGCAAGGAGCCGCGCGTGGATCAACGGACGATCGTGCACCGCGACGCAGCTCGCCGACATCGCGACGGACCTGTGCGACATCGCTTCGCAGCACGAGAGCGTCAGCCTCACGGATCCGGCGACGCACATCGAGTACCTCGATGCGTTCGGTCGGCTCGAGGAGGCGCGCGTCGCGCTGTCGGCGGAGGTCGACGCGCTGATCGCGCTCCACAAAGAGCATGAGGCGGCGATCGCAGCGGAGCGCGGGCGCGCCGAGCGTGAGGATTTTCTGCGCTTTCAGCTGCGCGAGATCGACGATCTCGATCCGCGCGCGGGCGAAGAGACCGAGCTCGAGCAGGAGCGCGGGCGGTTGCGTCACGCGGAGAAGCTGACCGAGGCGACGCAGCGCGCGGCCGATCGGCTCTACGAGGGCGAATCGGCGATTTGCGACGAGCTCGCGCGTCTCGCGGGTGAGCTCGATCACGCGGCGGCGATCGACGGATCGCTCGCGGCGCTTGCCCGGACGATCGAGTCGGCGCGCGCGGAGCTGTCGGACGCGGCGCGTGCGCTCGGACGCTACGCCGAAGGGATCGAAGCGAACCCGGCGCGGCTCGCGGAGATCGAGGATCGCTCGTTCCGCTTGCAGAAGCTCTTACGGAAGCACGGGCCGACGACGACGGAGCTCCTCGCGCAGCGTGCGGCGATCGCGCGCGAGCTCGATGCGCTCGCGGTGGCGAGCGATCGGATCGCGGAGTGCGAAGCGGCGCGGACGAAGAAGCTCGCGAGCGTTGCGACCGCGGCGCGCGCGTTGTCGAAGCGGCGGCGCGACGCCGCGGAGAAGCTCGCCGACGCGATTGGCCGCGAGCTGTCGCAGCTCGGGATGGGGCGCGCGCGGGTCGTGGTCGACGTCGCGCCGACGGCGGTGATCGGCGAAGGCGCGCTGCTCGTCGACGGCGCGCGGCTCACGCGTGCGGGGATCGATCGCGTCGAGTTTCTGATCGCGCCGAACAAAGGCGAGGACCCGCGGCCGCTCCGAAAGATCGCGAGCGGCGGTGAGCTCTCACGCGCGCTCCTCGCGTTGAAGCGCGTCCTCGCGGATCAGGGACCTGCGGGGACGTATGTCTTCGACGAAGTCGATGCCGGGGTCGGAGGCGCGGTCGCCGAGGTGATCGGTCGATCGATCGCGGAGATCGCGCGCCACCGTCAAGTGCTCTGCATCACGCACCTCGCGCAGATCGCCGCGCTCGCCGACGCGCAGTTCGTCGTCGGAAAGACCGAAGCGAAGGGGCGCACGCACACGACTGTGAAGCGCCTCGCGGATGGCGAGCGCGTCGACGAGATCGCGCGGATGATCGGCGGCGTGAAAGTCGGCGACGCGGCGAAGCGCGCCGCGGCCGAGCTGCTCGCTACACGCAAGTAAGCGGAGCGAGACTAAGCGACGTACAGCGCCGCGACGTTCTCGGACAAGCGCAGCGCTCGCGGTCGCGCCGTCAGCACTTCGCAGCCGCTCTTCGTGACGACGATCGTGTGCTCGAACTGCGCCGACAGCGAGCCGTCGACGGTGCGAACCGTCCACTTGTCGTCCGTGTCGACCTTCACTTCCCACCGTCCGGTGTTCACCATCGGCTCGATCGTGAAGATCATCCCGGCGCGAAGTCGCTCGCCCTGGCCGCGCTTGCCGTAGTGCTTCACCTGCGGTGGCTCGTGGAACTTTCGCCCGATGCCATGACCGACGAAATCGCGGACCACGCTGCAGCCTTGCGCCTCGACGAACTCTTGGATCGCGCCGCCGATGTCGCCGAGGCGCGCCCCGTCCTTCACCTCGGCGATCCCGATCTCCAGCGCGCGTCGCGCCGTCTCCGTCACGAGTCGCGCTTCGGGACTGGGCGTGCCGATGTAGAACGTCGCGGACGTGTCGCCGTGGAAGCCGTCGTAGATCGTCGTCACGTCGACGTTGATGATGTCGCCGTCGTGGATGATGTCGCTGTTGGGGATGCCGTGGCAGACGACGTCGTTGATCGACGTGCAGACGCTCTTGGGGAACCCCTTGTAATTGAGCGGCGCCGGCTTCGCGCCGCGCTTCAGCGTGTCTTCGTGGACGAGGCGATTGATGTCGTCGGTCGTCATGCCGGCGCGCAGTTGATCGCCGACGAGGAGCAGCGTCTCGGCGGCCATCCGACCCGCGACGCGCATTTTCTCGATGTCTTTGGGGCTCTTGATGTCGACCACGGGAGTTTTCCCTAGCACCGGTCCGCTATTTCGGCGAGGCCGGCGAACGAGGAGGCGCCGATCCGCCGGAGCCGCCCTGCGGTCCCAACTCGCCCAGCGTCGCGGCCTCCATGACCGCCGCCAGCACTTCTTTCGAATCGCGCGAGAGATGAAAGTGCATCTCGCCGTCCGGATCGTCCGGCCGCGCGAATCCGCGCAGGAACGCGAGGAACGTCAGCTTCATCGTGACGAGGCGATCCTCGAAGTTGCGAATGATGCCGATCGCCTGCGCGCGCGGCGCGAGCTTGATCGAGAACTCGGTGGTCGGCGGGTGCGGACCGGTGATCTGATCGACGACGCGGAATCCGAGCTGGTACGTCAGCCCCGATTCTTCGCTCTTGCCGGTGACGGTCGTGATGCGAACGCGCACGACGGCGTCGGCCACTTGCGTCCGCTCACGCAGGATCGGATCGCCTTTCGGATTGCGTCCCCCTTCGAGCTCCAATCCGACGGCTTGCGGTTCGATCGCGTCGTCGAACAGGTCGACCGCGTGCCCCGTGTACGGCGGGAGCGCGCGCCTCGGCCCGTCGGCGCCTGGGCCCCCCGGGCAACCGACCAGAACGAACGCGGCGACGAGTGCGAGCGGAGCGAACCGTGCGAACCCGAAGTGGCGCGCGAAGTGACGAGAGAGCATGGGACTCCCAAGCATATAGTTGCTTCGCGACTCTTAAGGCTATGGTTCTTCCCCACCGCGGGTATAGCTTTCGGGCGCCCGGCGTGGAAAATTGAGGCCGTTGGCTGGCAACGCAGTGCGATCGAACCGTTGGTAAGGGGTGTTCCGATGAACCGTAGCTTCCTCGTCGTCGCCATGCTCGCGTCCGCGGGCGCGCTGGCGTTCACCGCCGTCGCGCAGAATCCACCGGCGAAGCCTCCGCCCGCCGCAGCGCCTGAAGTGCCGCCGCCGACGGTTCCGTCGCTCGCGGGCTTCCTCGAGCGCGAGCTCAAGTGGGGGATGAGCCACGCCGAAGTGACCGACGCCTACAACAGCCAGCGCGGGTTCTTCGAGAAGGACTACACGCCGATCCTCGCGCGCGCACAACCGGGCGTCGCGCTCGACAACGTGCGCGCCGAGATGAACAGCAAGAAGATGGCGTTCGCCACCAGCTTCGTCCCGTTCATGGACACACCCAACGGCTACGACTCGCTGCCGATCAGCAACGAGTTCACCTACAAGAACAACGAAGCGTTGCAGAAGGTGATGCGCAACGGGCGCGTTCGCTACCTCTTCTACTTCAGCGACAAGCTCTGGAAGATCTACGAGGAGTTCCCGCTGAAGCCCGACGCGAGCCTCGGCTCGTCGTACCAAGAGGCGGTCACGAAGATCAACACGGCGCTCGGATCGTCGGGGCGTGTCCTCGCGGCGGATCCGGCGAAGGGGATCGCGCGGACGACGACCGACTGGGTCGACGCGAACAACCGCATGCGTGCGGTCGATCGCGGGTCGAACGTGATCGGGCTCGTGCTCGAAGAGCGCGCGACGCTCAATCGCCTCGACACGCTCCGCGCGAACAAGCCCGTCGACGTGACGCAGATCGATCCGTCGATCACCGCCGTCACGAAGCACGGCGTCAGCGATCCGAACGCAGCGCAGGCCAGCGCGTCGGCGTCGGTAGGTAAGAAGCCGCCGCCGAAGAAGTGAAGGAGAGTCCGCGGTCGTTCAGGCCGCGGGTTCGATTTTCGTCGCGCCCGACGGTGCGTTCGGGCCCGTCGTAACGACGAGTCGCGCCTTGGGTGCAGCGGCGAGTAGGATCGGCGCGAGGATCTTGTCGCGCGTGACCGAAGCGCCCGGGCAGCCGGAGCACGCGCCGCTCAAGTGGATGTGCACGCTGTCCGCCGAGACGCTGACGACGAACATCTCACCGCCGTCGGCGCGGACCAGCGGCGCCAGGATCTCGCGGCACGTGCGCAGTATTTGATCTCGCCCGGGCGCGTCCACTGGGAGCTACCTTACAACACCGCCCGAGCACGTCGCGACGGAATCAGATCCGGCCCGACCTCGCCCTACCTGTCCTGAACGTTGGCCTGACGTCGAGGCCGCTGACGGCGCTTCTTTTGATGGCGGCGCGGGCGGCGAGGCGTGTGTATAGTTTCCATGGGGGAGGGGTTTCCCCAAAGGGTGAGGTGCGCGTGGCGAGGTTCAGGCTCAGGTTCTTGCTGCAGGAGTTTGATCTGCCTCGCGGCATCACACTCCTCGGCCGAAGCCTCGATTGCCACGTCACGATCGAAGATCCGCTCGTCTCGCGGCAGCACGCGCGCATCATCATCGACGACGCGGGCGCGACAGTCGAAGACCTCGGGAGCCGCAACGGCGTGAAGGTGAACGGCGCGACGGTTCGGCAGCCGACCGAGCTGAAGGACGGCGATCGGCTTCGCATCGGTACGCAGGATCTCGTGTTTTGCCGCGTCGATCCGGTCGGCGCAGCGCACGCCAAGACGACAGGTGTCTTGCGTCTTTGCGCGAATTGCCGCCTGCCGTACCCGCGCGAGATGGTCTCGTGTCCCAACTGCGAAGGGACCGAGCAGACCGAAGAAGAGACCCTCAGCGGGAGCTTCGGCGCCGACAAACAGCACTCGTGGAGCGTGCAGCTTCTCATCGAGGCGCTCGAGAAGGCGCTCGCGCTCGGACGCAGCCCCGACGCGGATCGGATCGTCCGACGCGCGACCGCCCAAGTCGAGGAGCTCATCGCGGCGGGCGCCGTGATCGACGCACCGCAGGTGGCGTCACTCGCGTTGGCGGCCGCAAAAACCAGCCTCGCCATCGACGATCCGACCTGGGGCGTTTGGGTCGCCGAGGTGTACCGGCGCGCGTCGCGCATCCCGACCGGGCCGGTGGTCGACGCGCTCATCGAGCTGTCCGAGCGATTCGGGCCGGACATGAAGGGGCCGATCTTCATGCTTGCCGACCACCTGCGCGCCAACGGGCGAGCATCGACGACCGAGGACGCCGAAGTGATCGCGCGCGTCGAGCACCTCCGGCGGCTCCTCTCGGGGCCTCTCGGGGCCGGCGATCCCCGCGGCGACGGCGGCGGAGAGAGCCCGGCGTCGAACCCGACGCTGTCGTGACGGGGCGTGACAATCCGAAAGGGTTTCGCAAAGCTTGCCACGAACGCGCGCCGGAATGTAAAGCTCGGGATCGGAGCGCGCGGGGGGGCGTGACGAGACGGATGCATTCTGCAGCTCAAAGCGGCCTCGCGTTCTCATGGCACCACCCCGGGGGGAAGCCCGAGGGGTCGGCAGCGGTCTGAGTGCGCGCCATGCGCTTCCGCTTGCGCTACCTCCATCACGATCTGGAGCTGATCGAAGGACAGTTCGCCGTCGGCCGAAACGCGAGCTGCCAGCTGTCGCTCGACGATCCGCTCGTGTCGCGACGCCACGCGCTGCTCACCGTCGGCGAGGACGGGGTCACGATCGAAGATCTTCAAAGCCGCAATGGCGTCGTCGTCAACGGGCAGAAGATCGGCGGCCGCGTCGCGCTCAGCTCGGGCGATCGCATCGTCATCGGCGCGCAAGAGCTCACGCTCTTGCAGGGGCGCGACGTCGCGCGCGAGACCGCGTCGGCGGGGATCGGCAAGCGGACGTTGCCGAAGATGGCGGCGGCGGATCGATCGTCGCAGCCAGGCTTCGAGGGGCCGAGCGACAGCGATCCCGAGCCGAGCATGATCCGGCGCGCCGATGCGTTCCTCTTGCTCGGAAGCGTGGCGGAGAAGGCGCTCGCGATGGGCCGCGCGGACGAGGCGGAGCGGTTGCTGGCGTCGGCGCTAGCGGACGTGATCGAGGCGAGCCGCGCGGGCAAGCGGCTCGCGGTTCCGCTCGTCGACATGGCGGCGCGTTTTTCGGCGAAGCTCGCGTCGTCGACGGCGAAGGGGGCGTGGGCGGATTACGTGATCGAGCTCTACGCGGCGCAAGGGCGGCCGTGTCCCGCGCCGGTCATCGACGAGCTCTACACCGCGTTCCGGAAAGTGAACGCGATCGATCTCGTGCGATTGCGCGCGTTCGTCGCGCTGCTCCGCGACAAGCTGCCTACCTTCGGCCCCGCCGATCGCTTTCTGTTTCAGCGAATCGAGGGGCTCGAGCGTCTCGCGGCCCTTCGGTAGGCGCGGTAGGCGCGGGCGGCTCGGGGATCGACGCGGGCTGCGCGCGCTGCGATGCGGGCCGGGGCGGCGGTCGCTCGACGTGCGCGCGCCACGAGAGGTTCGCGCTCGCGGCGCCGGCGATGATCTCGCGGAGCTCGATGTCGTCGACGTTGGCGAGCGCGGTCTCGAGCTCGGGGGGAATGGGAACGGGGCCGGGGATGATCCGCGTCGTGCGGCGTTCGGGTGGACGCGCCGGCGGCTCCACCGGACCGACGCGGAAGCGGAGCTCGCGGACCGGAACGCTCTGCGCGCGGAGACGCTCGAGGATCGTCGGCGCGAGGAGCGAGAGCTCGTTGGCCCACACGCTCGTCGCGACCTTCAACGTGAGGACGCCGCGCTCGAGCGAGAGCGGTCGCGCGCGATCCGCGATCCGAAGCCCGACCGCGTCGCGCCAGATCCGCTCGCCGACGACGGGGCGATTGCGCGCGAAGCGATCTTCGCCGGCGCGCTCGATGACCGTCTCGATCGACTCCGGTGCGCGCAGCTTGGGACGCGGGCGCTTCCTCATGAGTCTCAGGCGTAGCACGAGGCGCGCGGGACGCGGCGCGCGCCGCGTGCTAGTACGCGCGTCGATGTGGGAAATCAGCCACGAGACCGAAATCGCAGCCGCGCACCAGCTCCGCTTCGCGCCGGGTGATGGCGAGAAGCTTCACGGACACAACTGGCGCATCAAGGCCACCGTGCGCGCGAAGGAGCTCGCGAAAGAAGGATGGGTCGTCGACTTCTACGTGCTCGGTCGCGTGCTCCGCGCGATCGTCGAGCCGTGGGAGCACGAGTTTCTCAACACCATCCCGCCGTACGACGATCTCAACCCGACCGCCGAGAACATCGCGCGCGTCGTCGCCGACGAGCTCGCGGCAAAGATCGACGACGGCCGCGTGCGCGTCGTGCGCGTCGACGTCTTCGAGAGCAGCGTCTGCTGCGCGACGTATTTTCGCGGCGAGTGATCCGGCGAAGCTAGCGAGCCAGCGCGCTCGCGCGGCGTAGGACGAGATCGCCGTCCGGTGCGACGGGATCGACTGCGGCGCCGCGTCGATCGGCGGTGCCGCCGTGGAGCAGACCGTCGGCGAGCTCGATCGCATAGGCGGTGTGTGGGAGCGGCGTCGTCTTGCCTTCGGCGATCACGTAGACCTCGACGGCGTGCACGCGGACGGGGGGCTTCGGCGCGTTTCGGCAGCGGTGCGCGACCATGCCGGCGTGATCGTCTGTGGCGCATCGATCGAGTGCGCGCTTGTCGTCGGCGGAGGGCTGCGCGGCGCGCGCGAGGACGAGCGCGGCGGCGGCGCGGACGGCGTCGGATGGATCGTCGGAGAGAGCTTTTCGTTCGACGGCGCCGTCGCCGCAGCGCGCGCCGGAGAGCGCGAGCGCGGCGAGCGAGTTGGCGCGGACGTACGACCGCGTGTCGGCGAGGCGCGGGCAGAGGGTGCGCGCCGCGGTGTCGGGTGATTTCGTGCGCACGGCGATGCGCCCGATGGCAGCGGCGGAATTCACGGCGACGTCGATCTCGCTGCCGCGAACGAGCCCTTCGAGCGACGCCACGACGGACGCGTCGCCGATCGTCCCGAGCGACCACGCCGCTTGCGCGCGCACCGACGCTTCGCTGTCGCCGAGGAGCAGACGTGCGAGCCCGAGCGCGTCGGCGTCTCCCGCGCGTGCGGCGAGCATCGTCGCGACCGCGCGTCGATCGTCGGCGTCCGCGGAGCGCGCGACCGCCGCGAGCTTCTTCGTCGCCGACGCGAGCGGTGCGCGTCCGAGCGCGATCAAGATCGCGTCGCGTTCGGGTCCCGCCGCGAGATCGAGCGCGCGAGCGACGCGCGCGATCGCTTGGTCCGTCGCTGCGCGCGACAGGATCCCTGCGAGCGCCGTCCAGACGACGGAGCGATCGATCTCGTCGCCCGCTTCGAGCTTGGCGAGGAGAACATCGCGGGCTTTGGCGCCGCCTGCGTCGGCGAGCGCGACGGCCGCGTGCAGTCGAACTTGTGCGTCGGCGTGCGCGAGCTTGTCGAGGAGCGCGTCGTCAGCGCCGGCAGGACCGAGGAGGCCAAGCGCGTCGATCGCGGCGAGGCGGAGCGCGGGATCGCGCGCGTTCGTGAGCTCGGCGAGGACGATCGCGGCGCGTGGTGCGCCGGTTCGACCGAGGAGGATCGCGAGCGCCGCGCGCTCGGCGGCGGACGGGCGTGGATCACGGAGTGCCGCTGCGATCGGCTCGACGGCGCGACCGTCGGGACGCGCCGGATCGAGGAGCTTTTGCGCGGCTCGCAGCGCCTCCGCCCGCACGGCCGGGTTCGCGTCGCCGATGAACTCGAGCACGACGCCGACCGAGTCGACGCCGCCGAGCCCCGAGAGCGCGCGCAACGCGGCCGCGACGGGGAGCGTGCCGCGACGCATCGCCGCGACGATCGTCGGTGCCTCGGTCGAAGCGTGGAGCTCTCCGATGATCCACGCCGCGCTCGTCGCGACGTGCGAGCTCGCTTGTCCTTCGAGGAGCGCGTGAAGTTGCGGCAATGCCGCTGCGCCCGCGGTCACCAGCGCGTCGCGCACCGGCGTTCGCTCGAGCCCACCGCCCGCGTCGTCCGCGACGCCGAGCGCCGCGATGAGCACGCGCACCGCGTCCTTCGTCGCGATCCGCCCGAGCGCCGTGAGCGCCGCGAGCCGTAGCTGCGGCGTTCTCTCGAGCGCGAACGGAGCGATCGCATCGACCGCGTCCGGCGCATGAAGTCGCCCGAGCGACTGAAGCGCTTCGCGTCGAACGTCGTTGTTCGCGTCGCGCAGCTGGAGCAAGAGCGCCTGCGACGCGCGGAGATCGCCGAGCTCTCCGAGCGCGCGCGCGACCGCTTGCCGCATGTCGGGCGACGCGTCTTGCACCTTGCCGACGAGCGGAACGACGGCGCGTTCGTCGCGCAGCCGCGCGAGCGCGTTGACGACTTGGATGCGCACCGCGGGGAGCTGATCGTCGAGGCGACCGAGGAGCGGCGCGACCGCGTCCTTCGACGTCGACGAGCCGAGCGCTTCGGCGGCGGCCTGACGCACCTCGGGATCCGGATCGCCGAGCGTTCGCGCGAGCGGCGCGACCGCGCGCGGATTCGGCAGCGCGCGCGCGACTTCGCACGCCTTCTTCTTGGGGCGCGGCTCCTTCACGTTGAGCCACGGGATCACGATGTCGGTTGCAGCCATCACGCGCAGACGGATCGCCGAGTCGGCCGCGGCGAGGCGCACGTCCTCGTCGGGATCGCTCAGCGCGCGCAGGACGAGCGGCGATCCACGCGCAGGGCCGAGTGTCTGCAGCTCGTGCGCGGCGTTGCGACGCGCGGCGGGATCGGCGGACGCGAGCGCGCGCTCGACGCGATCGGGCACGTCGGGCCACACGAGCGCGCGCGCGTCGCGCGTCGGGCGACCGAAGAACGTCGCGAGCGAGAGCGTGCCGGCCAACAGGATCGATCGCACGAAGAAGAAGTTACCATCACGCCCGGCGAGTATGGCGAGCATGTGGCGATGTTCGCGTTCTCACGCGAGCCCGCTGCGTCGCCTCGCCACCCAGTGCACGCCCACCGCGAGCGCCGCGATGAGCGCCCACGTCCACGGCGGCGCGATCGGCATCACGTGTCGTTCCGCGCTCACGACGGTCGGCTTCGGAAGTGGGAGCGTCGCGCCGTCGCTCGCCCATGCGAACGTTCCGCCGGTCGCCTTCGCGATCGCGCGCAAACGATCGCCGTCGGGGCGCGAGTCCGCCCACTCATCGCCGCCGACCTCGCACGCGAAATCGCGCCTCGTCGCGGGTCCGGTTCCGATGCGGAGCCGAGCCGCGTATCCGCCCGCGGCGAGCGGCGGGAGCGGCACGTCGATCTCGGTCGCGTCGGTCGGTCGCGGTCTCTCGACGTGCACCGGCTTCTCGCCCTGCTCGTCGATCCGCATGACGTCGAGCTTGATCGTCTCGGCCTTCGTCTCCGGCGTCGCGGGCAAGAGCCGAACGCGCAACGTCGACGCGAGCCCCGCGGTGCAACCGCCGACGATCTCCATCTGCGCCGGCTCGAAGCGCGGATCGCGCATCAGCCATCCGAGCAGCCCGTCCCACAGCGCGCCGTGCCCGCGTCCCGCCGTCCTCGCGCCGAGCGCGGAGAACTGCAAGAGCCACCCGCCGTCGACGCCGAGCGCGATCGCGCGACCGTTCCCTTCGTCGCCGACCGCGAGCACCGGCATCTTCGCGCCGGACTTCGTCGTGCGCGTCGGATGCGTCCACAAGACGACGCCGCCCGGACGAACGTCGCCGAGGACGTTCGCACCCGGCATCGACGGCAGCTCGTCGCCGAGGAGCGCACGAAGCGGCGAGAGGAGCGGCGCGGCGCGCCCTTGCTCGTTGTACGCCGGCGCGAACGCGCCCGTGTCCGCCGCGGTCGCGCCCGGCGATCCATCGAGCGCGACGGGGAGCACGCGCGCGAGCGGCGTCCCCGCGTACCCGCCCGCGACGAACGAGTTCGGCCCGCCGACCATGATCAGACCGCCGCCCGTCTCGACGTACTTTGCGAGCGCGGGCAAGTGTCGCTCGAGGCCGTACGGTTGCGCGTCGAAGTCTTGGAGCACGACGGCGTCGAACGACGGAAGGTGCTCGCTGAAGAGCTCGTCGACCGGAAATGGAATGAGCGCGAGATCGTCCTGCGACGCGCCCGGCGTGTCGGACGGAGTTCGCAAGATGAAGAACGCGACGACGTCGACCGACGCGTCGCTCTTGAGCCACTGCCGGAGCGCGCGCGTGTCGTTGGTCGGTCGGCCTGCGACGTGGAGAACGCGCACGCGTTCGCGCGCGACGTTGAACGTCACGAAGCGGCGATCGTTCTCGGGGATCGTGTCGCCCGACGGTGGCGTGATCGCGATGTCGAGGATGCGCGGTCCGGCGCGCTCGAGCGTCACCGTGAGGTCGACGACCGCCTTGCCGTCCTTCACGTGCGCGAGACCCGACGCGAGGACCGCCGGGGGGCCTTCCTCGCGGAGCTCCTTCGCGGTCACGGTGAGCTCGTTGCACGCCAGACCGCCGGCGCATCCGATCTCGACGCGCAACGCCATCGGAACGTGCGCGACCGCGGCGCCCGCCGCAGCGACGCGACGGATGCTCGCGTCGGCCGGCGCGTCGCGCGTCGTCGCGATCGTGTGGATCGGAAGACGGAGCGACTCGGTGAGCGCGCGGAGCGAATCTTCCGACGCCTCTTCCGGCGGATCGTCGAGGCGACCGTCCGACACGACGACGATCGCGGCGGGCCGTTCGTCTGCCGTGGCAGCGAGCGCGCGCAGCGCAGCGGCGAGATCGCTCCGCGGCGTCCGCGCGGTCGCATCCGGATCGCGCGTCGTCGCCGACGAGTCGAGCGGAACGGGCGCGCCGTCACCGAAGCCGAGGACGACGAGGCGCGCGTTCGACGCCTGCTTCGCGACCGCGGCGATCGCGAGATCGCGCACTTCGCGCCGCGTCTTCGCGTCGTCCGATTTCAACGCCATCGATCGCGACGTGTCGCCGAGGACGACGACGCGCGCGCCGACGACGCTCTCGCGCGCCGCGATCTTGACCGGACGAAGCACGGCCGTCAGAAGCGCCACGAGCGCGAGGAGCCCGGTGATCGCGATGAGCGCACCGCCGCGCTCGCGTCGTCGCATCTCGACGAGGAGCATGAGGAAGCTCGCCGCCCCGAGCACGCACGCGAGGACGACCGCCCACTGTGGAAGATCGCTCGTCGTCGCGAGGTGAGTCGACGGGAGGTCGAGCATCAGGGGATGGGATTCAGCGCGCGGCGGCGCATGAGAAACGGCGCGTGCACCTGATCGTCTTTGTAGTTCGAGCAGAGGACGTACATCGCGACGTTGACCGCGAGGCGGATCGCGCGCTCGCGTTGCGCGTCGCCGCCCGGCACCACCGGCATCTCCCACACGCCGGTGGCGCCGCGCGCGAGCGCTCCGCCGAGATCGTGCGACGAGAAGATCACCTCGACCGCGCCGCCGCGAACGATCGCGTCGAGCGTCTTCGGTCCTGCGATACGGCCTTCTGCGCGCCGCAATAGATAGAAGGTTCGAAAGACGACGTTGTCCGCGGCGATCGAGATCGGCGCCGCGCTCGGCAACACCCGCGCGAGCTGAGCGCGCGCGCTTCGTCCGAACGCACCGGGCGCGCCGTCGTCTTGCGGAGCCGCGTCGTCGACGAGCATCACGCCGCCGAGCGCGAAGAAGCGACGCAACCCCGCGACCTCGGAGGACGTCAGCGGCGCGACGGCTGCTTCGCCGCTCCAGTAGACGAAGGGCCCATCGGTGATCGCCGCATCGTCGGCGCGCACCGTGCTGGGTCGGAGGCGCGCGGGCGCGCTCGTTCGTTGAATGAGCTCCCACGACCAGCGACCCGGCGCGGTCGCGCGCGCGGCTGACGTCTGCGCGCCCGTCAGGAGGACGCGTGGATCGAACGCGCCGATGTCGCCGAACGCGCGCGCTGGGTTCGGCGCGAAGACGAGGAGCGCCGCGACGACAGCGAACGCCATGGCCGGAACGAGGAGGCGGCGCACGGAGTCTTCATAGCCCACATCCTCCAGCTCGCGTAGGCTGGAGCGCGATGCGTCGTGGCCTCCTCGTCTCGCTCGCGCCTTTCGTGCTCGCGCTGTGCGGCTGCGCGACGCAGACGCTCCCCGATCCCCGCGAGGCCGCGCGCGCCTACGCGGCCGCGGCGTCGAGCGGCGACGCCGATGCGATCTACGACATGATGACCGACGCCTCGCGAAAGTCGCGATCGAAGGAAGATGTGCGTCGCATCATCGCCGA